>DATJPR010000300.1:0-4284 GCA_035506295.1 Bacteroidota bacterium | reverse complement strand
CCGGAAGGCACCGTCGCACCCGCATTCGTCCGGCCGTCCCACACAAAAACCGATTGCCCCAGATGGCTGGTCGCCTGTTGATGGTCATGATACACGAGATCCATACTGCTCGCGTACACCGCGACATCGGCTTCGTCTGCGGCTGTTGGCACATACACGGCGCCCCCGTTTCCGGGCCGGAACGGATTCGGGTAAGGCCGGTTTTCGGCCACCTGAGGGACGGCCGCTCCGGTCCTGTCAATATCCCATACCGCCCATTGAGTGGGATCCGCCACCGAGAGAGCCAGGAAGAGGCCGCCGGCGATGGCCCGGTACGTGTCGGCCGGCCGGGATGAAGCGACTGTGTAGGAATACGGGAGCGGCGTTGCGGCGCCTGGGGAGCAGGACGTATTGATGTTGGCAAGCGCCACGGTGACTGTATCGTTGCCGGTCAGAAATGCCGCGTACGTACTGCTCAGGCACGGGAGCGTGCCGGTAACCTGTTGAGTCGGAACGTTGAGTCCATAGGGCGTTTCCGCGATCAGGGGAAAGAGCCGACCCTCGTCATAGTACCGGACTGTATCCGCCCGGGGACCGGTAAAGTAATTCCAGAGCGTCCACTCGGCAAATGCGGCCGCAAGGCTCGATCCATACTGAGTGCGGAGTGTATAATCTGTCGCAGGGATCGGCGCCATCCCGTGTGCGGTTTGCCAGATGTGGAGCATAGCATCGCGCCCGAATTTCTTGGTCAGATACTTTCCCCATATTGCGCGACTGTAGTAGATGAAATCATTGGTGGGAAGAGGGACGTCGGGTGTCTGGAACTGGCTCTCGGCCGAGAAGAGGTAATTCAGATAATCGTTGATCCCGTGGAAGACCACATCTTCCATCCAGGTCGCAGAGATTTCGTGAAACCATATGTCGCTGAGCCAGAATCCGTAACTCCCGATTGTGACGGCGTGCGTGAATTCGTGTGCCAGCGTAACGCGCATGGCCGGCAGACCCCTGTTCTGTGCCGGACTCACGAACGAAAAATCATTGTGGATCTCTATGAACGATGTGGAGGTTCCCCCGTTGACGACATCGATATCCGGTGTTGTTTGTCCGTAAAGCCCGGGCCCCAGGTCCTCAACGTAGATGTCGAACTCAGGCCCGCCGCCGAGGCTGCCGTCGGAAGGGGGCGCGGCGAATCCGAGAACAGATGTTACATAGATGTGCACGTACGAGGCAATAGACGCCACAGAATCTGCGTATGCGACGGCGGACCCGGGAATCCTCCGGTGAAGAGAGTCAAGAAGTGCAGGCGTATTGATCCCCGTCGTGTCGAAATGAATGCAAAATCCGTCCTTCACAAGACTGGTCTGCAGGCTCGGTCTGGTCTGCACTATCGATAGCGCCGACCTCTGGGACCCGGTGAGCGCTCCTCTCTCACGGATGGCCTGAGCAATGACATGCAGGCCGCACTTGTCATTCACCTGGTCCCTGCCTGAAGGCCGAAATCGGTTCTCCAGGATTTCCAGGGCCTGTAGTCTCGGATCGTCCGGGCCGGGTCGCACCTGCCCCTGAACGACAATTGTGGAGAACAGCAACAGAAGGATCAGGAGAGGTCGAATCGGACAAATCGTACGTCGAGACATCTCCGGAATCCTGCGCTTGAACTTCTGGCCGGTATTCGCGTTATTGGGAGTATTCATGATCTCGTTCATTAACAAAGGGATTCGTGTCCTCCTGCTCTGTGCGTACGTACCGGTGGCCGTTGCCATCGGACTGATGCACAGCGACGATCTGCCGGCCGTTGGCGATGGTCATCCCTGCCTGAGCGGTTCCCACTCGCAGTCAGTGGAGAATGTCTCCGCGCATGGTTTCTGCCTCGCCTGCCAGTTTGCAGCGGGCCATATTGCCGTTGCAGAGGATCAGGTTCCCGTTGTTGCACCGGAAGTCACTGTTGCGCTCACACCATCTGTTATCCCTGTCGCATCGCTGGTCCCGCTCGAATCCGTCCGCGGTCCTCCTTCGTTCCTCTCCCTTTAAGTCTCCACCCGTAAGAACCTCGCCCCGGGCGCGCCGGTTCCTGAACCCGTTTGAGGTTCGGGCGCCGTGGCGTCGCTTGCGATGAACGGGAGATGTTCTCTCCGTTGGAGAAGTGTGTCCCTATGATGAACAGAAGGAGCTCACAATGAGGATCAGGACGATTCTGGCGTTTGCAGCATTTCTCAGCCTTACGTGTGCGGCTGCAGCGCAAACCCGCGGATTCTTCGAGAGTGCAAGGGACGACCCTCCCCCCGGCAGGCCCGACGACCACGGCGTCCAGGTGCGATTCACGGTACTGGACGCCGACGGCAAGCTCCCGATCGAGATGGCGCATGTGGTGATACGGCGGAACGGCCGGTTTGTCACGCAGGATGCGACAAACCCTGCCGGCCTGATCAGGTTCAGGGATCTCGTCCCCGGTTGGTACAATGTGTCGGCGTGGTTTGTCGGATACAGGACGTACCTCGATTCGCTCCTGATTGACGCGACGCATCGCACGTACACGATCGTGCTTCATTCCGAAGGGAAAACTGAGCAGGAAGTGGTTGTGACCGGGGAGCATGAGCTGGCCGTCTCGCACATCGACCCGCGGACCGCCAACCAGGTGTTCGAATCCGAGACGTATCATGCCCCGCCGACGGCACGGATGACGGGGCTCATCCAGGAAAACGTCATGGGGGCCGCGCGCGCTCCGACGGGCGAGGTTCACATCCGGGGGCAGCACGGGGAGTTCACCTATTACATCGACGGACTCCCGGTCCCGCTCGGTGTGTTCGGCGGCCTCAATGAAGTCGTCGATCCGAAGGTGATCGACAGGGCGACGTTCATAACGGGCGGGTTCCCCGCTGAATACGGCGGTCAGATGGCGGCGATCATCGATCTGAACAACCGCGTCCCGACAGGGAGCTTCCACCTCGATGCCGCCACATATGCCGGAAGCTATCTCACGTTCAACGGCGCGAAGCCGTTTTCACCCGGCAACGGGGTCACCCCGGCCTCACCCGGGGACACGCTCGGACCGCGGGTCGGTCCGTTTCGGGCGCTCAATTCCAACGGGCAGCAGCTCTCCATCAGCGACCACATCGGCAACCTGGGGTATTTCGTCTCCGGCTCGCGTCAGGAGACCGACAGGCGCATTGACACACCCGTCCCCGACATCTTTCACGATCACGGGTTTGACTACTTTCTCTACGGAAAGCTCGATTACATCCTGAGCGACGTCGATTATCTTACCTCCAATCTGAATTTCGGCCGGACAAATACGCAGGTACCGTACGATTCGGTCGAGGGGATCGCCTCGGACATACAGGAAACGACGAACGGATTCCAGACGTTGTCGTATTTCCGGACGCTGGATGCCGATATCGACAGGGAGTCTAACCTGTTCGCCGGAGCGTATGTGCGGGAGGGGGAACTCGTCTACACGCCGGGAAGCGTCGATCCGCCGAATTTCCAGTTTGCCGGGGACACCACCCGTAGCTATCTCCTCTCCGAGGACCGGAGTTTCACGACGCTCGGGCTCCGGACCACGCTTGATAAGAGATTCGCACACACATTCATGGTGAAGGGGGGGCTCAATTTCAGCAGCACCTCGGGAAAGGAGAGTTTTGCTTCGCACGATTCCGCGGGAAACCCGGGTCCCTCCATCCTGACAAACTTCAAGGGTTCCGATTTCGGCATTTTCGCCGAGACCGAATATCACCCGCTGGATTGGACCTCGTTCGAGCTCGGCGCGAGGTACGACCAGCATATTGCCCCGGACGTTCCCCTGCAGCACCAGGTCAGTCCGCGGGTTCGATGGAATTTCTTCATCGACCAGTTCAATACCGCCTACCTGTACTACGGGCGCATCTTCATGCCGACAAACATCGAGGGGTTGCGATCCATCGCCCTCAACGTGAGCAGCTCGCTCACGCCGACGCTCCCCGAGCGGGACGATTTCTTCGAGGCTGTGTATACCCACATGTTCCCCGGCGGCCTCCGGGGGAAGATCACCGGGTTCTATAAGAAGGATGTCCCGGGCGTGGATGACCAGACGGTCGGCAGCAGCGCCATCAAGACGCCGGTCAACATTGCGACGGTCTACATCCGGGGCATTGAGGTCGGCTTTTCCTTCAGCAGTCCCGAGACACCGTTTTCCGGGTACATCAACAGCTCGATCATTCACGCCTACGGAGTGGGGGCGGTGACAGGCGGTTTCCTCGACATCAGCGACGACGGCCCGGCCACGGATCTCGATCATGACCAGCGGTGTTCCGTGGTCGCATCGGTGAA
>DATJPR010000299.1:0-28378 GCA_035506295.1 Bacteroidota bacterium | reverse complement strand
CATCCTTCACGTGCTATGAACGGATCCATTATTACGATCGGCGACGAGCTCCTGATCGGGCAGGTCGTCAACACGAATCAAGCATACATCGCCGAACGATTGAACGACGCCGGCGTGGCGGTCGTGCGCATGACCACAGTGGGCGACTCGATGTCGTCCATCATCGAAGCTTTCCGAGAATCGTGGGAGGCATTCGATATCGTGGTGGTGACGGGCGGACTCGGCCCCACGCACGATGACATTACGAAAAAGGCAGTCTGCACATTCTTCGACAGCCCGCTGGAGAAAAACGAACAGCTGCTTGAGCATATCAAGGCACGGGTGGAACAGCGGAAAATCCCCTGGCTTCCGACGCATGAAGAGCAGGCGTTGTTCCCTTCCAAAGGAGTCGTGGTCCCGAACCCGCGAGGCACAGCTGCCGGCATACAGTTCGACCGAGGGAACCGGCACTTTTTCGTCCTGCCGGGAGTCCCGTACGAAATGAAGACCATGATCGATCAGAGCGTGGTCCCGTTTCTCCTCGGGCTCGGATCGGCCGGACGGATCCGGCATCGGACGTTGCGAACCACCGGCGCAACGGAAAGTTTCCTCGCCGCGCAGATTGGGCCTGTGGAGGAGATCCTTCACGGAGCAACACTCGCATTTCTCCCATCCCCCACCGGCGTCCGCCTCCGGATCTCCGTCGAATCCCCGACCGCAGCCGAAGCCGACAGGAAGGTCGAAGCCATCGAGGCCACCCTCCGATCAAAGATCGGCCGCTTCGTGTACGGCGTCGACGAGGAAGACCTCGAAGCGGTCATCGGACGTCTCCTGACACAACAAGGCGCCACCATCGCCGTCGCAGAGTCCTGCACGGGAGGACACATCGCCGACAGGTTGACCAATATCAGCGGGAGCTCGGCATACTTCGAGCGTGGCGTCGTCACCTACAGCAATGCTTCGAAGGTCAATCTCCTGGGCGTCCCAGAGGACATCATCGCTCGCGACGGTGCCGTGAGCGAGTCTGTCGCCATTGCGATGGCGGAAGGCGTACGGCGGATCGCCGGGACCACTTTTGGAGTATCCACCACCGGGATCGCGGGTCCGACCGGCGGGAGCGCGGAGAAGCCTGTCGGGCTTGTCTGGATAGGGTTCGCGGACGGGAATTCAACCGTGGCAAAACGCTTTCAATTCGGTGACGACCGGATGCTGATCAAGGAGCGGTCATCACAAGCCGCACTCGAAATGATCTGGAGAAGAGTGTCGGGGACGATGTAGGCTCAGCACCCACTCACCCGAGTCGAGCACATTCGTGGATCAGGTCCGTCTCTTCGTCGCGTTCGATACCCCTGCCGCTGTGAAGGCCAGCGCGATGGAGGTGATACAGAAGCTCCGCACAGCGAATGCAGATGTCGGGTGGGAACGCGAGGACAAGATGCACTGCACGGTCAAGTTCCTCGGCGAAACCCGGCACGATCAGCTCGAGCATATTGTCGATGTTCTCCAGAGGTTCTCTGAGGAATTTCCTCCATTTGCGATCGCGTATCGCTCGCTCGGGTTCTTTCCGAACGCGAGGGAACCCCGAGTGCTCTGGATCGGGATTGAGGATCTTCACGCCGGGCTCGCCCCTCTGCAGCAATCGGTCGAACAGCAACTGGTCCCTCTTGGATTCGCGGCTGAGACGCGAAGGTTTCATCCGCACCTCACCCTGGGCCGCATCCGCAGCGGAAGGAATCAGCGCCAATTGCTTGCAACGGCGGAAAGCATTACCTTTGCGACGGAACCATATGTCATCGGTTCCCTCTCGCTGATGCGCAGCGATTTGCGGCCCACCGGTTCGGTCTACAAGCAGGAAAAAAACTTTCCCCTCATCGGAAAATCGCACTGTTGACAGTATTACTTATAGGACGGAGAATTCATGGCAGACGACAAAGACGCCAGAGCACAGGCGCTGAAGATCGCGCTTGATCAGATAGAAAAGCAGCACGGCAAAGGGACGATCATGCGCCTCGGGGAGGGGCCGATCGCGCTGGTCGATGTGATCTCCACGGCGTCGATATCGCTTGATGCCGCCCTGGGCATCGGCGGTATTCCACGCGGGAGGGTGATCGAGATCTTCGGACCCGAATCGTCGGGAAAGACGACGCTTTGCCTTCATATCATCGCCGAAGCGCAGAAACTCGGCGGGATCGCAGCCTTCGTTGACGCGGAACACGCCCTCGACATCGCCTACGCCAAGAAGCTCGGCGTCGATGTCAACGGCCTCCTCCTCTCGCAGCCGGAGTTCGGAGAGCAGGCCCTGGAAATCGTCGAAACGCTCGTCCGCAGCGGCGCACTTGACGTGATCGTGATCGACTCGGTCGCTGCGTTGACCCCGCGCGCGGAAATTGAAGGCGAGATGGGCGACCCCAGCATGGGCGTGCAGGCCCGGTTGATGTCCCAGGCTCTGCGGAAGCTCACAGCTGCGATCAGCAAATCCAAAACTTCAGTGATCTTCACGAACCAGCTTCGCATGAAGATCGGGGTCATGTTCGGGAATCCCGAAACGACCACGGGAGGAAATGCGCTGAAATTCTACGCTTCGGTCCGACTCGATGTCCGCCGGATTGAGGCCATCAAGGATGGAACGAACATCGTTGGCAACCGGACGCGCGTGAAGGTCGTCAAGAACAAGGTCGCGCCTCCGTTCCGGGAAGCGCAGTTCGACATCCTTTATAATGAGGGGATCTCGAGGCTCGGCGATCTCATTGATACGGCGGTCGAACAGAACATCATCGGGAAATCCGGCTCCTGGTTCTCGTACAAGGAGGAGCGTATCGGGCAGGGCCGCGACGCGGTGAAGAAGTTTCTGCAGGAAAACGAGAAACTCCTGAAGACGATCGATGCCGAAACCCGTCGGAAACTCTCGCTTCCCGTGAAGGCTGACGCCGGCACGGCCGCCGAAGACAAGGGGAACGGGAGCGGTCAGAAAACACCCGCGCCGAAAGCAGAAACCCCAGCCCCCAAGCCGGAACCCGCCGCCGGCAAGAAGAAATAAGCCCCGCACTTACCGCCCGAATGGCCGTCGGTGACCCCGGCCATTCGGGCCGGGCACTCGTTCGATGCGCATTACATCCATCACCCCTCAAGAACGCAACCCCTCCAGACGGAACATCTTCGTTGACGGCCAGTTCGCGCTCGGTGTCGGTCCTGAGACGCTCTTGCGCTTTGGCCTTCGCACCGGCGACGAGCTGACGCCCGCGCTCCTTCAACAGCTCGAACAGGCGGAAGAACTCGTCAGCGCTCACGCGGCGGCAATGCGTTTCCTGGGAGTCCGGCCGAGGACCGAGAAGGAGATCAGGGACAAGCTCCGGGAAAAGGAATACGGCGACGAGGAGATCCAGAGAACGATCGCATCGTTGAAGGCGGCGCGCCTTCTCGATGATGCAGAGTTCGCCCGCGCGTACGTGAGCGACCAGCTGGCAAAAAAACCGGCCGGCGCGCTTCTCCTGCGACGGAAACTTCTGCTCCTCGGCGTGAGTAAAGACATCATCGAAGAGACCCTGAAGGGCTTTCTCGGACCCGAGGCGGACGAACAGCGCGCTCTTTCTCTTGCCCGCGATTTTGTCCGCAAATCACGTGCGCTTCGTCCCAACGAAGTCGAGGTGAAGCTTCGCCAGCGAACGTCGACGTTTCTCGGCAGGCGGGGATTCACCTGGGACGTCATTCGCGCCGTCAGCAAGACACTTTTCTCCCACACGGAGGACGATACTGATGGGCAATCCCCCGAGTAGAGTGGTGTTCGATATTGAGACCCTGGCGTATCCGCTCGAGAGTTTCGATGACGAGCAGCGGGAGTACCTTTTGAAATTCGCGACGAACGAGAAGGAGCAACAGGAGACCATCGAGCGGTTGAGCCTTGGCCCGCTGACTGCACATGTCATAGCGATCGCCATGCTGAACCCCGACACGGGAAAGGGGCAGGTCTTCTATGAACATCCCGGCGGCGCGCGATCGATCGATGAATCCGGGATGGTGGAGTATATCCCGGGAGAAGAACGCGAGATCCTCGAGAACTTCTGGGGCGCGATCAGCAGGTTCCGGCAGTTCATCACCTTCAACGGAAGGTCCTTCGACTGTCCGTTCCTGATGATCCGTTCGGCGGTCCTGGGAGTGAAAGCGTCCCGAAACCTCGTCCCCTATCGTTACAAGAGCGACGAGAGTTTCGATTTGATGGAGCAACTCACGTTCTACGGCGCGGTGAGGAAATACAGCCTGGATTTTTGCTGCAAGGCATTCGGTATTCACAGCCCGAAGAGCGATGGGATGACAGGAAAGGATCTGGGGAGCGTGTTTGCCAACGGGGAGTACGAACGGATCGCCCGCTATTGCATGGGCGATGTCAAGGCAACAGCCGAGCTGTTCGGGAAGTGGAAGACTGCGATTGGATTTGACCTTTGAGAAACCGCCCGAAAGAATCCTTCTTCCAGGCGGCGCTGCAATACCACGGGGTTACGGGACGTGCTGCAGGAAGCCGGCGAACTCTTACGGGATCCGCGGCCAACGCTTGGCGACCTCGAAGTAGATCATCGTTGCCGCTGTAAGCTTGATCCCATCCCACCACGAAAAGATCAGCAGACCTGCACTGACAGCCTGTCCGACGCTGTGAAGCAATACCGCGTAGAGCTGAAGCGTTCCGGAAACGAAGATGATGGCAAGTCCGGCAGCCATGCTGAAGAAGGTCCAAACAACGGATCGACGAACGGAGACCAGATAGCCTACCATCGCTGCCGCAGCCGGGAACGCGAGGAGATAACCGCCCGTCGGTCCAAGCAATTGCATCACGCCCGCGGCGCCGCCGGCAAATACCGGTAGCCCCATCGATCCTGCCAAGAGATAGAGGAGTTGACTGACCGCGCCGTTTCTCGGTCCAAGGAACGCCCCCGCGAGAAGAACCACGAGTGTTTGAAGAGTGTACGGTACCGGAGAGTGCGGGATCTCCAATCGAGCGGCAAGGGCCGTCGCAATACTGAAACCGGCAACCCAGAATGCCTGGGCGAGTATCGTCGAAGGACGGCGTAGTGTCAGTTCGTTTGCGCTCGCGTCGGTAGGCATGATAGCTCCTTGTTTAAAAACCGCGTCAAATTACGCAAAACCTGCTGGAAAGTCAATTCTGAATATGGTTGCGCTTTTTGAGCAAATTCCATATATTGTAAGGCTAAGGTCTGGTCCCTCATCTTCCTCGACCCGAAAATGCCCAGTATCAAGGTTTTCTCCGGACGATCGAACCGCGTCCTCGCGGAAAAAATCGTCAAAGCCCTCGGCGAGCCGATGGGACGCTTGGAGATTAAGAACTTCAGCGACGGCGAAATCTGGGCGAAGTACGCGGACAATGTGCGCGGCAGCGATGTGTTCATCGTGCAGTCCACGAATCCGCCGGCCGAAAACCTGATGGAGCTTCTCATCCTGGTCGATGCGGCGAAGCGCGCGTCAGCGAGGAGGGTCTCGGCAGTGATCCCGTACTTCGGCTATGCGCGGCAGGACAGGAAAGACCAGCCCAGGGTTTCGATCACGGCGAAGCTCGTTGCCGATCTTCTGACGGTCGCGGGCACCGACCGGATCATCACGATGGACCTGCACGCACCGCAGCTCCAGGGGTTTTTCAACATCCCGGTCGACCACCTGTATTCATCGGCGGTGCTCGTCCGGTACTTCAAGAGTCTCCATCTCGCGAACCTCGCGGTGGCCTCCCCCGACGTCGGTGGGATCAAGCTGGCCCGGGCGTACGCGAAACGATTGGAATGCGATCTGATCGTCATCGACAAGCGGCGGCCGAAGCAGAATGAAGCAGAAGTCATGAACGTGATCGGTGATGTGAAGGGGAAGAACATTCTCATCGTCGACGATCTTGTGGACACTGGGGGGACGCTCTGCAACGCCGCAGCCGCCTTGAAGGAACACGGAGCGGCGGAAGTCTATGCCGCATGCACACACCCTGTGCTCTCCGGCCAGGCGATGCAGAAGATCCTGCGATCCCCGGTGACGACGCTGATAGCGACCGACAGCATCCCGTTGTCGAACGGCTGTGAGAAACTGCACATCGAATCGGTCGCGCACCTGTTCGCCGAGGCCATACGAAGGAATTTTCACAACGAGTCAATCAGCTCGCTGTTTGACGTCGACAAAGGGTAACATCGCACCGAAGGAAAGGTTGAACAATGTCTGAAATCGTTTTGAACGCCCAGCGCCGCGACCCGAAGGCCAAGCGTGCGCATCATGTACGGCGTGAAGGGCTCATCCCCGGCGTCTACTATGCCCACGGCGAAGAGAATTTGAATATTGCGGTCGACCCGTTGAACCTGAACCCGCTGATCTACACGTCGACGACGAACATCGTCACGCTGCAGCTGGTCGACGGGACCGCGAAGCAGTGCATTCTGCGCGAAGTGCAGTTCGATCCGGTCTCGGACAAGCCGGTGCATTTCGATCTGCTGGGCCTCAAGGAGAACGAGGAAATCACGATCGAAGTGCCGGTTGTGCTGACGGGCGGAACGCCTGCCGGCGTCAAGGAGGGCGGCACGCTGCAGCACGTGATCCACCGTCTGCGCATCTCGTGCCTCCCCAAGAATATCCCATCGAAAGTGGAGATCGACGTCTCCGCGCTCGCGATCAACGACACCATTCATGTACGCGATCTGCAGCTGCAGAACGTGACCATGCTGGAAAACGAAGACAGCGCCGTGGTCAGCGTCCTCCCGCCTGTCGTGGAGAAGGCACCGGAAGAGGCAGCGGCAGCGGCGGCGGAAGTGCCTGCCGAACCAGAAGTGCTGTCGAAGGGGAAGAAGCCGGAAGAGGGTGAAGCTGCTCCGGCTGAAGAAAAGGACAAAGAGAAAGAGAAGGACAAGGAGAAGGAAAAGAAGAAGTAGCCCTCTCCGATGGATCGCGCTGCCGTCATCGGTCTTGGAAATCCCGGAACACGGTATGCCGCGACACGGCATAATGCAGGCTTTGCGGTCCTGACTGAATTGTGCAGACGGTGGAAGGTAAGCCCGCAGGCGGGCCGCGGTCCGTACGACATCGCGACGACGCGCCGGGGTACTACGGAAACAGAAGTGTTCCTCGTCGCGCCGACGACGTACATGAACAACAGCGGCGAGGCGGTGCGTGACATCGTCGATCGCTTCGAGCTGCCGGTGTCTTCGCTCCTGATCGTTCTTGACGATTTCTGGCTTCCTCTCGGGAAACTGCGGTTTCGCCGGAAGGGAAGCGACGGTGGGCACAATGGGATTGCATCGATCATCGCTGCACTCGAGACCGATGAGATCCCCCGGCTTCGCCTCGGCATCGGAATACCGGTGATGCCGCCCAAGGAGTTCATGGCGGATTTCGTGCTCACACCGTTCGAGAAGGAGGAACGGGAAACGGTACGGGACATGGTTGGCCGTGCCGCCGATGCAGCAGAGGAATTCATACAGAAAGGGGAATCGCACCCGAAGAACCCCGCAGACGACAAAAATATACCGACACAGACGACATAACCTTCTCTTCTCTACTCTTCAGTTCACCGCCCGGTGAGTACTGGAGGGTCATCTATGAACCAGATAGGAGTCCAAAGGGAGGAAACTCATGGACAAACCGAAAAAGCAGTACGAGACAACCTTCATTGTGAATGCTTCGCTCGACGATTCTCAGATTGAGGGCGTCATCAGCCGCGTCCAGGAAGTCGTCACGCGGAACGGCGGAACGGTCACGGCAATCAACAAGTGGGGGCGGAAGCGTCTCGCCTATTCGATCAACAAGAAGACGAACGGCTTCTATGTGAACATGGAGCTCGAGGCGCCGGGGACGATGCTGACGGCGCTCGACCGTGCGTATCAACTCGACGAGATGATCCTCCGGCACCTGACGATTCTGCTCGACAGGAAGGCGCTGGCAGCACGGCAGGCAGCCGCGGTGGCGGCAGCAGCTGCGGCAGCGGCCGCACTCAACCCCCCGCCCGAAGCCGCCCCGGTCCCGACCCGCGAGCCCCAGGCCACCGGCACCGTCACTCAATCCTAATCCCCGCGCACAACGAACTGAGAATGGAGATCGAATACCGTGTTCACACCAAGAAAACCCCGTCGCGAAAAAGATCAGACGCCACGCAAGAAACGCACCTGCCGGTTCTGCGATGCCAAGGAGATCTACATCGACTACAAGGACGAAAAACGCCTGCAACGGTTTATCGCTGAGCAGGGGAGAATTATTCCGAAGCGGATCACCGGGACATGCGCCAAGCACCAGCGGCAGTTGGTTCAGGCGATCAAGCGGGCACGCCATCTGGCCCTCCTCCCCTTTGTCTCAGACACCGTTCGCTAATCAACTCGAGAGAGAGTTCATCCATGAAAGTGATATTGCGGAAAGACCAGGAAAAGCTCGGGGCGGTCGGCGCCTTGGTCGACGTCAAAGACGGCTACGCCCGGAACTACCTCATCCCGAAAGGGATCGCCTTCCCGGCGACGGAAGGCAGCCTTCGCGCGCTGGAGGAGGAGAAAAAGCAGGCCGGCAGACGCGAATCCAAAGTGCTCAAGACCAGCCAGCACCTTGCTGCGGAACTCGAGAAGCTCTCGATCACGATCAAGGTCAAGGTGGGCGAGGATGAGAAACTCTTCGGATCGGTGACCTCCCAGGACATCGCCGATGCGGTGAAGGAGAAAGGGATCGATCTCGACAAGCGCGTCATCGAACTGCCTGAGCCGATCAAGGCACTCGGGATCTACAATGTCGACGCGAGACTCCACGCGAGCGTGTCGGGGAAGATCAAGGTTTGGGTCGTCCGGGAGTAACTGACGGACGCCAAGGATGTGCCGGCGCCCGGTCCTCATGCCGGGTGCCGGCGACGATGAGGCCGGTCTCCGGACCGGCCGGTGAGCTTGACTTTATGCGGCAAACAGCATATATACGAATGGGTTGGATGTTGCGTCCCGGATGGGCGGTGCTCCAGAAACCGCTTCCCTCTTCCTCCTCGATTCTCCCTTCACTCCCCTTTTCGGGCATCCCAGGAAACTAGCGCAGGGAATCTCCATGGCGACGAAAGAACTGAAAACTCTCGAAGACGTGACGATCCGGTTCGCCGGGGACTCCGGGGACGGGATGCAACTGACAGGGACACAGTTTACGAACACAGCGGCCATCCTCGGCAACGACCTGAGCACGCTTCCTGACTATCCCGCGGAGATACGTGCCCCTGCCGGCACAACCTACGGGGTAAGCGGGTTCCAGATTCGCTTCGGAAGCCTGGACATCCTCACGCCGGGCGACACGTGCGATGTGCTTGTTGCGATGAACCCGGCGGCCCTCGTGACCAACCTGAAGTTGCTCAAGACCGGCGGCGTCGTCATTGTGAATGAGGATGCCTTCACCGACAAAAACCTCAAGCTCGCAGGGCTCGCGTCGAATCCGCTGGAAGACGGGTCGCTCTCCCGGTTCGAAGTGTACCCCGTCGCCATCAGCAAGCTCACTTCCAACGCCCTCGCCGACCTGAATATTTCTCAACGCATCGTCGACAAGACCAAGAACTTCTTTGCGCTCGGGCTGATGTACTGGATGTACAACCGCCCGTTGGAGCAGTCGGAAAAATTCATCCGCGAAAAATTCGGCGACAAGGACGCCCAGGTGGCGGAGGCTAATCTCCGCGTCCTGCATGCGGGCTATAATTTTGGGGACACGACCGAGATCTTCACCACGCGGTATGAGGTGAAGCCCGCTCGCCTCCCGGCCGGGAAATACCGGAATATCATGGGGAACGTCGCCACGGCGCTCGGTCTTGTCGCTGCTTCCAAGAAGTCAGGGTTGCCGCTCTTCCTCGGCTCGTACCCGATCACGCCGGCGAGCGATATCCTGCACGAGCTCTCCAAGATGCGACAGTACGGCGTCAAGACCTTCCAGGCGGAGGACGAGATTGCCGCGGTCTGTTCGGCAATCGGCGCCTCCTACGCCGGCGCGCTCGCTGCAACAACCACAAGCGGCCCGGGCCTCTCGCTCAAGACGGAGGCCATCGGTCTCGCGATCATGCTCGAGTTGCCGCTCGTCATCGTCGACGTCCAGCGCGGGGGGCCCAGTACCGGACTCCCCACCAAGACGGAGCAAGCCGACCTCACCCAGGCCATGTTCGGGAGAAACGGCGAAGCACCTGTCTGCATTGTGGCCCCGGCGACTCCCGCGGAATGCTTTGACATGGTCTATGAGGCATCGCGCCTCGCCATCAAGTACATGACCCCCGTGATCTGCCTGACCGACGGTTATCTCGCCAACGGGTCCGAACCGTGGAGAATCCCGGAGGCGAAGAACCTCCCGCCGATTCCTGTGTCGTTCGCGAATGACCCGAGCACGTTCCAGCCGTACGCACGCGATGAGAAGACGCTCGCACGCCCCTGGGCGATCCCGGGAACGCCGGGCCTGATGCATCGGATCGGCGGACTGGAAAAGGCCAATCTCACCGGCAACATCAGCTATGATCCGGACAACCACGATCTCATGATCAGGATGCGGGCTGCAAAGATCGAGCGGATTGCGCAGGACGTTCCCCCGCTGAAAGTGGACGGGCCGCAGTCTGGCGAGCTTCTCGTTATCGCCTGGGGCGGAACCTATGGCGCCGTGCAGAGTGCAGTGACCAGCGCGAAGGTGCGGGGCCTGTCGGTCGCGCACGCTCACCTGCGATACCTGAACCCCTTCCCTGCGAACCTCGGCGAGGTGCTCAAGCGTTTCAAGAATGTCCTCGTTCCGGAGATCAATAGCGGCCAGTTGATTCAACTGCTCCGCTCAAAGTACCTCGTGAACGCCCGCGGGTTCAACAGGGTGAAGGGCCTTCCGCTGAAGGCGGAGGAGCTCGAAGCAGAAATCGATTCAATCCTCGGAGGGAAGCATGCCTGAGACGATAGCACCGAAACCAGCACCGGCCGTCCAGACGGTCAAGGATTTCCAGACGGACCAGGACGTGCGCTGGTGTCCGGGCTGCGGCGACTATTCCATTCTCGCCCAGGTTCAACGGGTCTTCCCCGAATTCAAGCGTCCGAAGGAGCAGTATGTTGCAGTGTCGGGAATCGGATGCTCGAGCAGATTCCCCTACTATCTTGACGTCTACGGCATTCACGGCATCCATGGCCGGGCGCCGGCAATCGCCTCAGGCGTGAAGATGGTTAACCCCAAGCTGGATGTCTGGGTGGCGACCGGCGACGGCGACGGCCTCAGCATCGGCGGAAACCATATGATCCATACCCTCCGCCGCAACCTGAACATCAAGGTGCTGCTGTTCAACAACCAGATTTACGGCCTGACCAAGGGGCAATACTCTCCGACCTCGGTCTTCGGCCAGAAGACCAAGTCCACGCCCATGGGGGTCATCGATTCTCCGTTCGTCCCGGTCTCGCTCGCGCTCGGAGCGGGGGCAACGCTCGTGGCGCGCTCCATGGACCGCGATCCGAAGCATTTGCAGGAAATGGTGCGCCGTGCCGAGAAGCACCACGGCTCGGCATTTATCGAGATCTATCAGAACTGCAACGTGTTCAATGACGGCGCCTTCTTCCAGTTTACGGAGAAGGAGACGCGGGACGACAATATCGTCTATCTGGAGCACGGGAAACCTCTCGTGTTCGGGAAAAACCGGGAGAAGGGAATCAAGCTTGACGGCTTCACGCCGGTCGTCGTCGAACTTTCCGGCGGCGGCGCGTCCGTGAACGATCTGCTCGTGCATAACGAGAACGACCTGACCCTCGCATTCATTCTCTCCAACATGATCCACGATCCGAAGCTCCCGAGGGCGATGGGGATCTTCGTGGAGCTTGACCGGCCGACCTATGAAGAATTGCTCGAGGACCAGATCGCAAAGGCACGGGCGAAACGCGGTGAAGGAGATTTGCAGGCACTTTTGGACGGCGACGAAACGTGGGTGATTCAGTAGCATCGTATTCCATCGTGAACGACGAAGGGAGGCCAAGGCCTCCCTTCTTTTTTCCCATGCCCCTTTTTTTGTATATTGTCGGATTGTGGAGATGGAGATCCCGACGCTTCAGACCCTATGGCGCACGCCACTACCTCTATAGACCAGATCGCGGCGATCCTTCGGGACGCGCCAAGCGCTGTCCTCACAACACACGTCAATCCCGACGGCGACGGACTTGGGTGCGAGATCGCGCTGGCAGAGTGGCTCCGACGCAAAGGATGTGCCGTCGCGATTCTGAACCATAGCGACGTCCCCTACTTTTACCGATTCCTCGACCCCGAAGGCACCATACGACGTTTTGCTCCCGACCGCGACGCCGCGACGGTCGAGGGCGCCGCGGTCATCGTTCTCCTGGACATGAACCAACCCGATCGCCTGCGCTCGATGGAAGCACCGGTGATGCAGAGCCGCGCGGTCAAGATTTGCATCGACCATCACCTCGATCCCCACCCTTTCGCGGACCAGTACCTGATCGACCCGGAAGCCACCTCGACCGGTGAGATCCTCTACGCGCTTCTCGAACGCCTCGGCGGCGAGATCACACCGTCCATCGCCGGTTCGCTGTATACCGCCATCATGACCGACACGGGATCGTTTCGCTATCCGCGCGTCGACGCCGAAACGCACCGCATCGTCGCCGCGCTCATCGAGAAGGGTGCCGACCCTGTGGCACTCTATTCCGAAGTCTACGAGCGATGGACTCCCGGCCGCATCCACCTGCTCGGCGAGATGCTTGCGAGAATGGAGATCGAAGGGAGCCGCGGGCTGATCCATGTCAGCATCACCCAGGACATGTTACGCCGAACGGGGACGACCGAGGTGGACACCGACAACTTCACCACGTACCCCATGAGCGTGGAAGGCGCGCGAATCGGGATCTTGTTCCTGGAGCTCCGTGACGGCGTGAAGATCAGTTTTCGCTCGAAGGGCGAGATCCCCATCAATGACCTGGCGAAGGAATTTGGCGGCAATGGTCACAAGAACGCGGCCGGAGCGAGGGCGTTCGATATCGCCCTCCCGGAGATCCGGCAGCGCGTCCTTCATGCTGCAGAGAAATATCTCACCGTCGACGGCGAAGGCCACCCATGAAGATCCCGCGTTTCACTCTTGCGATCAAACACGATCACCAGGCTCCGGAAGGGTCCGTAGCAGTCTTCGTTCTGCAGGACAAGCCGGCGCTTGCTTCGAAGGTCGAGGCCCTGAAGGCGCTCTTCCACGGGTCCGTTCCGTTGCTGGGGACTCCGGCGTTCGTCGGGAAAGAGAAGGAGGTCGTCGTCCTCACTCCGCCCGCCTATGACGGGAAAACGCTGATCGTGGTGGGACTCGGTTTGATGAAGGACCTCTCTCTTGAACGCCTCCGCAGGGCGGCAGCGCTGGCAGCCCGACAGGCTTCGCAACTCAAGCAGAACGTGCTCATACTCGAAATGCCATCGTTCGTGTCCGACAAAGCGTGGCTGCCCGCACTTGAGCCTCCACGCGAAGCACGTGTCGCGACCGCGCTCCTCGAAGGGGCTTCGCTCGCTCTATATCGATTCGACAAGTACCGAAGCACGGACCATGAGCCGGCGATCACGCAGATCTCTCTTCTGGCGGGGGAAAGCGACAACACGCACGCGCTGAAACATGGGATCAGACAAGCCGCGGTGCTCGTAGAAGCTGTCTGGCTTGCCAGGGATTTGGCCAACGCGCCGGGCAATGAAATCTATCCGGAGTCCTTCGCCGCCATCGCGAGATCGACCGGCAAAGAATCCGGGTTCCGCGTGACAATTTTCGATGAGAAAAAGATCCGGTCTCTTCGGATGGGCGGGCTTATCGGCGTTTCGCAGGGGAGCGCAAAACCACCCCGCTTCCTCATTCTTGAGTACGGGCAGCGGGCGAAACATCAGAAGCCTGTGGTTCTTGTCGGCAAAGGCGTAACGTTTGACTCTGGCGGAATTTCCATCAAGCCGGCTGCGAACATGGCGGAAATGAAGATGGATATGTCGGGGGCAGCGGCTGTGCTCGGGACATTCGTTGTCACCTCCCGTCTCGGGCTGCCTGTGCCGCTTGTCGGGCTGATTCCCGTAACGGAGAATCTTCCGGGAGGGAAGGCGTTCAAACCCGGAGATATTCTCCGGCACCTCAACGGCAAGACTTCGGAGATCGACAATACGGATGCTGAAGGACGTTTGATCCTGGCGGACGCGCTCGCGTATGCTTCCCGGTTCAATCCCGGTGCCGTCATCGATCTCGCGACACTCACCGGAGCAGTCGTGGTGGCACTCGGGCATTTTGCCACCGGACTACTCGGGAACGACGCGAACTTGATCGGCCAACTGAAGGCATCGGGGGAACGGACAGGCGAACGCGTGTGGGAGCTGCCGATGTTTGATGAGTATGAAGGGCTCCTGAAAAGCGATGTCGCCGATGTCAAAAACTCGGGAGGGCGCTGGGCGGGAGCTATCAGTGCCGCGATGTTTCTCAAGCAGTTCGTAGGGTCGTATCCCTGGGCGCATCTCGACATCGCCGGGACCGCGATCATCGAAGAGCCGCTTGGCTACCTTCCCAAAGGAGGATCCGGGGTCGGCGTTCGCCTTTTGACCGACTACCTGCAACATGTGTCTCACAGGGGGGATGAATGACCAGCATCAAGAGGAGTGAGAGAGTGATGACCACGGAGGTGATCGCCTTCTGCATCGGCGGTCTTCTCGCCTTCTCCGACGCCGTCGCGCAACGACCGGAGCAGGGTCCACCGGCCGGGATAAACCGCATGGTGCTTCAATATCAGCCGTTGTTCGTCGGTCCGAGCGACTCGACCGTCAGGTGCATCGATATTCCTTACCGGGTCGACCTGGGGTTCTTCGTTGCGTCACGTTCGGGTCTGGCGTCTTCGCGGCGGCCACTGAAGCGAAAGGGGGAGCTGCTGTTCGAGTTCTTTGATTCGAGCGGGTCTTCGGCGGGGCGTGTGATCGAAGAAATCGACCAGTCCACGGAGGCAGTGAGGCCGCCGGAGGAAGGACATGAATGGTATCAAGGCATCGCCACGCTCTCTCTCCCACCGGGGACCTACTCGGTAGTCACCGAGCTCACCGATCTGGAGAGCAAGCGGGACATGACGGACAAGGAAGGCAAGACGATCGTCCCGCAACGGTCCTCCACACCAGGATTGGGCAGCGTTTTCTTCGGACTGGGAGACCCGGGTTCTGCATTCCCCGACACGATGATACTCCAGAATTTCGGCAAGGATTTCCTGTTCGGATCGAGCGGCTACGTTGCCACGACACTCATCGGCTTGAACGATACTACGGGAGTCTCCATCGGTTATACCATCTCCGAGGCCGGACGTTCGTCCCGCGATCACAGCGCGGACCGGCATGTTGAATCCGCACACTACCTGAGCCTTGCACACTGTTCCTTCGTGCCCTACCGCGATTCCGATCGGGTGGGCTTCAGGGTGTTTCGCCAGGGCGCCGGGATCGGCATCGTCATTCCCCTCCCGCTGGCCACCTTGCCGCTTCGGGACTATGACCTGACATTGACCGTGAAACACGGCGATCAGCATGCCGTCGTCGATGAGCATTGCCGCGCATTATGGCCCGACATGCCGGCTTCGCTCCGCGATGTCGATCGCGCCATCGATGCCCTGCGCATTCTCCTTCCCGACGCAGTCGTGGATCGCATGAAGAAAGGGTCCTTCGAAAGCCGCCGTGACACGCTCGAAGCATTCTGGAATTCGCGTTCAGCAAACTCCGGATCGGCGCTCAATCCGCTCATGGCAGAATACTACCACAGGGTTGATGCTGCCACGAGGAACTATGCGACATTGCGGCAGGCCGACGGCCTGAAGACGGATCGAGGAAGAATCTACGTGCTGTACGGGCCGCCGTCATCGACGGAGCGGACGCTCACGCCGGGCAAACCGTACCAGGAAGTCTGGGTCTACGACAAGCTGAACAAGCGGTTCGTTTTCGAAGACACGGCGCGCAACGGGAACTACATTCTCCTTTCCTCCACAGGGTCATGATCCCACTGCTCGCAGTCACCGTGGGTGACATGAACGGCATCGGGCCTGAAGTCGCTTTGAAGGGCGTGCGGAAATTTCGTGGCCGCGCTCTTCCGTTTCTCCTCGGTCCAGCTCCGGTGTTCGAGTTCTACGCAAGACGTTGTCGATTGCCTGCTCGTTTTGCCGTTGCCGCCAACGGGGACAGCCTCCGGAATTTCGTACGAACGTCCTGGAAGAGCCGCCGCATCCCGATACTGGATTTGCCTTTCGATGATCCGGGCACAAGGGTCGAGCCGGGCGAGCTGGCACTGGCTGCAGGCAAAACGGCCGGCATGGCGATCACGCGTGCCGTCGACCTGGCCCTTGGAGGCGAAGCCGACGCCCTGGTGACAGCTCCTCTTTCGAAGGCGGCGCTTCACAAGGCCGGATATCGTTGGCCAGGACAGACGGAGATGATCCAGCATCTCAGCCGGGGCGAACATGTCGCGATGATGCTCGTCTCACGAACCTTGAGAGTCGGTCTGGTGACCATTCATCTCCCTTTACGAGAGGTCGCAGCCAGGATCACCCCTGCCTTGCTCCGGGAACGAATCATAACAATCCACAACGCCTTGCGCTCTGATTGGAGGATTCCGAAACCGCATCTTGCCGTTCTCGGTCTCAATCCTCACGCGGGCGAACACCGCGAACTTGGGGAAGAAGAGGAACAGTGCATCATACCGGTCCTGAACGACCTGCGGCAGGAAGGGATCCATCTTCAGGGGCCGTTCCCCGCCGACGGGTTTTTCGCGCGGTTCAGGCCTCACGTCTACGACGCTGTGATCGCCATGTATCACGATCAAGGCTTGGTTCCGCTCAAGTTGCTGGCCCGGGGAAAAGGAGTGAATGTCTCGGTGGGGCTTCCCATCGTGCGCACATCTCCTGACCACGGGACGGCGTTCGACCTCGCGGGAAAAAACAAGGCCGATCCGTCGAGCATGGTCGAGGCCCTGCATCTCGCCGAAGCCATCGTGATGAACCGCAAGCGAGGCATACGATGATCGTTTTGAACAGCGTGTCTGCAGGGTTTAACGATCGCGAGATCCTTCGGGAAGTCTCCCTGAAGATCAATCCCGGCGAGTTCGTGTTCCTTATCGGCCCGACGGGATCAGGGAAAAGCACCCTGCTGCGGCTCATGTACATGGACTTGCTCCCGAGCCGCGGGACGGTCTCCATTGATCCCTACGTCTCCGCGGGGATCACGCAAAAACAGAAGGCGATGCTGCGCCGATCGCTGGGTATTGTCTTCCAGGACTACCGGCTGTTCGACGATCGGTCGGTGTTCGACAATGTGGCGTTTGCCCTCGAGGTCACGGGAGCCCGGCATTCGGAGGTCAAAAGGAAAGTGATGCTGGCGCTCGGCGACGTCGGGTTGAGTCATCTTCGCTATCGCTCTCCCCAGGAACTCTCGGGTGGTGAGCAGCAGCGCGTCGTCATTGCCAGGGCGATGGTCAACAGCCCGTCCTTTTTGCTGGCGGACGAACCCACGGGCAACCTCGATCCTGCGACGGCGATCGAAATCCTCGACCTTCTCGGAACCATCAACCGGCGCGGCACGGGCGTCGTCATGGCGACGCACAACTACGATCTCGTAAGGAGGACGGGAGGGAGAGTAGTGGAACTGCAAAGCGGCCGCATCAGGGAAGATCAGAAAATCCTTCCAAAGCATGAACGCTGAGACGGGCGTTCATCCCCACCTTCGGGCTTCTTCAAATTTCGCGCGGACATTCTCCTCGCCATAGCGGCGCTCGAGACGACGGACGCTGAAGTGGCCGCGCGCCATTTTTTGGAAATGATCGGTAAAGAAATAGTTTATCGTTCCGCCGCTGACGGCGCCCACGACCGGGATGGCCTTTGCCGCGACTTCCTCGCTGACGACCGTGCCGAACCGCGCCGCGACCGTGGTGATCAACCGCACCAGCGGTGGCGCCCCCTCTTCCGCCAGCCCACGCTCTGCAACGAACGTCGCGGCTTCCGTGGTCAGACGTGAGAGCGCAATCCGCATCGCCCAGTAGCCGCCGTCGCTTCCGTCACTCCGTTCATTGCCACTGCCGAGGGCAAAGACATCGAGGCATTGAAGGCGCGCATGCAAGGACCGGAGGTCCTCCCCTTGTTCTCTCGCGATCGCGGCAATCGATCTCAGCATGATGGTGGTGGAGACGGGAAGTTCGACGGCGAGTGCTCCGAGCCCGAAAGCCCCTCCTGCTACGCCTGAGGCGGTCGCCGCCAACCGGTGAAGCATGTCGGCGCGACCCGATGCGGGCGCTTCGCGTCCGAGGCTTTTCACGGCGATCTCGAGCGCGCGGAAGAGCGCCGTGCGGCTGGCCTCAGCGACGCGGATTCTCCAGTCGGAGGGAAGAAGGGCGAACCCCTTCTCGAGCGGACCGCCAACCACGGTGGCGAGGCGTGCGACCAGCCCGGGATGCTCCAGGAGGTCCACCGCCGTCGCCAGCGTCATCCGGTCTGTGTCAGTCCATTCGGGCAACGCTCGACCTTGCGCTCATGGGAGACAAAAAGAAATTCAAAGAACAGCTTCAACCCTCTTCACTTCCGGCACATCGTTGAGTACGGCCCGCTCGATGCCGGCGCGGAGCGTCATGCGCGACATCGGACACACGGCGCAGGTGCCGAGCCACCGGACTTCGAGCACGCCGCTGTCAGCATGGAACCGGACCATCGCAACATCCCCGGCATCGGCGCGCAAAAACGGTCGCGACCGCTCCAGCGACTGTTCGATCCGTTCTTCGGTGGTCATCGTTGGTCTGGGTTTTCTCAGAGGTCGATTTCGAGGGCGGCGGAGTTCTCCGCCCCGGCATTGCGAATGCTGATCTGCGCCGCCAGCGCACGGGCGATCGTCCGTATCGCCTCGGCGGGCGCGCCTCCCGCCGGGTCCGCCACCACCGGGGTTCCCTTGTCGCCTGCAAGCCGGATCGACGTATAGAGGGGGATCTCACCGAGGAAGGGAACTCCCAGGTCTTCTGCCGTCTTGCGTCCCCCTCCGTGGGCGAAGATTTCCTCCCGATGGCCGCAGTGTGCGCACACGTAGTAGCTCATGTTCTCAATGATCCCGAAGACCGGGACATTGACCTTCTCGAACATCCTCATTCCTTTACGGGCATCCGCCAGCGAAACGTCCTGGGGGGTCGTGACAATCACGGAACCCGTGAGCGGGATCGTCTGCACCAACGTCAGCTGGATGTCGCCGGTCCCGGGCGGCAAATCAAAAACAAGATAATCAAGCTCGCCCCAATCAACGTCGGTCAGGAACTGTCGCACCGCGCCGCTGGCCATCGGACCACGCCAGATCATCGCATCATTCGGATCCACGAAGAAGCCGATCGACATGAGCCGGACGCCGTGCCGTTCGATCGTCTGCATTCTCTTGTTCACCACTTTCGGCTTCTCATGGACACCCATCATGAGGGGGATGCTCGGGCCGTACACGTCCGCGTCAATGAGCCCGACCTTTGCTCCATCCAGGGCGAGAGCCACGGCAAGATTGACGGCGACCGTGGATTTGCCCACGCCTCCTTTGCCGGAGGCAACAGCGACCGTATTCTTGACGCCGGGAATGATCTCGGCTCCCTGTTTCTGCGCATTGCGCGTGACGTTTGAGGTCATGGTGACGTTCACCGCGGTCACGCCGCCCACTTTTTCGCGCACGGCGCGTGCCGCCGCTTCCTTCATATCGTCGCGGACCGGACAGGATGGCGTTGTGAGCTCGATGGTGAAATTCACTTCCGAACCCCGGATCACGAGGTCCTTGATGAAGTTCAGCGACACGATATCCCGGTTCAAATCCGGATCGCGCACCTGCCGGAGTGCGGAGAGTACATCTTGCTGTTGAATGGAACCCATCGATCCTACTCGTTTATGTTAGATGACCTTGAGCTTCGTCCCGACGTTCTTGAACGCCTGCAGTGCACGACCAATTTCCGCCTGGCTTAACGCGGCAGAAATCTGCGCCCGGAGTCTCGCCTCGCCCTTCGGCACGACCGGGTACCACAGTCCCCGGATATACACACCGGCCTTCAAGAGCTCATCGCTCATCTGCTGGGCGAGGGACGCTTCACCGAGCATGACCGGGACGATCGGATGCTCGCCGCTCAACACGGTGAACCCCATCCCGGCGATTTCCTTCCTGAAGTACTCCGTATTCTTCTTGAGCTTCTTCACCAGAGAACGATCGCGCGTCAGAAGATCGAACGCCGCCGTCGCCCCGTAGACAATGGCCGGCGGAAGGGAATTCGAGAAAATGTACGTCCGGGCTTTTTGCCTGATGTAGTCAACGAGCGCTTTCTTCCCCGCGATGTATCCGCCGGCAGCGCCGCCGATCGCCTTTCCGAGAGTCCCCGTCAGGACCTCCACCTTGCCATGGACGCCCTTGGCTTCCGGCGTCCCCCGTCCGCTCTTGCCACACACCCCGACCGCATGAGAATCATCCACGAACAACACCGCGCCGTAGGCCGCCGCGATTTCGACAAGCCGATCGACCGGGGCGAGGTCCCCTTCCATACTAAACACCCCGTCGCTCGCAATAATTCGGAAACGGTACCCCTTCCCCTTGTCCTCCTCGAGCTGCCGCACCAGATCGTCCATATCCGCATGTTTGTAGATCTTGCGATCGGTGGTTTCCGCGCGGCACAGTCGCTGCCCGTCGATGATGCTGGCGTGATTCAACCTGTCGGAGTAGATTACATCGTGGTACTCCTCCATCCCGAGCTTCTCATTCGTCAACGAGGCGAAGAAGGCTTCGTTCGCTGCCCAGCATGAGGAAAACAGAACGGCATCTTCCACCCCGAGGAATTTGGCAATCTTCTTTTCGAGCTTGAGGTGGATGTCCTGCGTGCCGCAGATAAATCGGACGGAAGCCACTCCGTATCCATACTCCTTGATCCCCTGAATGGCGGCCTTTGTGATCACGGGATGGTTCGACAATCCCAGGTAGTTGTTCGAAGCAAGCATCACCACGTTCTTGCCGCGCACTTTGACGGATCCGCCCTGCGCGCTTTGCATCGGGACTTCGTACTTGTACGTGTGGGACGATTCGAGTCCCGTCAGTTCATTGGACAACAGTTCGAGCATTGTAGCCATGGAGATACTCCCTGTGCGAATGCGAGGTGCTGCAGTCCCCGGTGCGGCACCCGGGGCAACGTCGACAAGCGATCAGGTTGATGATTTCACCAATCGCGCCGCAAACGATCCATCCATGCCGTGAAGGTGCGGGAAGGTGCGAGCGTAGCCGTCGTCCGAGACCAGCTGTTCCGGCAGGTATCGCCGGGCGTCTTCGAACGTAAACTCGGGATGCCTCTCGCGGAACGCCTTGACGACATCTTCATTTTCTTCCGGTTCCGTGGTGCAGGTGCTGTACACGAGCACGCCGCCGGGCTTGACAAGCTTCGCCGCATTCTCGATCAACGAAGTTTGCGCTTTCGCCATTCGGAGAATGTCGGAGACGTCTCTCTTCCACTTAATATCGGGCTTCTTGGTCAGGACCCCCAGGCCGGAGCATGGCGCATCGAGCAGAACACGGTCGGCGACACCCGCCTCCAGGGAGGAGGCATCTGCCGCCCGGAGCGTCACGTTTTTGAGTCCGAGCCGGTCGCATGATCCCTGGATCATCCTGAGCTTCGCCTCATACTTGTCGATTGCGACGACCTCGCCCTGGTTGTTCATCATCTCCGCAAGATTCGTCGATTTGCCTCCGGGAGCGGCGCAGAGATCGAAGATCTTTTCCCCGGGTTGCGGCCCGAGGAGATTGCATGGCAGCGCGGCACTTTCGTCCTGGATTGTGAAGAACCCTCCCCGGAACAACTCCATCTGTGCGATCCCGGAAAGCGATTTTATCCTGACAAACTGGTCGAGATATTTCGACGGCGTTGCCTGGAGATGCATCTGACCGAGCTTCTCGAGGAAACGCGCACGGTCGATCCGCATCCTGTTCACGCGCATCGAGAGCTCCGGACGCTCGTTGTTTGCGGTCAGGAGCTTTGTTGTCGCTTCGACGCCGAATCGATCGACCCAACGGCGCACGATCCAGAGAGGATGTGAATAGTAGACCGCCAGGTATTGCGCCTGATCCTCGGCAGGATCGGGATAGCGGATGCCGTCAATGTTGCGGATGATATTGCGCAGGACTGCGTTGACCAGTCCGGCCGGCTTCTCACCGCGGATGCGTTTGATGAACTCCACCCCTTCATTGACGGCGGCGGCATGCGGGACGCGATCGAGGAAGAGGACCTGGTAGAGTGCGACGCGCAGGGTGTTCTTGATGTTGATTTCGGACTTCGCAAAATTGCCGTGCGAAAAGCCGTTGAGGATCCAGTCGAGGCGGCCCTGCCAGCGCAGAACGCCGTGAACGATTTCGCTCAGGAGTCCTTTGTCAAGATCATTGAGATCGGGCAGCTTCAGTTCAGCGTCGAGGACCTTGTCCAGATAGGAATCCGTCCGCTCCACCCTGTTCAGGATCTTGACGGCCGTCCCGCGGGGGCCGGCGTAGAGCGATCGGGCTTCGAGTTGCGAGGGAGATGAGGATCGGAGCGTCTCTTCGGCCATGGAATTACCGTCGTGCGACGGCCTCCCGTCCCGGGGTCCGCAGTGCTGGAACCCCGCCGGCCATCTTCAGGCCCCTGCGGCATGTGGTGGTCCAAGGTGAGAGTCGCCCTGCGTCGCGAGGCGAACGAGAACACGCATCCTCAAGGAGTGAGAGATGCATAAGGTGCTCCGGCAATTGACGGACGACGGAGAGTTATACTGCCTTCTTTCCGTACTTCTTGTTGTACCTCTCCACGCGTCCAGCGGAGTCGACGAGCTTCTGGCGGCCGGTAAAGAACGGATGACAGTTGGAGCAGATTTCGATTTTCAGGTTCCCTGCCGTCGAACGGGTCTCAAACGTGTTGCCGCAGACGCAGGTGACCACCGACTTCTTGTAGTCAGGATGAATGCCCTCTTTCATGGAAGGGTCATGCCTTTCAAGAAAACCCATGGAATTGTTTGCAGTAGAGAAATATACGCACATTGCCCCTGACAATCAACAGCATCCCACCTTGTCGAATCGGTTGTTTTTTGCAGGTTCGTTTCCTATTTTTGAAGCAACACTTCGGCGGATCGACATGCGTGCATGGCGGTTTTTCCTCTTCTTCGTGCTCTCCCTGCCTTCAGTCAGTGCACTGGGCGCGACAAACACGGTCTACGACTTCCTCCGGTCCGATGTCGGCGCCCGACCGGGCGCGCTCGCGGGAAGCTTCATCGCCGTGGCCGATGACCCCGCCTCGCTCTTTTACAACCCCGCAGCGCTGGGCACGCTTTCCAGCGCACGCTTGTCTGCGAGTTTTTTCAAGAACCTTCTCGACGTGAATGCCGGATCACTCGTCTACGGACAATCCATCGGCGACCTCGGAACATTTGGCGCCGGTGTCATCTACCAGAATTACGGAAGTTTCAACGAGACCGATGAGGTGGGAAACGTCCTCGGGACGTTCACTGCTTCCGACCTCGCGCTGGAAGTCGGCTATGCGAACACCCTGGACGAGAACCTCTATTACGGCGTCGGAGTGAAGTTCATCTACTCTTCTCTGGCAGGCACATCATCGACGGCGATCGCGGGCGATGCCGGCTTGTTTTACATGATCCCCGAGAGCCGGCTCACGTTCGGTTTCAGCATCCGCAATGCCGGATCTCAACTCTCGACGTACCTCGGCGTCAGGGAAGATCTTCCGCTGGACGTCTCGGTTGGTGCATCGATCGTCCCTAAAGGGCTCCCGCTCCTGCTCAACGTGGGACTCCACAAGCTGAATCAGGACGTCAACACCTTTGCCGAGCGATTCCGCTCCTTCACGATCGGCGGGGAATTTACGCTCAGCAGGGTCCTGCAGCTCCGGGTCGGCTACGACAACGAGCAGCGGAGAGATCTCGTGCTCGGCTCAACATCCGGGCTGACGGGCTTTTCCATCGGTCTCGGCATCAATGTCGATCGTTATCGCGTCGACTATGCACTCTCCTCGCTCGGCAACATCGGCAGCCTGCATCGAGTGTCCATCTCCATCGGGATGTAGCCGTCCGCTGCTCCCCTGCGGGGAAATCGGACGAGGGCCTCGTCACGAGCGGCATTCTCGCTGAACGCTCCCCACAGCATCACATCCCTCCCACCCCCGGTCGTTCGTTCTCCTTCGAAATTCCCGAGCCTGCACCCGTCATTTCCGCCTGATCGTCGGTCTGTGCCAGGGCGATCCTGGTGAACACGAAGATCGCTGCAAATGGTCTCGAAACCACGGGGTGAAAATTCAGGGAGGGTAGTCCGGCCGAATGGCGGGTCAATGAACGTGACCTGCCCCGAAGATGAGCGTTCCACCGTAGAACAGCAGCATGCCTCCAAAAACGAGCAGGGGGATCACACGCTTCTTGGAGTGGTTAATTTCGGGGATCAGATCGCTCGCCCCCACGTACAGTGCGATTCCGGCAGAGAAGGCGAATGCCGATCCGACGAAGGCCTCGTCCACGTTCGAGAGAAGAAAAACGCTCAGGATGCCGAGCATGGTCGCAACGCCGATGGCCACCGACGCAAGAAAGGCGACCATCCGTCGGCGGGCCGCGGCGATCATGACGGTTGCGATGGTCAAGCCCTCGGGGATTTTGTGAAGGAAGACAGCGAAGAAAATGAGCAGCCCGAGATAGAAGTCGTACCGCATCCCCACCGAGATCGCGAACCCGTCGAAGAAGGCATGGATGAAGAGGCCCGCAAACGTCGAATAGCTCGCAACTCCGGAGAGCATGACCTCGTCATGCGTTTCCTCCCCGAAGTGAAGATGCCCGACGATGGTGTGCTCGAAAAAATGCAGTACAGCATAACCCGCAAGCATGATGAGCGGAGCCTTCATCCCCACCGCATGCAGACTTTCGGGAATCAATTCCATGAATACGAGAGCAAGAATAAAACCCGCGCTCAAAGCCAGCAAATATTCCTGGACCGTGCGCGGCCATTTCTTCCGGAGCAGGACGAAACCGCCTCCGGTGAGTTCCGCCAACGCCGCCACCAGGCCGAGAAGAAGGATATAGACTGTTGTCTTGGTCATTCCTGTCATGCCCAGGTTAGTACGTTGCGGGCGTCTTCAGGTATTGTTCTGCCTGCGTATGGGAGTCCTTGTATTCCCTCATATCAAGAACCTTCTGGTATTGCGCCACCGCGAGATCACGTTTCCCCTCGATGTCAAAAATCATCCCTGCCTTCAAGTTTGCCATGACCATGAAGCCCGACGGGTCGTGGGCATCGAGGGTCCGGCTGATCTCATCGCACCGGAAAAAATGTTGCAGCGCGGTATCATAGCTTCGGGCGTTCATGTATCCCATGCCGATGTAGTATTCCGCTTCGCGCTCCGCATTCGTCCCATAGCCGCGTTTCCCCTCATGCGCGCGGCTGGCGATGTCTTCGAAGACCATCCTCGCCGAGGTCCAGTCGCCCACGACCGTTTCGCAGCGGCCGAGGTATCGCTCGAACAGCACATTGTCCGGGAATCGGTGATAGAGCTGCTGCGCGATGCTCAACGCCTTCTGGTAATCCTTCTCGTAATAGAAATAGATCTGCAGGAGAAAGTACCATGTCTCGACTGACGCATATTTTCCTTTTTCCGCTGCGAGCGTCAGTTGTTCGAGTCCCTTCTTCCGGTCACCGGGCGGGATAAAGAGAAGCAGGGGTTTGACGAGGGGATACTCCTCCGGGATGACGTCGGCAAAATAGTTGTACATTCCTGTGCCAAGGAGGATGTCGTAGTTGTCGGGATCGAGTTCCGAAGCGGATTGGACGATCGGCAACGCCAGGCGTCCCGCATTTGCGGCGGCAAGGTAGTCGTTCCGATGAAACTTCAGTCGTCCTTTGAACCCTATCGCGCCCCCCTTGAAGAACAGCGCATTGATATCATTCGGGTTGCGATCCAACAGGGAGTCGCACATCGCCACGACGTCGTCCATCTCCGCACAAAATTTCTCGTCGTAGCTCGTATTGTCGATATCGATGACGATCCTCCACCAGTCCACCATCCCGAGAAAGAACGGGCCCGCCGGATCATGGGGCCGGAGAGAGCGAACCTCGCCAAAGTCCTTCTCGGCCTGCTCGAACCGGAGGTTGTAGACATCGCTGATGCCTTCCTGCACCAGCGCGTCGAAAGTCCCGGGCGTTTCCGCGGCAAGCCCCGTCCGCACAAGTGCGATACCGAGCGCCACCACCCCACCGACCCCTCGAAGCACTTTCCCCATACGCGTCATTGAAGCTTGTCGTTGAGATATCGTGCGACGTTGTCCATACTCACCCGTTCCTGCACCATCGTGTCACGGTCCCGCACGGTGACGGTCTGGTCCTTGAGCGTATCGGAGTCGATGGTGATACAGAAGGGCGTCCCTACTTCGTCCTGACGCCGGTAGCGCCGGCCCACTGCGCCGCTGTCATCGTAGAACACGCGCAACGATTTCCGAAGGTCGGTCTCCAGCGATCTCGCCATCTCCGGCATGCCGTCACGGTTTACGAGCGGGAAGATTGCCGCCTTGACCGGCGCAAGTTTCGGGTGAAAGCGCATCACCGTGCGCGTCTCCATTTTCCCGTCAGCCGTGGGTGCCTCTTCCTCACGATAGGCATCGACAAGAAACGCCATGAATGACCGGCTCGCTCCGGCGGATGTCTCGATGATGAACGGAGTATACTTTTCCTTCGACTGCTCGTCAAAGTACTTCATCGACTTTCCGGAGAACTGCTCATGCCGGGAGAGGTCAAAGTCCGTACGGTTGTGTATCCCCTCGATCTCACCCCATCCGAAGGGGAATTCGTATTCGATATCGTATGCATCCTTCGCGTAGTGGGCCAGTTTGTCCGGTTCATGGCGATGGAATTGCAGCTTCGTCGGGGTGATCCCGAGTCCAGTGAACCACTGGAGCCGCTGCTCCTTCCAATACCCGAACCACTCTTCGTCCGAACCGGGTTTCACGAAGAACTGCATCTCCATCTGCTCGAATTCCCTTGTCCTGAAGAGGAAGTTCTTGGTGTTGATCTCATTGCGGAAGGCCTTCCCGATTTGGGCGATCCCGAATGGGGGCTTCTGCCGGGAAGAACTCTGGACATTCAGGAAGTTGACATAGATCCCCTGCGCCGTCTCCGGCCGGAGATACACCACCGCGCTCGCGTCTTCGACGGGTCCGACGAACGTCTTAAACATCAGATTGAACTGCCGCGCCTCCGTGAATTTTCCCTCGGCCTGGCACTTGCTCGCCTTTCGTCCCTTGTAAGCCGGACTGCCACACGGCGAATCCTCCACCTGGTCGGCACGAAACCTTGCTTTGCATTCCCTGCAATCCACCATGGGGTCCGTGAAGTTTTCCACGTGTCCAGACGCTTCCCAGACTCTCGGGTGCATCAGGATCGAAGCATCAATCCCCTCGATGTCCTCCCTCAGCGTCATCGCTCGCCACCATTGTTCCTTCACGTTCCTCAATAATTCCACGCCGAGCGGACCGTAGTCCCAACATCCATTTAATCCGCCGTAAATCTCACTTGATTGAAAGACGAATCCGCGACGCTTTGCCAGCGATACGAGCTTGTCCATGAGGGAAGAAGATTGCATCGTCGAGTGTTCCGATAGCTGTTAGTGTTGTTCGTTTGATTCCTGGAGGATTACCGTCCTGAGGATCTGGCCGTCTTTCCTGACATGCAGGGCGACTCTTTTTTCAATCGAATTCTCCACACCGATCACGTGCGCACCGAACGGCTGGACGGCGGTTGCCAACGCGTGGTTCAGAAGAAGACTGGGAAACCCGGCTGCCACGATGAGCCGCATTTCGCGGCGCGGGGCTATGCCCTGCAGCTGCACCCACTTTGCCATTCTTCCGGACGCCGGCTCGATCTCAAAATGTCCCAGCACGGACCCGATGGCAGAATCGATACGTCCCTCCACGCCGGTGGTGGAACCGGTCATGCCGCCAAACCCGGGAGACGCTGGGAACACGAGGAGAGCCGCCCCGAGGAGGACGACGAGCGCTGCCAGCACGCCGACCGCGACCTCACGCCACTGTGTCCGCAACCGCTCCGCCCAGGTCATCGGTTCTTAAATGCCGGTTTTCGTTTTTCAAGAAACGCTTTTGTGCCTTCACGGAAATCTTCGCTCGCACAACAGCGGGCGAAGAGATCGGCTTCTCTGCGCAGACCCTCATCCAGCGGGAGGGCATCAACGGCGTTCACAGCTCCCAATGCGGCGCGGATCGCAACCTGGCCCATCGACGCGATGACCTGTGCCATGTATTGCGTGCGCGAAAGCAGCTCGGAGGGATTCACGACCTTGTTGACGAGCCCGATCCGCAGGGCTTCCTGTGCGTCGACCTGCGCGCCGGTGAGGATCATTTCCATCGCTCTCCCCTTCCCGATCAACCTCGCGAGACGCTGT
>DATJPR010000298.1:0-6400 GCA_035506295.1 Bacteroidota bacterium | reverse complement strand
GCTCGGCGCCGCAAACCCCGACGATGTGATGCACCGCCTCGAACGCCGGTATTCGTCGAGCGCGCGCGTCAACAAGGAAGACGGTATCAAATTCGATTTCGAAGAATCCTGGGTGCATCTCCGGAAGTCCAACACCGAGCCAATCATGCGCATCATCGCGGAAGCGAAAACGACGCAGGCAGCGAGCCGGAAACTCGCTGAGGTCGCAAACGAGATTCATTGATTCCCGAGAATCTAGGAGTAGGATGTAGGAAGGAAGACGTAGGAAGAAAGAGATCATTGCAGGTAATCAAGATCTCACTGGTACCGCGGCCTCAAATCCTGAGACGATTCCTTCCTACTTCTTACGTCATTCTTCCTACTCCTCGCCAACGAGCAGAATCGACGTTTGGTTTTGCAGGAATGGCATCCCGCCGCTCCCTCCCGCCTCACTCAAGGAAGGGGCAAAGATGACGGCAAAGATTCGAGTGCTGCTGGCCCTCACGCAGATTCCCGGGATCGGGCCACACCGGCTCCGGGCGCTGGTCGACCACCTTCACGATCCTCGAGCGATCCTCGACGCTTCCCTCTCCGAACTCGCTGCCGCCAACGGCATCGATACAAGGTTGGCCCGGACCATCCGCGCATTCTCCAGAGGCAAAGAACGCGCAGAGGCCGAACTGTATGCAGACCGCCAGATTGCCGCGCTTGAACGATACGGAGGCAGTGTCGTCACGCTCTGGGAAGAAGCCTACCCAACCGGACTAAAGCGGATTTACGATCCGCCTCTGATACTCTTCGCGAGAGGGACGTTGTCGAAAGATGACGACTCTTCACTGGCGATTGTCGGGACGCGCGAACCCTCCCCGTACGGCATCCGGATGGCCGAGTGGTTCGCGGAAGAATTTGCCCGCGCAGGCCTCACGGTCGTCAGCGGCCTGGCCAGGGGGATCGATACCGCGGCACATTCGTCCACGCTGCGGCATGGAGGCCGGACGGTGGCGATCATCGGTTCGGGCGTGGACGTGCTCTATCCGCCCGAGAACCGCGTGATCGCCGAACGCATGATGTCGCAGGGCGCCGTCCTCTCGGAATTTCCGATGGGAACGAAACCGGATGCGGTGAACTTCCCGCGTCGTAACAGGCTCATCAGCGGGATGACGCTGGGGACGATCGTGGTGGAGACAGGCACCGAGGGCGGTGCATTGATCACTGCTGCGACGGCGCTGGACCAGAACCGTGAAGTGTTCGCCCTGCCCTCTTCGATCAACCCCAAACGGCCCAGCGGCACCAACCGGCTGATCCGTGAGGGAAAGGCGCTTCTTGTCGAATCAGTGGATGAGGTCCTTCAGGAGCTTGCGCCGAAACTGTCGGGCAGATCGCGACCATCAAGCGGCGCTGAATCAGGTCCGAGGGAGGAACTATCGTTCTTCGAGCGTGCGATTGTGGACGTTCTCCCTGAGGGACAGACCGTGCACGTCGATGCGCTCGCCAGTCTCGCCAAAATGCCCGTCGCCGATGTCCTGGTGCATCTTCTCTCGCTTGAATTCAAGGGTGTTGTCAGACAGCGACCTGGGAAGTACTTCATCCGAGCGTGAAAGTTTCTTTCGGTCTTTTAGAATTGACCGGAAATCCGTATCTTTCTTCTCGAGAGAGGGATCCAGGGCACCCTTGATGCTTGAGATCCAGGCTGTTCGAATTGATGATGACATCCGCAGCGAGCATTTCTGCTGCGACCTTGAGAAGTGCCACGGCGCGTGCTGCTGCATCGCCGGATGGCGCGGCGCGCCGCTGGCCGACGACGAACTTGATGCATTGCGTGCGGCCGTTCCTTTTGCCGCGCGGTTCCTCAGTGAGGAGAACCTCGCGGTGCTCAAACGCGACGGGGCGTTCGAAGGAAGGCCGGGCGACTATGCCACCGTGTGCGTCGAAGATAAGGAATGTGTCTTCGTGTACTTCGACAGGGGCGGGATCGCGCGTTGCGCCTTTGAGCGAGCGTACGAAGAAGGCCTCACCTCGTGGCGGAAGCCCATCTCGTGTCATTTGTTCCCCATCCGGGCCCGCAACCACGGTCACGAGGTCCTGCACTATGAACAGATTCCCGAGTGCCAGGCGGGAAGGGCGCGCGGACGCGCCGAGAACATCCCCCTGTACGAGTTCCTGCGGGATCCGCTGAAGCGAAAGTACGGGGCCTCGTGGTACGAGGAGTTCCGTGAGGCATGCAAGGGCAAGGATGCAGTGAGCGGAATGGATATTCGTTGATCCTATGCTGAATATTTCGCTACAACATAAGATGATGATGAAGCTGTCGCCTCAACAGGTCCAGTACCTGAAGATGCTGCAGCTTCCGACACTTGCCCTCGAGCAGAAGATCAAGGCCGAGCTCGAGATGAACCCCTTGCTCGAAGAAGGGTTCGAAGAAGAGACAGAGCAGACGCAGGAGGAGCCCGAGAAGGAGAGCGCCGAAACCGCAGAGGCGGAGGAACCCAAGGCGGAAGAGGCGCAGAAGGAGGCCGAGGAGGACAAGTACACCATCGACGACTACATGAACGATGATACGGGAGGGTTCAAGACACAGCAGCCATTCGATGACGAGGAGCGGGAGGATCTCCCCTTCCCCGATCAGATTCCGCTCTACCATCGCCTCCTGCAACAGGTCATGCTCCTCGATTTCGACGACGAGGAACAGCTTCTCGGAGAGGAAATCATCGGCAACATCGATGAGGACGGGTACCTCCGGCGGGATCTCGCGGCGATCGTTCAGGACCTGAACCTCACCCACGCACTTTCTATTTCGCTCGAAAAAGCCGAAGGCGTCCTCAAACAGATTCAGCGGCTCGACCCCGTCGGCATCGGCTCTCGAAGCTTGCAGGAATGCCTGACGGTGCAGATGGAGCTTGCTCCCATTGATCTCGCCCTCCGCGCGGTCGCGCTCCGGATCCTGACGGAGTTCTACGACGACTTCACCATGCGGCACTACGAGGAGCTCACGAAGAAGCTCGGAATCTCCAACGATGAGCTGAAACGGGTGCTCGAGGCGATCCAGCACCTGAACCCGAAGCCCGGCGAGGGGGAATTCATCCAGCAAGAGAATTACGTCGTCCCGGACTACATCGTTGCCAAGGGCGAGACGGATTTCGTGATCTCCCTCAACGACCGGAATGTCCCCCCGCTTCGCATCAACAGGGCATACAAGGAGCTGATGTCGAAGCGGAAAAAGAACGGCGTCTCGGCGGAAGCCAAGGATTTCATCCGGCAGCGGTTCGAGGCGGCGAAATGGTTCATCAGCTCGATCCATCAGCGCCGCGAAACCATGCTGAAGGTCATGCGTACCATCGTCGAGAAGCAGCGCGAGTTCTTCGAGACCGGCGAAGGGCTCCGGCCGATGATCTACAAAGATATTGCCGAAGTCATCGGCATGGACGTCTCCACCATCAGCCGCGTTGTCAAGAGCAAATACGTTCAGACGGATTACGGCGTGTTCTCCCTCCGGCATTTCTTCAGCGACGCGATCAGCACGACGGATGGCGACGAGGTCTCCAACAAGGAGGTCAAGCGGAAACTCAAGACGCTGATCGACGCCGAGGACCCGAACCACCCATTGAGCGATCAGCGGCTGGGCGAATTGTTGAACAACCAGGGGCTGAATATCGCCCGCCGAACCGTGGCAAAGTACCGCGAAGCTATGCAGATTCCCATCGCGCGCCTGCGACGACGCCTTACCTGACGTCCCTCCCCCCGCCCATCGCCGAACAACCATGAACCCCGAAATCAGATCAACCACCGTCCTCGGTCTCACCTACCAGGGACAAACGGTCATTGGATCGGACGGTCAGGTCACCGTCGGTCAGACCGTGATGAAGCACAACGCCCGCAAGGTGCGGAAGATGTACAACGACAGGATCCTCGCGGGGTTTGCCGGAGCCGCGGCGGATGCCTTCACCCTGTTCGGAAAGTTCGAAGAGCATCTCGAAAAGCACCGCGGCCAACTGGAACGTGCGGCCGTGGACCTCGCCAAAGAGTGGCGCACCGACAAATACCTCCGGCAGCTCGAAGCTCTCCTCGCGGTGCTGGACGGACAGAAAGCTCTTGTGATTTCCGGTTCCGGCGAGATCATCGAACCGGACGACGGCATCGTCGCCATCGGCTCCGGCGGGAGCTACGCCGTGGCCGCCGCACGCATGCTCGTGAAGCATTCGACGTTGACCTGCCGCGAAATCGTCCAGGAATCCCTGGAGACCGCGGCCGGAATCTGCATCTACACGAATTCTGTCATCACCCTTGAAGAGCTGTGAAGAAGACCATTCCTGCAGCGCTGCAAGACGACGCGGCCGCGCGGCTCACCCCGCGGGCGATCGTCAAGGAACTCGACAAGTACATCATCGGCCAGGACGCGGCAAAGAAATCTGTCGCGATCGCCCTTCGCAACCGGTGGCGCCGCCTGAAGGCACCGGCTGGATTGCGCGAAGAGATCATGCCGAACAATATCATCCTGATCGGGCCGACCGGCGTCGGGAAAACCGAAATCGCGCGGCGCCTGGCACGACTGTCAGGCGCCCCCTTCATCAAAGTCGAGGCATCGAAGTTTACGGAAGTCGGCTACGTCGGGAGAGATGTGGAGTCGATCATCCGCGACCTCATGGACGTCGCCATCACTCTTGTCAAGTCCGAACGCCGGCAGGAAGTCGAGGAGAAGGCGAGGATCCTGAGCGAGGAACGGATCCTGGACATCCTCCTTCCGCCAACCAAACGTGCGGCCACCGAAGGGTACGATCCGACCGCGGTTGAACACGCCGAGGAACCGGGGTACAAGGCGACACGCGAGAAATTCCGTGAGAAGCTCCATGCGGGAAGCCTGGAAGAACGGATGATCGAGCTGGATCTTCCCGCCCAGACGGGCAGCCCCCTCATGCAGGTCATCGGTCCGATGGGCCTCGATGACATGAGCCTGAACCTGCAGGATATGTTCGGCAATTTGATGCAGAAGAAGACGAAACGGCGCAAGACCACGGTCGCGGAAGCCCGGGACATTCTCACGAATGAGGAGGCCCAGAAACTCATCGATCATGATGCCGCGGTGAGAGAAGCGGTTCAACGCGTTGAGAATTCCGGCATTGTGTTTATCGACGAGATCGACAAGATCGCGGGGGCGAAGGGACAAGTTGCAGGGCCGGATGTCTCCCGCGAAGGGGTCCAGCGCGATCTCCTCCCGATTGTCGAGGGCTCGAGCGTGAACACCAAGTACGGGATGGTGAAAACCGACCACATCCTGTTCATCGCTTCGGGAGCGTTCCATGTCGCGAAACCGTCGGACCTGATCCCCGAACTCCAGGGCCGCTTCCCCATCCGCGTCGAACTCAACAGTCTGTCTGAAGAAGATTTCGTGAAGATCCTTACCGTTCCCGAGAACGCCCTCATCAAACAATACGCAGCGCTTCTGGCGACGGAAGGGATAACACTCTCCTTCAACGACGACGCCATCCATGAGATCGCCCGGACCGCGGCCGAAGTCAACGATCAGGTGGAAAACATCGGCGCCCGCCGGCTCCACACCATCCTCACCACATTGCTTGAAGAAGTCCTGTACAACGCCCCCGACGACACCCCGATCACATCGATAACCGTCGATAAGGCCATGGTCGATGCTCGGCTTGCGGGGATCGTGAGGAACAGGGACTTGACCAGGTATATACTGTGAGAGGCGGGAGAGAGGGGGAGGGGGAGAACGGGAGAGCGGGTGGACGACCCAGACAGTAAGCGGTAGGGAGTAAGCAGTAGGCAGAAAGATGCAATGGATTCACATGTGATATCGATCGGCCACATTCTGCTTACTGCATACTGCCTACTGCTTACTCTTTGAATCGACGGCGAAACCTAGTGACCGGAGGACAACCTCGGCTTCCCAGCTAGCCCCTCGCACGACCGTCGCCGCGAACTCGCGCCGCACTCGATATCCCGTCCTCAACTTCTGGAATTGCGCACGAAGATCCTTTGGATGTGATGAGCAAGCTGTCCGGAGGGCACGATCATCCCGACGGATGTCGTAGCATTTCCGGACCAACTCTTCGAGCGAACGGTCACTCAGTTTCCAACCCGGAGGCAGCGCGATCTCCGGCAATTCCGCAGGGGGAAGCATTCGGTCGTCAAGGGTCCACACCGTCCGGCCCTTCGTCCATGCGCAGAAAGATTCGTAGACCAAACGAACCGCGTTCGTTTTTCCATCGAGGGAATATCCCGCGATGTGCGGGGTCCCGATTTCCACGACGTCAAGGAGGCCGCGGTCGAGCGCCGGCTCCCCCTCCCAAACATCCAGCACCGCCCCGCCGATCCGTTTCTTTTCGAGATCTCCACGAAGCGCAGCATTGTCCACCACCGCCCCCCGCGATGTGTTGATGAGAAGAGCATCGCGATGCAGGGAGGC
>DATJPR010000297.1:0-3352 GCA_035506295.1 Bacteroidota bacterium | reverse complement strand
GATCTTCATGCCGGTGTTGTGCGCCGCACGGGCAAGCTCACCACAGACATCGCGGCCGAAGGGCGTCGCGGCCATCGAGTACGAATCGATCTTTGACTTCCACATGCAGAACCCGTCGCAATGCTTGGCGATGAGGACCATATAGCGCATGCCTGCCGCCTTCGCGATGGAGACCCACTCTTCGGCATTGAACAGCACAGGGTTGAACTGTTTGTACAGATTGTCGTAGATCTCCACCGGGATCTCTTTCATTCCGGGGATTACGCCTGTCCCCTGGGTCCCCCGTTTTTCGCCGCCCCTTGACCAGCTGATTTCCGCCCCCTCGATGCTCACAGGTCCCCAGCTGACGAACATGCCGAAGCGATCCTCGCGCCACCAGCGAAGTCGTTCTGTCTTTTGGTCGGGACTCTCGCGTTCTCCGGAAAAGGCACAGGCGCCGGCAAGGAACAGAACGGCTACGAGAAACGACTTCATAGTGTCACCTGAGGGGTGTGAGCGGGCAACCTCGGAGACAAGCTACGTCTCCGCTGCGCCATCTGCAATCCAGGGACTCTGTAATCCGACGTCGGACCACGCTTCCAACTGCCTTCCTGCCATTGATGAAAATTCGTTCCGATATTAATAGAGCCTCAGCGGCATGAGGCGTCAATATCTACTAATTGCGACCAATATTTGCTCAAGTGCCTGCCGTTCTTGCACAACATTTCACCAAGAGATACATTCCGCAGGCGCCATCCTATCTCACCCGATCAGTCCACCCCTTGGTGTTTACGTGGAGAGAACAACAATGACTCGAATACGATCCAAACCAGCTCATGCTCGCTAGAGATGTGTCGTACACGGAAAATGGAGTTGAGATCCGATTGGGCGACGGTCTGTGGGGTACATTGAGTGCCCGTGGTAAGTATAATCTTTACGTCTGCGATACCGAATCGGGTGAAGCAGGACTGTATGGGACGGTTTCCGATAACGATTCAGATTTCAGAGCTCTTTCAGATCAGGCAAGGAAAGATCGATCAGATTGAAGCAGTCATTAGCCCAGCGCCGTACAGAATGAAATCTGCCGTGTGGGACAAGTAAGTCAATGGGAACGTAGGGGCGAAAAGACCCCCGGCATTGAAGCATGTGAAGTTGTGACACGGCGAGAACGGAGACAAGTATGAAACCGAGAACGATGATGAGAGGTCTTGTAGTGTTAGCGTTGGTATTTGGTTTTTCTCTCTCTGCAGCGGCGCAGTCCCGTTCGGAATTGATCAACCTGATGGAAAAGTATATCGCTGCTGTTGCCAAACACGATCCTTCCGGCTTACGGTTTGCGAAAAACGTGAAACTTGTCGAAAACACCAAGGTCCTCCCTATCGGGAAGGGCCTCTGGGAAACTGCCACGGGCGGCTTCACGAATTTCAAAATATTCGTCGCCGATACGGTTACAGGTCAGGTGGGGGTAATCGGCGTCATTCAGGTGAATCATGATTCGACCATCATCAGCGCCCGCCTGAAGGTGGTCGATGGCGAAATAACCGAAATCGATCATCTGGTCATCCCGAGGTATGGTGGTGGATTGAATCCCAACATGTTGAGGGTCCGACCGGGACTGATCACTCCGATCGAACCATCCGAGCGTGTTTCGCGGAACGAAATGCTGAGGATCGCCAATTCGTATTATGAAGCGCTCGTTCGTGGCAACGGCGATCTGTGTCCATTCGCGGATGAAAGTCAGCGACGCGAAAACGGAGGCGTCTCCGCTGGTGCAACAACTCCTGAAGAAGCCTATGATGATGACTTTTCGGTGTTCAGAAAAATGAAATGCCGCGATCAGTTAAATACCGGTGTTCTGGCAAACATCTCTGATATTAATCGTCGTCGTTTTGTGGCAGTGGATGAAACGATGGGCCTGGTTATGGCGTATTCGATGTTTGTCCATACCGGAGAACCAAAAATCATGAAAATAAAAGGTGTCCCGGGTATCACCGAGCGTGAGAACAAATACGGGGCGTTCGATTTGCCGGCGGCGCATATCTTCAAAATACGGAATGGCAAAGTGTATGAGATAGAAGCGCTCGGATACTTAGCCGAGCATGGAATAACAAACGGTTGGGAATAGTTGCGGAGCGCCGGCGAGAGAAAAGCCCCTAAAGATTTACGCAAGAGGCTGAAGACATCTGGCAGCAGGCAGTAGTCGATCTCTCGAGCAATCGAGCTCCCTGCCTGCTGTCCATTGCATATTGTCCGCCCAGAGGCGTTACTTCACCAACGCCATCGTCCTCGACTCCGTGTATTGTCCCACCGTGAGGCGATAGAAGTACATCCCGCTCGCAAACCTCGTCCCATCAAACGTAAAAGAGTGTTTCCCCGCGGAATATCTCCCGTCGGCGAGAACAGCCACCTCCCGGCCGAGCAGGTCATACACAGCGAGGCGCACCCTGCTGTCCGCTGTCCACTGTCCGCTGATGACCGTTGTTGGATTGAACGGGTTCGGATAATTCTGAAGTAGTTCACACTGTCGAGGCATGCCGTTTGGAGACTGATCCACGGCAGTAATCATTTCCGAAAGAGGACGTCGCCACACGCCAAAGCTGTCGCTGCCCGCGAACAGGTAAGTGGAGGAGACCGCCAGGGAGTGTACCTGGGCCTTTGAGGGCAACCCTGAGTTCGTCTGAACCCAGTTTGTCCCGTTGTTGGTGGAGACATAGACCCCGCTATCGGTTCCCGCGAATACGTTCGAACCCGAAGAGGCAAGACAATGGACCTGCTGGGATCCCAGGTTGTTGGTGACAGGTGTCCAATTTGATCCACTGTTCGTCGTGAGAAATACTCCGGATGGATATGTCGCATCATAGATATTCCGGCCGGCAGCCACCAGGGCGGTGACAATGTATGTTGTCAACCCGTTATTGACGGCACTCCAACTGGTCCCACTGTTCGTGGAAAGAAAAACACCGCCGAGAGTGCCGGCATACAGATTCGACCCTGAATCGGCGAAGGCGGTCACATCGGCGTTGGTGAGGCCAGAGGTCACTTTCGTCCATGTAGTGCCGCCATTACTCGTCCGAAAGGCGCCATACGGAGCCGCCGCAAGCACATAGGAGCCGGAGACAACAAAGGCGTGTATGAACAAAGTCCCCGTGATCCCGTTGTTGCTCTGCGACCAACTCCCGCAGTTATCTGTCGACACAAAGGCGCCTCCGCCATTCGTTCCGGCATAGAGGCTCGCTCCATTGACGCAGAGCGACCAGACACTGTGATTGGTCAGGCCTGTGTTCACGGCAGCCCACGTTGAGCCATTGTTGGAAGATTGGAAAACACCGCCCGTGTCCAGCGAGGCGAGAAGGTCTTGCCCGGAAGTGACCAA
>DATJPR010000296.1:0-26446 GCA_035506295.1 Bacteroidota bacterium | reverse complement strand
GCAGCTGTCGACTGTTCCAGGTTTCTCGATCGATCTGGCGACAGTGCAAACAAATATCATCATCATCGATGTCGAAGCAACAGGTCGTCAGCCGGAAGCCATCCTCGCGGATTTGAAGAGCCGAGGCGTCTTGTTGAGCGCGGGTAATTACATGGGTCTTCGCGCGGTGACGCATCTCGATGTGAGCAGGGCACAAGTGGAGGAGGCAGCCTCCATGGTCAGGGAGGCCATGCAGAAGTGATCATCGACCAGTGATATGCAAAGTCCGGGAACTCCACGAATCGGTGCAGAAAGTGAAGGTTTTTGGGGTGGTGGGCAAATATGATCCCGCTTGTCGCTTCAACAAGTACTTGAAGTGAAACATCCACTTGCCTTTGAGCCGTCCGTTTCGTACATTGTGATGTTGTGGACAGCCCGGATTGGGCTTTTTTTATTTGGATAACTGCGGTCGCGCAGCCTGCATGGTCTCTCCCGAAGAACACAAAGCCTTTTTGAGCATTGCAGAAGCAGAAGCGCACAGGCACGGAGCGGAGGTCATCGAGATGGTTGTGCGGGGGGATCCGACACGGCGCGTCATCGAACTGTTCGTGGACAGCGAAGCTGGAGTGAGCCTCGGCCTGTGCCAGGAGATCAGCAAATCGCTGATCCAGGAGATCGACAAGACCGCTTTTGCCGTCGGCAACTATCGCCTGGACGTTTCCTCGCCGGGGATCGATCGGCCGCTGAAGTTCCCCTGGCAATACCGGAAGCACGCCGGCCGGAAATTGCAGGTGGCGTGGTCCGCTGAAGGCGGACCGCAAACGTCGACGGGGAAGCTGGTGTCGATCAACGATGAAGAGCTGGTGATGCAACCGGACAACGAGACGGTTGAGCGGCATATTCGATTCGAGGCCATCGTCGAAGCGCGGGTCAAGACACCCTGGTAATCGGACTCCGAGGATTATGATGTTGTTTTCTCAGTGGAGGCAGCAATGAATGCAGAGATTGTCGAATCATTTTCCCAAATGGTTCGCGAAAAGAACATCGACAAAGATGTCCTCTCCGGCATTGTCGAAGACGTTTTTTCGATGATGGTGCGGAAACGGTACGGTCAGGACGCCAAGTTCGATGTCGTGGTGAACATGGATAAGGGGGATATCGAGATTTTTCTTGAACGGGAAGTCGTGGAGACGGTGGAGAACCCGATCACGCAGGTGTCCGTGGACGATGCCCGCCGGCTTTCGGGCGACGACCTGGATGTTGGCGAAGACTATGTCGAGGTCATTCCCCTCACTGCATTCGGACGGCGCCTTGTCGTCAGCGCGAAACAGAATCTCAATCAGCGCATCAAGGAAATTGAACGGGAACAGGTCTTCAACGAGTACAGCAACGCCGTCGGCGACATCATAGTCGGGGAGATCTACCAGACGCGGCGAAACGAGGTGCTCATCAGTCACAACCGCAACGAGCTTCTGCTCCCGCGGAGCGAACAGATCGCGAAGGAGCACTACAAGAAAGGCGACACCATCCGGGCGGTCGTGAAGGAAGTGCGGAAGAATTCCGGGACCCCGGTCGTCGTCGTGTCAAGGTCGGACCCGAAGTTCCTGGCGAAGTTGTTCGAGCTGGAGATACCGGAGATCTACGATGGCATCATCGAGATCAAGCGCATCGCGCGCGAGCCAGGCGAGAGGGCAAAGGTCGCCGTGGAATCGCACGACGACCGTATCGATGCCGTGGGCGCATGCGTGGGGATGAAGGGCGTCCGGATCCATACCATCGTCCGCGAGCTGAACAACGAGAACATCGATGTCATCAGCTACAGCGACGAGCCGGTGACCTTCATCGCGCGATCGCTGGCCCCCGCAAAGCTCAAGTCCATTGAGATCAACGAGGAGGCGAAGTCCGCGAACATTCTTGTGGCTCCCGAACAGGTCTCCCTCGCCATCGGCCGGAACGGGCAGAACATCCGGCTTGCGTCGAAACTGACGGGCTATGAGCTGAACCTCGTGAAGGAGGGCGGCGAAGAAGAGTATGATATGGATCTGACAGAGTTCGAGGAAGAGCTGGGCGGAGAAATGATCACGAAGCTTGCGGCCGTCGGGCTGCGCTCTGCCCGGGACGTTCTGGAAGCGACGATGGATGTTCTCCTTTCAGTCGAGGGGATGACGGAGGCGAGGGTGGCGGAGATCCGCGCGATGCTCCAGGAAGAGCTTGAAGAGGCGGAAGTCGACGACGAAGAGGAAGAGGAGGAAGAGGAAGAAGAAGAGGAGACCGCAACCGGACCCGTAGCCCCGGTCCAGGCAGCCGATACATCTGCCGAAGCCCCTCCGGCGGAACCGCAGCAGCCTCCTGCAGCGGAAGAACCCAAGGAAGGCCAATAGGCGAAGCGGCCCCGAGACGCGGAGACACCGCCGGGTCAATGGAGAAGGACACGAATGGCTGAGACAGTCGAGAAAAAGAAAAAGCTGTACAAGGTTGCGACGGAGCTGAATCTCTCTCACGAGACGGTGATCGAGTTCCTTCGGAAGAAGGGACATGAGGTGAAGAACCACATGTCGACGCTCGACGAGGCGATGATGCATGAGATTCTCGTGCACTTCAAGAAAGAGAAAGACAGCGCCGAAAAACACCAACGGAAGATCCAGGAAATCCGGGACCAGAAGAAAAAAACGGAGAAGAAGCCCGAGGCCGCCCCGGACCATGTTCCGATCGTGCAATCGCAGCTGGACCTTACGCCGTCGAAGGGTCCGGCACATGAAGAAGGAACCGGCGTCGACGAGGCTGTGCCGGCCGTCGCGCCTGGTGAGGTAACCCTCGAGGATCGAGAACCCGGCCTGTCGGAATCGCCTGCTGCGACGCCAACGACAGCTCCCGTTGAAGAAGTCCAGGCCGAAGCCCCGCCCGTAGAACAGCGCGAGGAGCCCGCGGAACTTGCGGATGCGGCTCCCGCCGAAGAGCCGGGTGTCAAGCCGCCGGCGCCGAAGAAGCCGGAATACCTGTCGCCCCTGGAGAAAGAGCGGCGCGCGAGAGTCGGCTTGACCATCAAAGGCAGGATGGATCTCAAGCCCAAGGTCCAGCCGGGCGCAGCTGCCCGTCCCGCCCGCGGCGAGGCGGCCACCGCCCGAACGGCGAAAGGCGGCGCTCCGACGGCGGCCACGACCGAAACGGAAGAAGCGCACAAGCGAAAGAAGAAAAAGAAGAAGGTGCGCGAGGAGACCGGCGAAGTCGCTGCAGGTCACACCGAGGAAGCTGCCGGCGACAAGAAAAAGAAGAAGAAAAAGAAGCTGCGCCACAAGCCGATCGACCAGAGCGAGGTGGACGACGCGATCAAGCGGACGTTCGCGGCCATGGACGACACGCCGGTGAGCGGGCGCGCGACGTTGCGGCGCAGAAAGCGGCGCGAACGTGAAGAGGAAGAACAGCGCCTCCAGGAAGAAGCGCTCCGTGAAGAAGGGAAACTGAAGGTGACCGAGTTCGTCTCGGTCAACGATCTCGCAAACCTGATGCACGTGAACGTCGCCGACGTCATTAAGAAGTGTATGGAACTCGGGATCATGGTGTCGATCAACCAGCGTCTCGAGAAGGACACCATCCAGCTCGTGGCCGATGAGTTCGGCTTCGAAGTGCAATTCTATTCGGACGTCGTGGATGAGGAGCTGGTCGACGAGACGGAGGACAAGCCCGAGGATCTCCAGCGGCGCCCTCCGGTGGTCACGATCATGGGTCACGTCGATCACGGCAAGACGTCGCTGCTCGACTACATTCGTCGCTCGAACGTCGTTGCGGGCGAGTCGGGCGGCATCACGCAGCATATCGGCGCGTACGAAGTCACCACGTCGACCGGGAACACGATCACGTTCCTTGACACGCCCGGCCACGAGGCCTTCACGGCCATGCGCGCACGCGGCGCGCAGATCACGGACATCGTCGTGCTCGTCGTTGCGGCCGACGACAGTGTAATGCCGCAAACGCTCGAAGCGATCAGCCATGCCCAGGCGGCGAACGTCCCGATCATCATCGCCATCAACAAGATCGACAAACCGGAATCGAATCCCGATAGGATCCGCCAGCAGCTCGCCGAACGCAATATCCTCGTCGAAGAGTGGGGCGGAAAATACCAGTGCGTCGAGCTCTCCGCCCGCACCGGGAAAAATGTCGATCTCCTCCTCGAAAAGATCTCTCTGGAAGCCGACGTGCTCGACCTCAAGGCCAATCCGCACCGGCTTGCCTTCGGGACGATCGTGGAGGCGCAACTGGACAAAGGCAAGGGCGTGACCGCCACGGCGCTCGTGCAAAAGGGCACGCTGCGCGTCGGCGACCCGTTCCTCGCCGGCGTCTTCAGTGGCAAAGTGCGTGCGATGTTCGATGAACGCGGCAATCGCCTTGAATCGGCCGGACCGTCGGCGCCCGTGCAGTTGACGGGGTTGGACGGCTTCCCGCAGGCGGGCGACCCGTTTATCGTCATGGAATCCGACCGTGAAGCGCGCGAGATCAGCTTGCGCAGGCAGCAGCTGAAGCGCGAGCAGGACTTCCGCCAGATCCACCTCACCACCCTGGACGATATCTCCGAACAAATCAAACAGGGCGGCGTCAAGGAGTTGGCTGTCATCGTGAAGGGCGACGTCGACGGATCCGTGGAAGCGCTCTCCGACTCGCTGATGAAGACCGCGCACAAGGAGGTCAAACTCCGCGTGATCCACAGCGGCGTCGGGATGATTTCGGAATCGGACGTCATCCTCGCGGCGGCCTCGAACGCCGTGATCATCGGGTTCCGGGTTCGACCGAACCTCAATGCCCGAAGGCTCGCCGAGAAAGAAAAAGTCGACATCCGCATGTATACGATCATCTACGATGCCATTGATGACGTGCACCAGGCGCTCGAAGGGCTGCTCTCTCCGGAAAAGAAGGAGGAGATCATCGGCACCGCGGAAGTTCGCGAGATCTTCAAGGTCCCCCGCATCGGGAACATCGCCGGCTGCCATGTCCAGGACGGCAAGATCGCCAGGAACAACAAGGTCCGGTTGGTTCGTGATGGGATACAGATTTTTGACGGCGCCATCAGTTCGCTCAAACGCTTCAAAGACGATGTGCGCGAAGTGGAAGCGGGATTCGAATGCGGCATCGGGCTGGAAAACTACAATGACATGAAGCCCGGCGACGTGGTCGAAGCGTATCGCATTGTTGAATCGAAACGGAAACTGACCACGTGATCGGGCGGGACGCGCACTGCGCAATCCGCCGCGACCGGAAGGCCGCTCTCAGCCGGGACATCGATGTCTATTCGAACAGAACGCGTCGCCTCGCTCCTCAAAGAGGAAATCGGAGCGATCCTGCAAAAGGAGTATCGCCAGCCGGAGATCGGTTTCACCACGGTCACGGATGTGCGGGTGACGCCCGACCTTCGGATCGCGAAAGTGTATCTGAGCATCTATGGCTCGGAAGAAGTTCGTCAGGAAACGATGGCCCGCCTGGAACACGACAAGCCCCAATTGCGGAGCCTGCTCGCGAAACGGGTGCACATCCGGTTCATGCCCACGCTCGAGCTCTTCCGGGACGATACGCTCGACCGGGTCGAACGCATCAACGCGATTCTGAAGAAGATCAATGACGAGCGAAACGGCACCGGCGGCGGTCAAGAGTAGCGCGGCAGATGAGGGGATGTTTCTGCTCGTGGACAAGCCGGCCGGATGGACCTCATTCGATGTCGTGAAGAAGATCCGCCGCATTTTCCATGTGAAGAAGGCCGGTCACGCCGGAACGCTCGATCCGCTGGCCACCGGGCTGCTGATCGTCTGTACCGGCAGGCGAACGAAAGAACTGGCGCACCACACAGGCGCCGATAAGGAATATGATGTGACGATGCGGCTGGGGTGCAGAACGGCAAGTGGCGATGCGGAGACTCCCGTGATCGAGACTCGACCGCTGGAGGGGATCACTCCGGAACGTGTCGCCGAAGTTGCGGGTTCGTTCGTCGGTCCGCAGCGGCAGGTACCGCCGATGTGGTCCGCGCTGAAGGTGAACGGGAAACGTCTCTATGAATACGCCCAGGAGGGCGTGCACGTGGAACGGGCTCCCCGGGATGTCGTTATCCACTCTCTTGCGGTGAGAGAGGTCGCGATGCCGGAGGCGAGCATGACGGTGGTCTGTTCGAAGGGGACGTATATACGGACGCTGGTGGATGATATCGGGACGGCGTTGGGTTGCGGGGCGTATGTCACGCGTCTGCGCAGAACGCGCATCAACACCTGGAGCATCGACGACGCGTCCACCATAGCGGATCTGGAACAGCGAGCTAGGGAGAGCGTCGGTCCGATTCTATGATCGTTGCACGCGAGGAAGGTGCGATTCCGCCGAAGGCCGCGTCTGTGGTGACTGTCGGGACGTTCGACGGTGTTCACCTCGGGCACCGGGCGATCATCAGCCGCCTGACGGCATATGCGGGGGAACACCAGGCGAGGAGTGTCGTGCTGACGTTTGATCCGCACCCGCGTGCGGTGATCGGACCGAACCGCGGGCGGCCGGATCTTCTCACGTCGGTGGAAGAACGCATCGAGCTCTTTGACAGCATGGGGGTGGACCTGCTCAACGTGATCCCCTTCACGCAGGCGTTCTCCCAACAGTCCGCCGAGGAGTTCGTGGAGTCGTGGCTGGTGAAGAAGATCGGCGTCCGGCACATGGTTGTCGGGCACGACCATCATTTCGGCCGGGGACGGCAGGGTGGCGTGGAAGCGCTGGAGGCCTTCGGCCGAATGCATGGGTTTTCCATCGAGCAGGTGCCGGCCGTCGTTATCGACGGTGTGGTTGTCAGCAGCTCGGCTATCAGGAGCGCGCTGGCCTCGGGAAATGTCGAAAGCGCACAGAAGCTCCTGGGATACCGGTATGGCATGACGGGGACTGTCGTTCAGGGCGATCGACGGGGGGCGACGCTCGGCTACCCCACGGCGAATTTGCGTCCCGCCTTCGCGGACAAGCTGCTTCCCGCCCGCGGGGTCTACGTCGTTGAGGGACGATGGCAGGGGGGCCGCCGCTTCGGCATGATGAACATCGGCGTACGCCCGACCATCGCGCAGGGATTGCAGGAAACCCGGGAGGTGCATTTCTTCGGGCACCAGGGAGAGATGTACGGGATGGAGGTGCGCGTGGAGTTCATCGCGCGCCTGCGCGACGAGAAACGGTTCCCCTCGCTGGACGCCCTCGTCCGGCAGCTGGAGGAGGACCGAAACGAGTCGCACCGGATACTCGAACGTATGAACACACACACTATGAACCGTTAGGAGCCGCTATCAATGGCAATCACGAAACAACAAAAGGCCGAGATCGTCAAGAAGTACGGGAAGAAGGAGCATGATACGGGCACCCCTGAAGTGCAGATCGCTTTGCTCACTGCGAGGATCAACGACCTTGCCCCGCATTTTGAGAAGTTCACGAAGGATCACCATTCGCGCGTGGGACTGCTCAAGATGGTAGGGAAGCGCCGCAGGCTCCTGGACTATCTCCAGGAGAATAACATCGACCGCTACAGGAAAATCATAGCTGATCTCCAGATCAGAAAGTAACACTAGTGCAGAGGAAACCGATAGAACGGTATGAACATCAAACAAGAAGTTGAACTTGGCGGAAAGACCTTCTCGATAGAGACCGGCCGTTTCGCAAAACAAGCGGACGGCGCGATCATGGCCCGCTATGGCGACACCATGGTTCTTGCAACCGTGGTCGCCGAAAAAGAGATCAATGACAGCCTCGATTACTTCCCCCTCTCAGTGGAATATCGTGAGAAGGCGGCATCGGCAGGGAAGATCCCGGGAGGATTCTTCAAACGGGAAGCCCGACCGACCGAAAAGGAAGTCCTGTCCGCCAGGCTGATCGATCGCCCCATCAGGCCCATGTTCCCGGAGTGGTTCCGGTATGAGACACAGATCGTCGTCACCGTGTACTCCTCAGACCAGGAGCACGACGGCGATGTGCTGGGCGCGGTCGCGGCATCCGCCGCTTTCATGGTGTCGGACATCCCCTTCGAGGGGCCGATCGCCGAAGTCAGGGTGGGGAGAGTTGGCGGGCGACTGATCGTGAACCCCACGTTCACGGACCTTCAGACGAGCGATCTGGATATCATCGTGGCGGGGACAGAGGATTCCATCGTGATGGTGGAGGGTGAGGCGAGGGAAATCTCCGAAGACGAGATGCTTGAGGCGCTGTCGTTCGCACATGGATATGTCAAGCAACTATGTGCTCTTCAGCGTGCGTTGGCCGCGGAAATCAAGAAGACCAAGCGTGTCGCCCCGGCTGCGCCCGGCATTGATTCGCTTCAAGAGGCGGTCAGACGCGCGGCGGGGGACAAGCTGCGGACGCTCGCGGCGACCCCGATGCTGAAGGAAGCGAGGGCGGAGCAGACGACGCAGATCTACGCCGACGTGGAAGCGGCGCTTGCGGAGTCCTTCCCGGAGAAAGAAAAAGAAATCCGCGAAACCCTGCACCAGATCGAATACACGGAGATGCGCGAGCTGATCCTCTCGCAGGGCAAGAGACTCGACGGGAGGGGTTTGCGGGAGATCCGACCCATCACGATCGAGATCGGCCTCCTGCCGCGCACGCACGGCTCCGCGCTGTTTACACGCGGCGAAACGCAGAGCCTCACCACGATGACGCTCGGGACGAAACTCGACGAGCAGGTCATCGACGGGCTGTTGCCGGATTCGACGAAGCGTTTCATGCTCCACTACAATTTCCCCCCGTTCTCGGTCGGCGAAACCGGGAGGATGGGGAGCGTCGGCAGAAGGGAAATCGGGCACGGCAACCTTGCCGAGCGCTCGCTCAAGAACCTGATGCCTGCGGAAGCGGACTTCCCGTATACGGTGCGCATCGTTTCGGACATCCTCGAGTCCAACGGCTCCTCGTCGATGGCCACCGTGTGTGCGGCGTCGCTGGCGCTGTTCGACGGCGGCGCGCCGTTGAAGAGCTCCGTCGCCGGCATCGCGATGGGCCTCGTGAAGGAGGGGGACCGTGTGGCGATCCTGAGTGACATTCTCGGCAATGAGGACCATCTCGGCGACATGGATTTCAAGGTCGCCGGGACCCGCAAAGGAATCACCGCGTGCCAGATGGATATCAAGATCAGAGGAATCTCGATCGATATCATGCGGTCGGCGCTCGAGCAGGCGCGCGAAGGGAGGCTCCACATCATCGACAAGATGGAAGCGGCCATCAACTCGCCGCGCGGCGAAATGTCTCCGTTCGCTCCTCGTCTGACCACCATCAAGATCCCGGTCGATATGATCGGTGCGGTGATCGGGCCAGGGGGCAAGGTCATCCGTCAGATTGTGAAGGACAGCGGCGCGGAGATCGACATCCAGGATGACGGCTCGGTGGTTGTCGCGGCGACCTCCCAGGAATCCGCCGACAAGGCCCTTCGGGAAATCGCGAGGATCACGGAGATCCCCGAGGTGGGGAAGGTATACCGGTCGGTGGTCAAGAAAGTCACCGATTTCGGAGCCTTCGTCGAATTCCTCCCCGGCAAAGAGGGGCTCGTCCATGTGTCGCAGCTCGACACCAAGCGCGTCAACAAACCGTCGGACGTGGTCAAGGTCGGCGACGAGTTTGATGTCAAGATTATCGACAAGGACGAGCAGGGCCGGTGGAAGTTGAGCAAGAAAGTGCTCATGCAACCCGCCGAAGGAGAGCAACAGCAACAGGAAAGACCGCACCACGAACGAAGCCATCAAGACGGGGACAGGAGAAGGCACCACGAACACTGATCGTTCAGGTGTCGAACCCCGGTGATACGCCAAAGCCCGCGATGAGCGGGCTTTTTTTTCGTTCAGCGTCCTGCAGGACTCGCGCTATCTCGAGATCAACTGGTGCTTGAACCCGTCGATCTCGAGCTCTTCCATCAGCCACGGGATCGTCGTGGGACCATACTTGTCGAGGAAATACAGCATGTTGAGCTCGCGCTCCTGCATGCTGCCTTCAGGAAGGAGCATCGCCACCGAACGCTCGATCTGCCGCACCGCGGTTTCGTGCTGGCGTTGCTGGGCCGCAGCGGCTTTCTCCTTCAAGACACTGAGTTGTTGCCGGATCCTTGAGAGCGTATTGTCCAACGCCGGAAGGAGGGTGGGATCCACTTCGTTCAGGCCGAATTTCAATTCGTTCAGCAATGTCTGGAGTTGCTGGTCTGCATTGCCGAACATGCCGTCGATCTTGACGGCTGCGATCTGTTCCACGACTCTGGCGACGAGCCTCTCCTGATCGCCAAAGAAATCCTCGATGTCGAGTTCGAACTTTTCGGCGGCGCGCTTGATCTTTTCTTCGATGAGCGAAGCGCTCGCACGCGGATAGATGATCGGTCGGACCGTCCCAAAGTGATCGTAGACAGGCCGCAATTGGGCGTGATACGCGATCTCCGACGGGCCGGCAACGTAGGCCACCGTCGGAAGCAGCGTGTCCTGAACGATGGGCCGGAGAACGACGTTCGGACTGAGGAGCTCCGGCGTTTCTCGCGCTATGGCAAGGAGTTCGTCCTTCGAGAGGAAATGCCGGGTGCCCTTGAGACTGAAGTCGGTCTCACGGGGCTCGATCAGATACCTTCCTCCTTTGTGAAAGAGGAAGAGATTGATGGACTTCGTTTTGACCTGCGCATGGTACCGGCGTTCGAGTTCCGCGCTTTGCGTGATGACGAGTTGCGACACCGCTGGAAATTCACTGAGCTCGCGGACAAAGATCGGCGAGAGCAGGCGCTTCAGTCTCGGGTGGTTCGCGGAAATGAAGACCAAACCGTGGGCGTGAAACAAGTAGCCGAGCCAGCGGGCGAACGCCTCGTTGAACGTCTTGCCCTGCGCATAGCACGATCGGAGAACTGCAAACAGCGGCTCTGAGAATTCCGTGACCGGCAGCAATTCGCGCAGGCGGTCGATAGCCCGGTCGATCCATTCGTCGAAGGCCAGCTCGCCGATGGGCCCGAGGTTCCGCTCCGGCATCTCACCGCCAGGCAGGTACGAAACAGATGTGATCCGACCATCCCTGTCCGGGATGGCAATCGCGCTCATTTCCTCGAAGTCGTGGTCTTCCCCTTCCAGCCAGAACACCGGGACAAAGTTCTTCCCGGGGAATTTCGTGGCCAGCTTTGCCGCGAGTTGGATGGCTGTTGCCGCCTTGTAGCACGTGTACAACGGTCCTCCAAAAACTCCCACCTGCTGTCCCGTGACGACGGCAAATGTCGAGGACCGCGACAGGCGGTCGATGTTCTCCAGCGTACTCTGCCCCGCGCCGAACGCCGTGTTTTGCTCCCGGAGGACCTGGACCAGCGTAGCGCGATCAACAGGCTTCCCATCGATCTGCTCCATGACAGTGGAGAAGCCGGCAGTATCGCGGAATGAGCCGGCAAAGTGGCGCATGATTTCCGGTTCGCCCTGAAGATAGTCAAAAAAGAGAGTGGAATATCCGCCGGAAGACTGCGGCAAGTGTGCGTATTCAATCCAACGGCCTGAAGGTGCCATCGAGGGTTTCTGTGGATGGGGAAAGAGCTGAACAATGTACCGGAAAAATATACACCAAGAGGGAGGGAGAAGCAAGAATATCCCTCGCGAAATGCACGGAAACGAAACAAAACGACATGCCCTGGTGTTAGAAGGGAAACCTTTTGCGACTCCCAGGACGACGTACCATGCGCACCACGACAGGGTTACTCATCGCGTTCCTTTGTACGCCTGTGCTCGCCAGCGGCGGCGATGTGGCGGGGAAAGTTCTCTTCAAGGGGACAGCGCCGAAACAGGCGAGGATTTTCATGACCGGGGACCCGCGATGCGCCACCCTGCACAAGGATCCGGTTTATGCCGAAGATGTGATCGTCAACCCCAACGGCACTCTGCGCAACGTCATCATCTCCGTCAAGTCCGGCCTGGTGTCGAAGACGTTTACCGCCCCCGCGACGCATGCTACCCTCGACCAACGGGGATGCAGGTACGAACCTCATGTTCTAGCGATGATGACGGGTCAGAGTCTCGAGGTAATTAACGACGACCCGACGTTGCACAACGTGCACACGCTCTCCACCGTGAACCCGGCATTTAACGTCGCCCAGCCCAAGCAGGGGATGAAGCTGGACAAGACGTTCACGAAGGCGGAGATCTTCAAGGTGAAATGCGAAGTGCACCCGTGGATGGCCGCGTACATCGGCGTTTTCGACTCACCGTATTTTTGTGTGACAGGTGAGGATGGCTCCTTTGTTCTCAAAGGACTCCCGCCCGGCAATTACGTCCTCGAGGCGTGGCATGAACGATATGGCACCCGAACAATATCGGTGAAAGTGCCCGCCAGGGGAACGACGACGATGAATGTTGAGTACGCAATCCCATAGTCCCTTCTCCCTCACGACCACGACCGGTTCCGCAGGATGTCTACACACACGACCGATGTTCTCTCCCCTTTGCCGTGGTGGCGCAAGTATCTGTTTTCGACCGACCACAAGACCATCGGTCTCCAGTACGGACTGAGCGCGCTGCTCTTTCTGTTCCTGGGTCTTCTCCTGATGCTTGTCATGCGATGGCAGCTCGCGTATCCCGGAGCGGCTCTGCCGTGGCTTGGACGGCTTTTCGGGCCGGATCGAATGCCCGACGGTGTTATGCTCCCGGAATTCTACAACCAACTGGGAGCCATGCACGGGACGATCATGGTGTTTCTGGGCGTTGTCCCGCTGGGTGTAGGCGCCTTCGGCAACTATCTGGTACCCGGATTTGTCGGGGCACACGAAATGGCGTTCCCCCGGGTGAATGCGCTCAGCTTCTGGACGTTTCTCCTGGGCGGCATTGCGATGCTGGCCGGATTCGCGCAGCCCGGCGGTGGACCTGCTTCCGGATGGACTTCTTACCCGCCGCTTGCGGTCCTCGCCACCGATGGACAAACCTACTGGCTCATAGGATTGTTCCTGATCGGCATTTCGTCCCTCCTCGGATCGATCAATCTCATTACCACCGTCGTTCAACTGCGTGAACAGGGGATGGGTTTTTTCCAGCTCCCCTTCTTCGTATGGGCGCAGCTCGTTTCATCATTTCTTCTGCTCCTCGCCTTTCCTCCCCTGCAGACCGCCTGCATTCTGCAACTGATGGACCGGCTTCTCAGCACGAGTTTCTTCATGCCGTCCGGCTTGATCGTCTCCGGCCAGGCCATCACGCGGAGTGGGGGAGGGACGCCGATACTCTGGCAGCACCTTTTCTGGTTTCTGGCCCACCCCGAAGTCTATGTGCTTATCCTTCCCGCCATGGGGATTGTCGCGGAAGTGCTCACAACATCGCTTGGCCGCCCTCTCCACAGCTATCGGACGACGGTTCTCGCGACGATCGCCCTCGGGGTCCTCTCGATGATGGTCTGGGCGCACCACATGTTCCTGACCGGCATGGGGACGGTCATGAGCGGATTTTTCCAGGCGACGACCATGATTGTGTCGATCCCCTCCGTCGTGATCATCACCTCACTCCTCCTGACCCTGCGAGGTGGGAGCTTCACGTTCAACACGCCGGTGCTGTTCGCGCTCGCATTCCTTCCGATGTTTGGCATCGGCGGACTGACGGGCTTGCCGCTCGGTCTCGCGCCGACGGATATCCATCTGCACGATACGTATTATGTGATCGGTCACTTCCACTACATCGTCGCACCCGGTACGATCTTCGCATTCTTCGCAGGCATTTATTTCTGGTTCCCGAAGATCACCGGGAAGACGTTGAACGCAGCGCTGGGGAAGATCCATTTCTGGTTGACCTTCCCGTTGATGAACTGTATTTTCCTTCCCATGTTCGTCATGGGCCTTGCAGGAGTTTCGCGAAGGCTGTATGACGGCGGGGCGCAATATGCGCACGCACAATCGGTGGTTCACTTGAATGTATTCATCTCATATTCCGCCTGGGCGCTCGGACTCGCTCAACTCATCTTCATCGTCAATCTCGTCATGAGTTCACTACGAAGAAAACGCGCATGAATTCGTCCATTCCTTTTGTCGAGGATCCCCGCTCCGACACCGGCGTGACGAACGGTGCTGTCGGGATCGCGCTCTTTCTTGCGTCCGAGTTGATGTTCTTTGGCGCCCTCGTCGCTTCATATACATTGCTCCGAATCAGTGCTCCAGCATGGGCCATCCATCTCGGCTCGCAGACAGCGGAAGTCATCGCCGCGACACTGCTGCTCCTTGCAGCGAGCGCCTCGATATCGCTCGCGATCAAGGGCTCGTCCGCGCACTCAATGAATGCGTGGCTGCTCTCAGGCGCAGCCCTTCTGGCGGCGGCGTTCCTTGTCGTGAAATGCCGTGACGTCACGATGCTCTGGCAGAGTGGCCTCCTCCCTTCGACCAGCACGGCCGCAGGCCTTTTCTATGCCTTCACGGGTCTTCATGCACTCCACGTAGCCAGCGGCGGCCTCTGGGCCCTGTTTTTGGCTGTGGCAAAGGTGTCTGGAAGGGCAGGTCGTCCGCCTGGCTCCACAAAGCGCCGCGGAAGGCTACTCCTCGCTTACTGGACGTTTGTAGACCTCGTGTGGGTGCTCATTCTCGGCCTTTTCTATCTGTCCTGAACGCAATTTCCTCCAGAAACAGGCAAAAATGGAATTTCTTCTGAACCTGGAGTGTTAGAAACGGGAAGCTGAAAAAACATCCCAATGCGAAGATCGGATCTCCCCAGGAACATTCGGAAACTCCTCCTGATCGGCGCGGCAATCGTTGCGCTCACCAGTTCTTCCATGGCATGCCCGGTTTGTTTCGGAGCGAAGGATTCGGCGGTGAGCGAAGCCATCGTCCCTGCGATCGGCGTGCTCATGGGCTGCACGGGCATCGTTGCAGCCGGGATCGGGGGATTCGCCGCCCGCCTCGCCTTCCGCAACAAGCAAAGGAAGATTGACGGCAGTTCCCCTCTGTCTTCTCAAGGAAGGTGAGAGCCGATGCCTGGACTTCCGCCTGACGGGGCTCTGCAGGGAAGCCAGATCGACGGCATGATGCTCATCGTCCATGTTCTCATGGCCACGGTTTTTGTCGGATGGTTGTGGTATTTTGTCTCGACGATCATCCGCGGTGCATCGGGCAAGGCGAAGGCGATCAAGCCGCATCGGGCAGGTCGGTTGGCGCTTACCAGCGAGATTCTCATTGCCCTTGCCGAGGTCACGATTCTCGGTGCCTTCGCGCTTCCATTCTGGATATCCCGGGTTGCTGCGTTCCCGGATGAGCACCATGCGACGGTCGTTCATGTCGTGGCAGAACAATACGTCTGGAATATCCACTACCCGGGACTCGATGGGATTTTCGGACGGACAGATCCCTCTCTCGTGTCAGCGGAAAATCCCGTCGGGCTTGACCGATCGGACCCACACGCGATGGACGACGTTGTCAGCGTCAACGACATGCATCTCCCCGTGGGAATCCCGGTGATTATCTATCTCACGTCGAAGGATGTCATTCACAGCTTTTCGCTTCCGTTGTACCGGATCAAGCAGGATGCCATTCCCGGTCAGAGGATTCCCATCTGGTTCACTCCGCAACGCACTTCCGTGGAGCTCCAGAAGGAGATGGTGGCCCGCTATCCGATTGACCCGGCGGACAGCGTCCGCGATCTTTCTCTCCTCAGTCCGCTTACGGACGTCATGGACAAGGAAGGAAGAGTCGTCCTCGGAGCAGGGACGCCGCTGACGCTGGATAGCAGGATCGCCCTCGCGCAGGCAGGAATCGGGAGCGTCGATGCCGCTCCGAGTACCCCGACGGAGATCGCGTGCGCGCAGCTCTGTGGGCTTGGACATTACCGCATGAGAGGATTGCTGACCGTCGAGCCGGACAGTTCGTATCGACGCTGGCTCGAGGATCGACTTGAGGCCTCCTCTTCACCTTAACGAGCATCCATCTGATACCGACTATGACACAAGAACTCACCTCATCGGAGCGAAGACTCCACCTTTATGCCCGCGTTCTCGCCGTGTGTACATTCCTCCTGGTGATCGCGGGAGGCCTCGTTACCAGCACAGGGTCAGGTCTGGCCGTTCCCGACTGGCCGTTGTCCTACGGTCAGGTCATGCCGCCGATGGTGGGGGGGATCTTCTATGAACACGGTCACCGGATGGTGGCGACCGTTGTCGGCATAATGACGGTGGTTCTGGCGGTCCTCCTCTGGAGAATCGAGAAGCGTTCGTGGGTCAGGGTCCTCGGAGGGGTGGCGCTTCTCGCCGTGATCGTCCAGGGAGTACTAGGCGGGCTGACGGTCCTTCTCCTTCTCCCGACACCGATTTCCGTCCTGCACGCGGCGCTCGCGCAGTCGTTCTTCACGATTACCGTCATCATCGCACTCGTGACCTCCCGAGGTTGGCGCGCCGACGAACCAGCAAGAACTGAAGGATCGACGAAAACGAAAGTCTTGTCCACCCTCGCCGTTGCGACAATCTTCCTCCAGCTCCTCCTCGGCGCCTGGATGCGACACAGCGACGCCGGTTTGGCGATCACAGACTTTCCGCTCTCGTATGGCCGCGTTCTGCCACCAGTCAACAGTCAGGAGCTCGACCAGGCCAACGCCCTCAGGCTCGACCACGGACTTGCGACGGTCAGTGAAGGTCAGATATGGATTCACTTTGCACACAGATGCGGCGCCGTTCTCGCCACGGTGATGGTTCTCATCCTGGTCTGGCATGTCCTTTCCACGTACAAGACTGAGAGGAGATTGCGTGAGCCGGCGATTCTTCTCGGCGTCCTGATCGTGATGCAATTCCTCTTTGGCGCGCTCATTGTCTGGACGGGCAAAGGAGTGGAAATCGCGACCATCCATACGGCCATGGGGGCGCTTCTTCTGGCCACATCGACTTTTGTCGCCGTACGGGTCTTTCATCTTTTCACCGTGCAATCAACTGCTGCGGAATATGTCGCGCAGGCTCAGCCTTCACACACATGAAATCGTCGACGGAAATCCACTCTGATATTGCCCTGGACCGGTCGCGGTTCATGGACTACGTCAGCCTCACCAAACCAGAGCTGACGTTTCTCTCCGTCATCACCGCCCTGGCCGGATACATTCTGGGGTCGGACGGCGCCGTGTCCCCGCTCCATCTTGCCGCCTGCCTATTCGGCGTGGCGCTCGTTGGCGGGTCGGCCGGCACGTTGAACCAGCTCATGGAGCGGCGATGGGATGCAATGATGAAACGCACGGGGCATCGCCCGTTGCCTTCCGGGCGCCTTGCACCACAGGACGCGCTTGTGTTCGGCGTCGCCTCGGCGTGCATCGGCCTCACTGTTCTGGCGATAGTTGCAGGGGTGCTCACGACCGTCCTTGGCGCGGTCACGCTCGGCATCTATCTCTTCATGTATACACCAATGAAACGTGTTACACCCTGGGCAACGATCGTCGGCGCTGTCCCCGGGGCGCTTCCGCCGTTAATGGGTTGGACTGCAGCAGGAAAGCCGCTGAACCTCACGGCACTTTTTCTCTTCGCCGTGCTCTTCACCTGGCAGGTGCCGCATTTCCTTTCCCTTGCATGGATCTATCGGCACGATTATGCCCAGGCGGGGTATCACCTTCTCCCGCGGTTCGATGCTGACGGAGGAAAGACCGCCAGAGAGAGCCTCGCCTTCATGGGCATGCTCATGCTGGTCATCGGCGTTCCATGCGTGTCAGGGTTCTTCGGCGTGATTTATATGGCAGGAGCGGTGGTCACAACGGGGTTGTTTCTCATCTCGGGCTGGGTGCACCTTCTCGAACGATCGAACCGGTCTGCGCGTCTCATGTTCGCGGCTTCACTGATTTATCTCCCAACCCTCATGGGTCTGATGGTCATTGATCGGCTCCTCCTGCCCGCCTGAGGCGGCACGGAGGCTTGAGGCTCCCTTGGACTACAACGATCTTCCTCTTGTCAATGCGCTGTTGAATTCCTGCAGCGCGGTGTTGCTTTTGACGGGCTTCTACTGCATCAGGCGGAGGAAAGTCGCAGCGCATCGCGCGCTGATGATCTCCGCGTTTTCCGTCTCGCTTCTCTTTCTCGCCTCCTACCTCGTCTATCACGCGCATGTCGGGACGGTTCGCTTCACCGGCACAGGATTCATCCGACCTGTCTACTTCTCCATTCTCGCAACACATACCCTCCTCGCTGCAGCAGTGCCGATCCTCGCGGTCATCACTTTGCGCCGCGGATGGACGAAGAAATTCAACCGGCACAAGAAGCTCGCCCGTTGGACCCTGCCGATCTGGTTGTACGTCTCCTTCACGGGCGTCGTTATCTATGTCCTCTTGTACAGAGTGTACAGCCCGATCTACCAGCCGTAGTCTCCTGACAGAGAGTTGCGTCTGTCTTCAGATGTTAAGCACTGTAGGGAGGTTGCATGGTTGCCCGCCATGTGTTTAGTGGGCAAGGTCCCGACACGGATGGTCGAATGAATCATCATCCACAATCGTTCGACGAGAACAAGCAGATGTAATCCCCGGCTAGAGCTTTTCCAATATATGCCCGAGGAGCAAGGCAAACCGCTCTCTCACTCGTGCGGCAACCTCGGTGACTTCGGCGTGATCGAGGGGCTCCGAGCCGATCCCCGTCGCACGGTTCGTAATGCAGGAGATCCCGAGGATGTTCATCCCGAGCGCCGCTGCGCATTGCACCTCCAGGACCGTTGACATCCCCACCGCGTCGCCACCAAGGCGATGCAGCATTTCCACCTCAGCGGCAGTCTCATACGAGGGTCCCTTGACCCCGGCGTATACACCACACTGCACCGGAAGAGAGAGTTCCTGCGCGGTCTTCAGGGCAAGGTCGACGAGAAGGGGATCATACAACGACCCATGCCATGATCCTTGAGCGATATCGCCTGGGACAGGCGATGCGAGCGTCAGGTTTATCTGATCGCGGATCACCATCAAGTCTCCGGCATGGAAGCTCCTGCGAATACCGCCAGCAGCATTCGTGATGATCAATGTCTCGACCCCGAGTGCGCGTGCGACGCGGACGGGAAACAGCACTGCATTGATGTCGTTGGATTCGTAGAAGTGAATCCTCCCCTGGAACGCGACGACGCCGTGAGACGTGCCGGTCCGCAGGAACGCCAGCTGTCCTTTGTGACCTGAGACCGTGCCAGTGGGATACGAGGGGATTGCCGAAGCAGGAATGGTCGCGATGGCAGGGTAGGAATCAGCAAAATCGCCGAGGCCGGAGCCAAGGATCAGACCGATTCGTTGACGGCTGCCCACCGTGCGGGTGATGAAGGCGACGGCATTGGAGATCGCTTGTTCGACGTCCTTCATACACCGGACTCAGTGCTCCCGCGATTCGGGAGGGGGGACGAAGCAGTGCCGGCAACGGGCTTCATACGATTCTTTTGCGCCCACCAGGACGCGCTCCTGAGCAGGCGTCGTGCGTTGCGTTCGATCCGCAGGATTCCCGCATACCACGCAGATCGCGAGGGTTTTCGTGATGTACTCTGCAATTGCGAGGAGCTGCGGCATCGGCTCAAAGGGCTTCCCGCGGTAGTCCTGGTCCAGGCCCGCGATGATCACGCGCTTCCCCTGGTCGGCGAGCTTCTCCGCGACGGCGACAATGCCGGCGTCGAAAAATTGTCCCTCGTCGATCCCGACGACCTGCGCCTCGAGCGCGAGCTTCAGGACATCCGCCGAACTGTCGACGACGGTCGACAGGATGCGGGCTTCGCTGTGCGAGACAATGTGGTCGGAACTGTAGCGCGTGTCGAGGCGCGGCTTGAAGATGGCGACCCGCTGGCGCGCGATCTCGGCACGGCGGATACGGCGGATGAGCTCTTCGGTTTTGCCGCTGAACATGCAACCTGCAATAACTTCTATCCACCCGGTGTTCCGGGGGGAATCATGAATTGTGGGAATGGACATTCGTGGCCGGAGGTGATTTCCGCACAATATAGCCAAGGGTGCACGGAAATGCAACGAGGCTACGCCTGAGGAGGCTTGCGAAGGACGATCTTGGTGACTTCCGGAGGGCAGTTGAACCGCACAGGAAGCCCCACCGTGCCGATGCCGCGCGAGACATACATTACCGTGTTCCCATGCCGGTACGTTCCTGCGACGTACGGTGAAGCAAGCGCCGCTGGAGTGATCGCCAGGTGACCGATGTTTGCGAACACGATCTGTCCTCCGTGGGTGTGCCCGCTAAGCATCAGGTCGACGCCGAGCTCGGAGGCCTGGGGGAGGAAATACGGGCGATGGCACAGGAGAATCGTCGCGCCTTCCGTCCCGCCGGTACGGGCATGCGTGATGCGCTCTGCCGCCTTTCGCGAGTTGCCGACGTCGTCGATCCCGAGGAAGGTCAGCTTCGCGCCACCGATCTGCAAGACGGATTTCTCGTCATGCAGGAGCTTGATCCCGCATTCCTCCACCTGACGGATGACGCGCTCGGGATCGGAAACATAGTAGTCGTGATTTCCCGTGACACCGAAGACGCCGTATCGCGCCTTGAGATTGCTGAAGCTTTCGGCGAACGGGTACACTTCCTCCGTCAGACCGTTCACAAAGTCTCCCGGGACCACGATGATGTCGGATTGCATCTCGTTGATCACCGAAACGTAGCGATCCATCTCCGGGCGGGTCATGAACACGCTCGAGTGTATATCGGAGACGAGGGTGATCGTGAGACCGTCGAGCGAAGGATCAAGCGTCGGGAGAGCGAACTCCTGCCTATCGACTTCGAAATCGTAGCGCCCGATGAGCAGGCCGTACGTGCTGCCGCCGAGAACGACCGCGGTCGTTCCCTCCATGCTTCGCCGCAGAAACTGACGGCGCCGCGCGTCGAACTGGATGAACCGGCGATTCGACTTCACGTGCGACCACCAGGAACGCATCCCGGCGAAACGCCGCGCGAGCCAGAACGTAATTTTGAATGGGAGTTTCACAATCCAGGCGATCAGAAGAAGGAGGCCGAGGAAGAACGTGGTGGCGTACCAGATCATGAACGGATACACGCCGGCCACGCGAAACCAGAAGGGGAATTCCAGGACGTGAGGACGGATTATTAGAATGGCGATGAAGGCGCCGTTAAAGAGGGCGAAGAACCCCGAGACGGTCGGCATGACCCACCGACGGTCCGGATGGTACGCCCGGGCCCATCGACGGATTGCGGCATAGACCAACCATTGGAGAAGGAGGATAATGCTGACGAGAACAACGCGAAACACGATGGACATCATCAGTGAGTGGACTTCACTTGGCATGCTGAATGCCTGTTGTATGTGTAACGATGGCAGGCGCCGTGGAGTTCATCTGTTGTTCCTCACTCTCCAATTGCCTATATTACAGTGTCAAACAAACCTTCCGGAATGGCAGAGAACCCCCGACAGATCCTGCTGAGAAAAATCCGCGCAGTCCTGGGGAGGAAACTTGTTCTGTATCCCCTGGGGTTTATCGTCTTCCTTCTTCTTTTGAATTACATCATCCTCCCGTTCATTGTCAAACATGGGAAGACCCTCAGCGTCCCCGCCGTGGTCGGCATCCCCGTGGATTCGGCGAAACTTACCTTGTCCGGCAACGGCCTCGTGGCCGTCGAAGCAGAAACCCGTCCGGATCCCGATTATCCGGCGGGGACGGTGACGAGCCAGAACCCTGTACCGGGATCGATCGTGAAACAGGGGCGTCATGTGTATCTCACTATCAGCGGTGGGGAGGGACAGGTCTTCGTTCCGTCCCTGCGCGGAAGGACGTTGCGTGACGCGCGATTTGCACTCGAGCGCTACGGCTTGAGAATGGGCGGGGTTTCCTTTGCCACGTCACCGACGTTTCCGGAAAACACGATCATCGATCAGACCGTCGCCCAGAACACGAGGGTCCAGCGGGGCGCCGAGGTTGGCGTTGTTGTCAGCATGGGGACGGACAGTCTGCAGATCGTCGTCCCGCAGGTCACCGGCAAGTCGACGACGGAAGCCGAGAGAATTCTTATGGCGGCCGGCCTCAAGATCGGGAATGTCACCCTTCAGCCGAACTTCGATCTCCTTCCCAACTCCGTGGTCGATCAATTTCCGCGCGCAGGGGAACGTGCCGCGCGGGGCCAGGCCGTGGATCTCTTTGTCGTCCAGGCCGGCTCCCGACCTACCGAAGAAATCCAGCCACCACGCTAGTGAGCCCCTCATGGTCCTGATCGCACCGTCCCTTCTCGCCTCCGACTTCACCAATCTCGGGCAGCAGGTCGCACTTGCAGAAGAAGGGGGAGCCGATTGGATCCACATCGACGTGATGGACGGGCATTTTGTGCCAAACATAACCTTCGGCCCCCCGCTGGTCAAGGCGGTCCGGCGATGCACGAAACTCCCTCTCGACGTTCACCTCATGATCGAGAAACCCGAGCGGTACATCGAAATGTTCGTCGAGGCGGGGGCCGATCATCTCACCGTTCACTACGAGACCTGCCCGCACCTGCACAGTACGATTCAACAGATCCACGCTGCCGGGGCGAAGGCGGGGATCAGCATCAATCCGTCCACCTCCGTTTCTCTCCTCTCCGACGTCGTCGCCGACGCCGAGCTCGTCCTGGTGATGTCCGTGAACCCCGGCTTCGGCGGACAAACCTTCATCCCTCGCACACTCCAGAAATTGCAGCAGGCCGCGGCGATGATCAAGCAGGCAAAACCTGCAGTCCATCTCCAGGTGGACGGGGGCATCGATGAAGAGAGCTCACGCGCAGTCGTGAAGGCCGGGGCCGACGTGCTCGTGGCGGGCAGCTTCATTTTCGGTTCGGGCAACATCCCCGATGCCGTGCGACGCCTGCGCTCAAGAGCGATGTCCGTCGACGCGTGATCCGATGGAATCCGACGGAGATCGTTCCTGATGCCATTGTCGGAGATCATTGTGCTGGCCGTCTGCCTCTCGCTCGACGCGTTTGCTGTTGCGCTCGCCGCCGGGGCTTCCGGGCGCGCGCAGGGAGGAAGAGCGGAATTCAGGATCTCCTTTCACTTCGGTCTTTTCCAGTTCGCCATGCCGATCATTGGATGGATTGCCGCGAATTCCATCCGGGAGTACATCGAGTCGATCGACCACTGGCTCGCGTGTGGGCTGCTCTGGTTCGTCGGGATACGGATGATTGCGGCAAGGGAGGACGACGAGGTGCGACGCGAGAGGAACGGCGATCCGTCGAAAGGCATGTCGCTCGTGGCGCTTTCCGTTGCCACAAGCATCGATGCTCTTGCGATCGGCGTCTCCCTGGCGTTTCTTGGCACGCAGATCATCTGGCCGAGCTGCGTGATCGGACTGACGACGGCGTCATTCTCGCTGGCCGGCATGAGGCTCGGGGGAACACTCAGCGGTCGCTATGGCGACTGGATGACCAGGATCGGGGGTGCCGTACTTCTGGTGATCGGGGCTCGGATTGTGTACGTTCATCTGTACGGGTGAGGGGAAACGGCGCGAAGACTGTTACGCATCGAAGCGCTGCTCGGGCGATGAACGGGGCCGTGCAGGAGAATTGAGGACGGCGATCTTGAGCTCCGCGTAGTACGAATACGACATGCCCTTGATGATGGACCAGACCTCTTGTGCGGGAAGATCGAGAATCCGGGCCACGAGAATGGCATCGTCGTATGTCGCTTTTTGCATGGACGTTCCCCTGAGCAACTGTTCGAACGACGCCTGGAACGCCTTGCGATCTCTCTTCGACCGGTTGGGACGAGGATGATTCATGGCAGGCACGATTTCGTCATTCGTGAATAGGCTACGTGAGGGCGACGGCGAACCCTCGTGGACTGTGGTGATGGGGAGACGTCCGTCAGATGCGTGAGGCGGAGCAGATGAGCGAACATCGGACATCAACGAACATCAAGAATGCCTGCGCGCATGCAGCACTCGTGGACGCGCGTAACACGAGCAGGCTTGTTCTCGAAGGACGAGACGGGCTCGACTTACTCCACCGACTTTCAACCAACGATGTACTGCACCGGGATCAATCCGGTTTGATGCTTACGGTACTGACAAATGAAAAGGGGCGTATCATTGACGCTGTCCGTGTGGTGCCATTCGGGACAGGTCACCTCCTCTTGGGATCGGCAGACGCCGAGGAGGAGGTGCTTCGGTGGATTGAAAAGTACACGATCGCCGATGATGTTGCTGTGAGGAGCATCACGAATTTGTCGACATTGTGGATGCTCGTGGGACCTGAGGCCGAAGCGACCACGGAACGCTTGGCGAACACTCTTCCCGGGTTTGATGGGATCTTTGCCGACAATACGACGTCTTTGCGACGGATGTTCGTACTACAGATGGGTGACACAAGGAAGGAGATGGAGGAGAGGGCGTACAGGATCGGCCTCTCGCTCCTCGCCCGGGACGAATGGGATATGGTGCGAATACTCCACGGGATGCCGGAATTCGGTCGGGAGCTGGATCCACGGTTCACGCCGTACGACGCCGGTCTCGAGGGTTTCGTCAGCGGAACGAAAGGGTGCTACATCGGACAGGAAGTGCTGGCAAGGATCGAAACGTACCGGAAGAACCGGAGGAAGCTGGGCGGATTCACCGCACCCTCGGCGACGTCGCTGCGCGTTGGGGCGACGGTCTTCCGCGATGGCGATGCGGTCGGACAGATCACGAGCGTCGGGCCTTTCGCGCTGCAGGATCATCTGATCGGGCTTGCTGTCATTGCCGGCGATGCCTCGAAGGAAGGGACGAAGATCTACACGGAGGACGGTGGGGAAATGATGATGTCGGGCCTTCCCATGCTGTCAGCGATACACGATTTCATTCACGAGTAACCTGGAGTCTGACGATACCATGCCCAGCAAAGAACCGCTTCATCCCCCGAAGGCCTACAACAACCTCAAATTCTTGAATAGTCCGGATGCGCGGGTCATCCGCATGCTGGCGGAATTTCTCGAGCCGCAGCGCCGGTTCCGGGATCACAAGGTGCGCGACTCGATAGTATTCTTCGGTTCCGCGCGGATACAACCCAGGGCGGAAGCTTCAGTAATCGCCCGCGCCGCGAACGAACGGATGAAGGATGTCGTTCGGCCGAGCACAAAACAGCTAAGGGAATTCCGCTCGGCACAGATGCGGCTGGAGATGTCGAAGTACTACGAAGACGCCGTTGAACTCGCGCGATTGCTCACGGAATGGTCCAAGGATCTATCGGAGCAGAACCGTTTCGTCGTCTGTTCCGGAGGAGGACCCGGCATCATGGAAGCGGCGAACAAGGGGGCGCACTTGGGAGGAGGAAAGACGATCGGACTCAATATCAGCCTCCCATTCGAGCAGCACGCGAATCCCTACGTCACGCCCGGCCTGGACTTTGAGTTTCACTACTTTTTCATGCGCAAACTCTGGTTCGTCTCCCTTGCCAAGGCTCTGGTTGCCTTTCCGGGCGGCTTCGGCACTCTGGATGAGATGATGGAAGTTCTGACTCTGTTGCAGACGAAGAAAGTGACCAAACGGCTGGCCGTCGTCATTTATGGGTCGGAGTACTGGAGGAAGGTCTTTGATTTCGACACGATGATCGATTACGGCTTGATCGCGAAGAAGGATCTGGAATTGTTCAAATTCATGGATACGCCCATCGACGCTTTCAACTATTTGAAGGAATTCTTGTCTGCCGCACATGGTCCAGCGAAACCGGACAAAACCGATTGAAATCGTGGAACACCTGCCATAGGTGTGTTCGCCTTGCATTTGAACGCCCTACAGGCTAGATTAGTGTTGTTGGGGATGCCGTGGTCTCGACGGGGAATGGGATGGTCGGGATTGCGCATCGTGCTCTCCGCGTTGCACGCTAATAAAGCGGAAAACCAGAAGTGCCAACTACAACTACGCACTGGCTGCTTAACTAAATAAGCAACCCGTCTTGCGGGACGCCGCCTGTCGTGTCCCAAAAAGGCGTCGACTTCAGGCAGGATAGTCGGGCATCGTCCCCGTTGATGACCGGCGAATCCCGCGAAAGCGGGACCAAGCGGGGTTGTTGTCGACACGACCTGTCCCTCGGTTGAGCGACGACGAGCGTTGAAAGAGGGACTACTTGCGTAGCATATCGCGATGGTCCTTTCTTCGGACGCGGGTTCGACTCCCGCCATCTCCACGATGAGCGCCTCCGGCGACCCCGGGGGCGCTTCGCGTTTAAGCATGAATGTGCTTCTGAATTCCCCAGCTAACTCCTTTTTCCTATGGTGATAAGCCTACCATTCGTAAAGTGCTCCGGAGCAGGGAACGACTTCGTTCTCATTGACAATATGCGACGGCAACATTCCTTGTCGCTCCCTGAACTTGCCCGGACCTTATGCTCACGTCCGTTCGGCGTTGGCGCCGATGGACTACTGGTGCTTGAGCCATCTCGAAGCGCGGACTTCTTGATGCAGTATTACAACGCGGACGGCAGCTACGGCGGGATGTGCGGGAACGGCGGGAGGTGCGCTGCGATGTTTGCGTACCGGGCGGGGTATGCTCCTTCCTCCATGCGATTTGAGGCGCTGGATTTCACCTACAAGGCAGAAATCATCGGCGAGGAAGTCGAGCTGTTTATGAAGGATCCGACCGCCTTGAGGGCAGAA
>DATJPR010000295.1:0-32598 GCA_035506295.1 Bacteroidota bacterium | reverse complement strand
TATCTTCTCATTCAAGGGAAGAAACTCAACGGTCGCTACACCCTTCGGGGTATCATTTTCTTTACCAACAAGATCCCTCTCTGGCAATTCGTGGTGTCGATATCGCTGCTCCTCATCTGGATGATATTTTGCTTCGGTTTTCTTGCGGCGAAACTGGATCCATACTTTCTTAACCACTTCTTTCATTGGTTGCCATCTTGGTTCTTCAACAATGGAGTTATTCAGAACAACAGCCAGAATGCTCACGCCTTGTTCCTCATCACAATGATCCTGGGCTTTGTTTTTAATGGCATTATCGGCCCCATCGTGGAAGAGTTGTATTTCCGGGGATACTTGCTGCCACGATTATCTCATCTGGGTGGATGGGCGCCGCTACTGAACTGTGTCCTCTTTTCCCTCTACCACTTCTTTTCTCCCTGGCAAAATGTTACAAGAATACTAGCGCTATTGCCTTTTGTTTATGTCGTGTGGTGGAGACGCAATATTGTCATTGGCATTATCACCCACTGTTTGCTGAATACCACTGGAATGGTCGCGATGATTTTCTTTTTCAACAAACCGTAGCGGTGGTTCTTCGTGGGTGGCGTTCGCGTCCTGACAGGTGGTCCGGCCTTGTCAGGTGCCCGGTCGCGAGTGTCAACGAGGTTCCCCGCCAAGAAAAAGCATATTCGATGCTCTGGAAATGCGTAGATTGTAGTAGGACAATGAGTATATCCACATCACACACAGGAGAGCACCATGGGCGCCTTATTCTTCATCGTGTTGTTTCTTGTCGTAGGAATTGCGCTGCTGACTGTGAGACCCAAGAATCTCGCTTATCCGGTCAAGCTTAAGCAGTTCGGAATCATCAGTCTCTTGTTGGCAGCACTGACGTTGGCTTCTGCCTCATTCACCATTATTGATCCCGGATATGTTGGTGTGCCCGTTACCTTCGGCAATGTGGGCGCACAGTCTCTTCCCGCTGGCATCCATCCGATCTTCTTTCTCACGGACGTGTACAAGATGTCCATTCAAACGAAGGCGTACACCATGTCATCGGTGAAGAACGAGGGGAACAAGGTTGGCGATGATGCCGTTGCCACACTCTCGCGCGATCAACTTATTTTGAAATTTGATGTCAGTGTTTGGTACCATTTGGATCCGGCCCAGGCCAACAATGTCTATAGCAATATCGGGCTTGACTATGAAGAAGTGATCGTCAGGCCCGCAATTAGAACTGCGCTGGTCAATGCCGCTACGAAATTTGATGCAAGCGATGTGATGTCTCTCCAACGAGATGCCTATACAAAGACCGTGACCGACTTGTTGCTGCAGGAATTGAAGGGCCGCGGTGTGGTTTTGGATAACGTTCTTATTCGAAACGTGGAACCGCCCGCGACGGTCAGCGATGCAATAGCGGCAAAACTGAAAGCCTCCCAGGAGGCCCAACAAATGGAGTACACCATTCAATATGCCCAGAAGGAGGCGCAACGGAAGTCAATCGAAGCTCAGGGCATTTCGAATGCACAAAAGATCATTGGCAACGGATTGACCCAAAATTATCTGCAATGGTATTATATCTCTCAGCTCAAGGACGTTGTGAGTAGCCCCAATAACTCGACAATCATCCTGCCGTACGACCAGAGATTGACGCCACTTTTGAATATCCAAGGGAAGAAGTAAGGAAACGACTTACCGAAGGTCCGGAGGTGAAGCATCTGTGGCGGACGCAAGTGCTCATTGTCTTTTCATGAAGGCCCGGTTCGCCCGGGCCTTCTCTGTAGATTGTGCTTGACGCTGGACCTTGTCGTTGCTCCCAATTCAGCTCTAGCATCGGAACTGGATCCTGCTCATTCGGAAGAATGTGGCTCGGATTTTTGACGAGCTCGAGGGGAAGGACTACCTCCGCCTCCTGGCATTTGATGCCAATAGTTCCTTCGTTGGTAGTGCTATCTTCTGGGCTTCGTATTCAGCGCGGATGATCGATTGACAACACCAGATTACATCAAGATTCTCAAGCTTGACAAACTTGCCATGAAGGCAAAAACGCATTCGGAGTACCTTGTTGCCGTGAAGGAGCGTCTGCAATACGCAAAGAACGTCGGTGTGGAGAAGAACTTCACATTCTTTGTGGAGCGGGCGTGGCTCCTTTTTGGCACGAAAGAGTGAATCAGTCGCGTTGTTTGCCTGGCCATTCCCCGTTTGCTCCCGCAACACATTGCCCCCTTGTACCCTCTCGCCTTGCACTCCATGAGGCGATCTCCAATTCTCCCTCCCCTAATACATGACGAAAATTCGTTAATCCTATTGACTTTTCAAGGAAAATAACATACTTTTAAGTCCCACATCACCTTCTTTCTCCAGCGAAGGCGAATGCAAAGAAGGGAGTTCCTGCCGACGAGAGGTGATCTATGCAAACGAACAAGCGTTCATTCCGCCGAATGATTCTCACCGAGATCCTTAACCACCTGAAAACCAGATACAACCTCGAGGTCAGTCCGGACGCCGTCAAACGCTTGCTCCATTCCAATGCCGGGATGGATGCGCTGTTCTCGTTCAGGAGCGATACCAGGCTCGATGACTTCAGGCGCGCGCTTACACAACTGGACGATGGAAGGTATGGCATTTGCATTGCGTGCAAAGAGCCGATTCGCCAGGAGGACCTCGCGCAGGATCTCACAAGACGTCTCTGTGCGTCGTGTGAGAGCGGGTTCAACCATCGTTTGCGCGAATCCCTGGCAGCCGCTCCACACGCGGAATACAGGTGATTACCAGAGGTGACTCGATATTTTGACGGGTAGGAGTATCCCCGCTGCAATTTGTCAAGCATCAGTGAAGCCTCCTTTGTCCCATTCGGGGTGAGGGAGGCTTTGACATTTGTTGTGACAGTTGGCAGGATGGTACAGGTCGCAGAGTCAAAATCCCGGGCCTCATCTGCAACATTAAACCGCGAACAGCCTCTAACCGTCACAGAAGACCGGAACCTACTTGAGAGAATATCCATGCGAGTCCAACTCGCGCCATTCCGACTCCAGGACTTCGACACGCTTATCGGCTGGATCGATACTCCTGAGATGCTGGTCCAGTGGTCAGGGGCACGTCGATTCACGTTTCCCCTCAGCAGTGCCCAGCTTTCGGTTCATATGTATGATACCCTTGGGGTGGAACCGCGCAGCCGGATATACACGGCGATCGATGACAACGGCCGCGTGATCGGACATGCAGAATTTCTGGGGATCAGCCCGAGAGATGCCGTTGCTACTCTCTGCGGGATCATGATCGCCCCTGAAGCACGGCGGATGGGGTACTGTCTTCCCCTCGTTCAAAGCATGTTAGAACTGGGCTTTGGAAAGCTCAATCTCCGACGGATTGAATTGAACGTCTATGATACAAATCCTGCGGCGATTGCGTGCTACGAGCGCGCAGGCTTCGTCCGTGAGGGACTTCTGAGGAAATCTGTTTTGCTGGGCGAAAGATTCTGGAATACCATCGTGATGGCGATTCTCCGCGAGGAGTGGGTTCCCTAGGCAACGGCCGGCATACTCGACTTCGCCTCAGGGTACGCAAAACCGCACCGTGCCCGAATATTCGATAAGGGGATCGTTTAATGTTCACAAGGGGTTCCCAGCCTTCGCAACGTGCCGTTCTATTGTCGGTTCAGTTCTCTCCCTTTCAATTGATCCCCGTCGTTTGACCTCCTTCCCATTTCTTTGTATTTTTGAACCAAATCACGACAAGGCGCTGAACGGCTCCCCGCCTCATCAAAAGGCGCTCTCCATCATCATCGGAATTTCCCCGGATGCCCGAACAACAGATCGTCGAGCCGCGATTGCTCCGCGGGTTCAGAGACTACCTCCCCGGGCAAATGATCGCCCGTCAACGTATCATCGCCACGATTCGCAGCGTCTACGAGCGTTACGGATTCCGTCCGCTGGATACGCCGGCGCTGGAATTTCGCGCGACGCTGATGGGCTACGGCGATGAGAACACGAAACAGATTTTCGAGTTTCAGAATCCCGAGGAAGAGCACGTTGCGCTCCGGTTTGACCTGACCGTTCCCCTTGCACGCGTCGTCGCCCAATATCCCGACCTGCCGCTGCCGTTCAAACGGTATCAGGTTGGTCCGGTGTGGCGCGCCGACAAACCCGACCCGGGACGATTCCGGGAATTCACGCAGTTCGATATCGATTCCGTCGGCGTGTCTTCGCTTGCCGCCGACGTCGAGATTCTCTGCGCAATGCACGATACTTTTATCGGCCTGGGCGTTCAACGGTTCCGCATCCGGTTCTCGAGCAGGAAAGTGCTTGACACGCTTCTCGACTTTGCGGGGATTCCTCATGGGATGGCCCATGGCGTCTTCCGCGTCCTTGACAAACTCGAAAAAATCGGACTCGACGGCGTTTCCGCAGAGCTGACCGCCGGGAGGGTTGATGCATCGGGCGACAAAATTCCCGGACTTGGGCTTCAGCAGGCCCAGGTGGCAAAGATCAGGGATTTCGTTGACTTGCCCAAAGGGACCCGGAGCGAGGTCCTGGCCAATCTGACGCGGCTCTTTGCCGGCGTCCCATCCTCTGCCGCGGCGATCGGTGATCTCACCTTCCTGAATACAAGCCTGGCGTCGCTCGGCATGTCCGATGATTTCGTTGCGCTCGATCTCAGCATTGCCCGCGGCCTCGACTATTATACGGGCAGCGTTTTTGAGGCGATGCTCACGGATGCACCGGAATTCGGCTCCGTGTTCGGCGGCGGTCGCTACGATGGTCTGGTCGAGCGTTTTCTCGGCAAAAGCATTCCGGCGGTCGGCGGCTCAATCGGCGTCGATCGCCTGCTCGCGGCGCTGTCAAAAGCTGGATCGCTTCAGGATTCATCGGCAACCGCTCGGGTACTGGTTCTTGTGATGGAGCGAGACCGCATGCCCGAGTACCTCGCCATCGCCCAGGAAATCAGGAAGGCCGGCATCAATACAGAGGTCTATGTCGGCGAAGAAAAATCGCTGCGGAAACAGCTCCAGTACGCGGACCGGCTCGGTATTCCGGTCGGCGTCATCATCGGCGGAGACGAATTCGCGCACAATACGGTGACGCTGAAGGACCTCAAACAGGGAGCGCAACTCCAGGAGAAAAAGAGCACGGCGCCCGGAGTCGAACGAGAAAAGTGGCTGGAGAAATCCAGGAGCGTCCAGCGCACCGTTCCGCGCGAACAGATGATCCGGGAAATCACGGCGATGCTTGCCTGAGCACTCAGAGGAACGTGTATGGCTATCACGATCGACGGAACTTCACTGACACTCGAAAAGGTCGAGGCGGTAGCGCGGAAGAGAGAACAGGTGTCTTTGCATCCTGATGCGCACAAACGGATCGCGGCATGCAGGGCGATGCTCGAGGAGAAGATCCGGTCGCATGAAATCATGTACGGAATTAATACCGGGATCGGCGAGTTCTCTGAGGTAGTGCTCACGGACGAGCAGGTGAGCCAGTTCCAGCGGTATCTGATTTACAACCATGCTGCGGGCATCGGCGAGCCGTTCCCCGAAGAAATCGTCCGCGGGGCGATGGTAGGACGGATCAACGTGCACGCGCACGGCAACTCGGGCTGCCGTCCGGAGATCACGATGACGCTTGTGGAGATGCTGAACAGGGGAGTAACTCCTGTTGTATGCCGGAAGGGATCAGTTGGTGCGAGCGGCGATCTTGCCCCCATGGCACAGATTGCGCTCTTGCTGATGGGTGAAGGCGAAGCGTTTGTCCAGGGCCAGCGGCTCCCCGGCAAGGCGGCGATGGAAAAAGCGGGGATCCCGATCCCCGGGTTGATGGCCCGCGACGGGCTCGCGACGATCAACGGATCGAATGTGCTCACCGCCATGAGCGCGCTTCAGCTCGCGGATATCGATCGATGGCTTCGCCAGGCGGAAATCGCCGCGTCGATGTCGCTCGAGGCCCTTATTGCGAACCTCAAACCGTATGACCTCCGTCTCCATCAGCTTCGCGGGTTCCCGGGTGCTGTGAGGAGTGCAAAGGCAATTATGCAATGCGTCGCGGGAAGCGATCTGCAGACCGGAAAGATGAAAACGAAGGTCCAGGACGCGTACTCGATGCGTTCCACGCCGCAGGTGATCGGCGCCGCTCACGATGCCGTGGCCTATGCACGCAAACAGGTGGAGACGGAGTTGAACGGCGTCGGCGATAATCCCATTTTTCTCCCCGAGGACAATCTCACACTGACGGGCGCGAATTTCCAGGGGACCCCGGTGGCGTTGCCGATGGACATGATCGGTGCAGCCGTGACGATGGTCTGCGTGCTTTCCGAACGCCGCCTGAATCGTCTGACGAACCCTGCGCTCAGCGTCGGTCTCCCGGCATTTCTCACCAAGGGCGCGGGGATGTTCTCCGGCCTCATGCTCAGCCAATATACCGCGGACATGCTCGTCGTCGAGCAACGCATTCTCTCTACTCCTGCTTCGATCCAGTCCATCCCTGCGGCGGCGGATCAGGAAGACTTCGTCTCGATGGGGATGAATACCGCGCTGAAGAACGACCAGATTCTCGACAACGCTGCCGGCGTCCTCGGGATTGAATTCATGGCCGCGGCTCAGGCCCTCGACTTCCGCACGTTCAAGCCGGGCAAAGGGGTGGAGACAGCGAAGGGAATCGTGCGCCGTCACGTCGCCCACCTTGAAGAAGACCGCCCGCTCTACAGCGACCACAATACGATGAAGGCACTTGTGAAGTCCGGGGAGATCCTGACGGCGGTCGAAGCTGCGGTCGGATCGCTCGCATGAGGAGAATGCCGTCATGAGCATCCTGTCATCGGGCAAGGACAAGATTCTCGGGATGTTCCTTCGACAACGACTCAACGATCTCCTTCAGGAGGTCGGGTCCGTGGAGTCGTTTGCGATTGACACTTCGACGCACACGCTGGCCATCGACCTTGCCCTGGATGATGAACCCTCGAGCATTCACATCGACGTCCGGAGCTACAAGATCCTCGAGGAGGGAGGGGAGAAGTACCTTCTCCTGGGGGAAACGGCGGTTTCCAAAAAGTGGATGGAGACGCTCGTTCGAAGGCACATCGTCGGCAAGCGTTTCGCGCTGCCGGCCGAGTACGCGGACATCGTGGAACGGCTCCTCGGCTGATTGCCTGTCTCCAGGGAATTCCTTCCACCGGAAGGGTGTTGAGAGGATGGAGGAGGAGAGACGTCTATGAGTCTGGCATTGGCAGCGGTACTCGCAATGGTGTTGACCGGCGGAGGTGCAATGGATCAACGGGAAGAGGCGACCTTCGGTGCGGGGTGCTTCTGGTGTGTGGAGGCGGTGTTTCAGCGGATCGAAGGCGTAGACTCGGTCCAGGTCGGCTATGCTGGCGGCACGGTCCCCAACCCAAGCTATGAGCAGGTGTGCACAGGGACGACCGGGCACGCGGAGTCCATCCGGATTGTGTTCGATCCTTCCAAAATCAGCTATCGTAAACTGCTCGAGGTGTTCTGGGCGTGCCACGATCCCACGACCCTGAACAGACAGGGAGCGGATGAAGGGACCCAGTATCGGTCGGTGATCTTTTATCACAATGACATGCAGAAGAAGGAAGCGGAGGAATCGATGGCCGCGGCTCAGAAGGAATTCTCGGACCCGATTGTGACGGCGATCGAACCGCTCCGCAATTTCTACCCGGCGGAAAAGTATCACCAGGACTACTACGACAAGAATCCGAACGCGCCGTACTGTTCTCTCGTTATCTCACCCAAGCTGCGGAAGCTTCACCTGAAGTAGCTCTCCTTTCCCATAGCGACCAGGGCCAGGCCATGACTACCTCTCCCGAACGCGTCATGTGCTCCGTCACGACCGAGATCATTTCGCGGGCGGTTCGCCTTTCGAAGAGAAAAGGTCGCACCATTGTGATCAGCAAGACTGCGCGGGGGAAGGGCATCGACGTCCGCGAGCTCGATCCCTCCACACCCGAGGGAAGAGAGCGTCTTGAGAAATTTCTGAATCCCCCCGCGCGTCATTACACCATCTCCGGGCTCGGATCTCCCGAGGAACCCGGCGCCATCAACTGGCGAGTCCTCAATCTTCCCTTCTGGCGGCGCTCGAAGCTCGTCGCACTTGTAGGGATCACCTTTCTTATGAAGGGGACGCCCCTGAAGAACAAGATCTTCCGGCTCATGGGGGCGCACATCGGCAGGAATGTCGAGATCATGCAGATGGCCTGGCTCGATCATTTCCGACCTGAGCTGATCTTTATCGGCGACAACACGTTGATCGGCGCGTACTCGCGGTTTACGGTGCACGCATACGAAGGGCAGGGGAAATTCCGGTACGGTCTCATTGAGATCGGGAAGCGATGCACGATCGGTGCAGGCACAGGTATTGGCCCGATGCTGATGGAGGACGATGTCCGCACCCTTCCCGGGACGACGGTCTCGCCGTACCTCGTGCGCGTCCGTGCAGGTTCTGTTGTCGGGTACAACCCACCGCCCGTGCGGAACCCCGAGGAAGCTCAACGAGTGCCCTCTGTTGAAACGTAGCTCCCATCGGCCCAACTTGGCGGAACTTTTCCATCCGAAACCGGCGTTGGGTTTTCTTGATAAGTCAGGTCAGTGTCGCTATATTGCAGACGTATCAGTACGCCGGGTGCGGGTGTCTGTGCCTATCGCATGCGTTGAAGATCGTGGAGGGTTCGCCTAATGGTATGGCAGCAGTCTTGCCCCGAAGGGGTCCCTTCCAGAGATGATCCCCGGGTCGGGAAAAACTGCCGTCCCGCATTTGAGTTTCATCGATCTTGGATGAAATCGTACCGAAAACAGGAAACCGAGAACAAGAAGCAGATGTGATCGTGGAGGGTTCGCCTAATGGTATGGCAGCAGTCTTGCCCCGAAGGGGTCCCTTCCAGAGACTAACCCCGGGTCGGGAAAAACTGCCGTCCCGGATTTGGTTTCATCGATCTTGGATGAACACGTGCCGAAAACAGGAAACCGAGAATAAGAAGCAGATGTGATCGTGGAGGGTTCGCCTAATGGTATGGCAGCAGTCTTGAAAACTGCCGTCCCGCAAGGGACGTGGGGGTTCAAGTCCCTCACCCTCCGCAAGCGTTGACCGGTTGCTGCGTCCTTCGTGAACTGTGACGCTCCGGATTGAACTCAGAGCGCGCGACCGAAGTTGAGAGCAGGATCGCGGCTCTCTTGAGATACTTCCGACAATGAGAGTCGTCCTCTTCGAGAGATGGTGGAACTGATAGTCACCTTCTGAACTGAACGCTTCCGGCTTGAACTCCCGGCGCGCGAAGGCGAGTACCGACAAGGAGTCTCCCCAAGGTTGCCTGTCGGGGCCATCAGTCACCATGACGACCATTTGCTTTCCTTCGCCAGAGTTTCTAACTTCAACTCAAATGGTTCCTTGTCAACAGCCGGTCGGCTGACCCAACGTGTCCCCCCTCAAGACGTTGACTCTTCGACGATCCGTGGTTCCAAAGTCCAAGTCACGAGAAACGTGTTGATGTGATGAGCATCACAACCCATTCCACGTCTTTTCTGCACAATTTCAGACTGTACCCGACGTAAGAACCGCCCGACACAGAAGTTCACAGAATCGTCAAACACAACGTAGAGAGGTCGTGGGCACATCATCGGCCAAACTCAAGGTTCTCCTGGTACATCCCGACATCAAGGACCTGGGTGGGGTAGCGAGTTTCTTCCGGATGCTTGAACCTTTCGAGGTGGTCGATACCCGTCATTTTATCAACGGCCGTCGTCCCGACGAGAAGGCAGCGCACTTTTCATTCACGCGTCTTCTCGGCGACTACGTGAGGTTCACGCGGACGCTTCTGGGTGAACACTTCGACATCGTCCATATCAATCCCTCGCTGAATTTCAAGGGGGTCATGCGGGATTCGGTTTTCATTCTGATCGCAAGACATCTCCTGCGCATCAGGATGGTCGTGTTCTTTCATGGATGGGAGCTCGATTTTGCCCAAACGGTCCGCGGGTGGAGGCTCACCGTGTTCCGCGCGGTGTTTGGCAAAGCGGATGCGACCCTCGTCCTGGCGAAGGAATTCAAGCAGACCCTTCTCGACTGGGGGTTCGCGGACGAAAAGGTGATCGTCGAAACGACGGCGTTCGACGAAACGCTGACGGAGGGTTTCGACATCGATCAGGCGATCACCGCCCGGCAGCATGGCCCGTTCAATATCGTCTTCCTCTCCAGGCTCATCAAAGAGAAAGGCTTGTACGAGTCGCTGGCGACGTTCGCTCTCCTGACGAAAAAGTATCCGGCAATGCGTCTGCTCGTCGCCGGGGACGGCGAAGAATTTCTGAATGTCAAAGCGTACATTGAACGGGAGCACCTCGAGCGGGCGGTGATGTTGGGATATATCCAGAATCGTCAGAAGATCGACCTGCTCGCACAGAGCTCCGTGTTCTTTCTTCCTTCTTACACCGAAGGGCTGCCGATATCGCTCGTGGAGGCGATGGCAATGGGTCTGCCCATCGTTACCCGGTCTGTGGGAGGAATCAAGGATTTTTTTCTCCAGGGCAGAAACGGCTTTGCCACGGAAAGTCTGGATCCGCAGGAGTTCGCCTCGTTCATCGGCGAGCTGTATGAACGGCGGGATCTCTTCGTCGAGATCTCACACTACAATTATGGCTATGCAAAGGAACATTTTGCCGGTTCTCACGTCAGACAAAGGATGGAGAACATCTACACCACCATCGGCGGGAAGGGAAAGGGTTGAAGGAGGCGCGCATCCCGCATGGTCCCGGACCGGCATGATCTAGTTTCACCTACCCCTTTGTTCAACAGGGTACGCGCTTCATGAGAACCACGAACTTTCTGGATCTCTGGCTCGACGCGATGACCTTCGGAGAGATGCTCACGAAGATCGACGACTGGCTTGCCTCGAATCCCCAGCGCTCGTTTCACCTCGCCACGGTCAACGCCTACTGCACGACCCTCGCCATCAAGAATGAACGGCTCCGAAAGGTTTACAACGGGGCTGACATCATGGGCGTCGATGGCACTCCGTTTCTATATTGGATCCGCTACATCCGACGATTGCCCTGTGACCATCTGTGTGCCGCCGAGATTATCTTTCAGCTCGCCGAGCACGCAAAGAAGAAGGACTACAGGTTTTACTTGTATGGCGGGAGCCCGCAGGTCGTCGCCAAGATGAAAGAGAATCTCGAGGAAATGTTCCCGCAGATGAACATCGTCGGGTTCATGTCTCCTCCGTTCAGGCCGCTGACGCCGGAAGAAGACGAAAAGATCGTGCAGGAAATCAACGCGTTGAAGCCCGACTTCATCTTCGTCGGCCTCGGCACTCCCAAGCAGGACTACTGGATCGAGGACCACCTTTACCGTATCAAGGGGGCCGTGATGTTGGCGGCGGGAGCGACGTTCGATTTCTTCGGCGGCAGGATCAAAATGGCGCCGAGATTCATCCGGAAATCCGGCTTCGAATGGCTGTTCCGCCTGATGAGCAAGGATTTCTTCCGGCTTTTCCGACGCTACACTGTTCTCAACGCTATCTTTCTCTTCCACTTTTCCCTCCAGCTGTTGGGCCTCCGGCAGACCACCTCCTCACGGTGGGTGCGCACCTAACAGTGGGCACTCACCCCGCATGGTCTGTCCGGACAATCGAAGAACCTGGAGTGACTCCGGAGGAAGATGCAGGTGCCGAACGCGAAGACGGCCAGGCGCGACGTCCCATGCAACGGATGCACGTTGTGTTGCGAAGGCGACGCTATTCGCCTCGTCGAGGAGGACGACCCGACCGCGTATCTCACCGAGCCGCATCCGTCGGTCGTCAACGCGGTGATGATCGCGCACAAGAAAAACGGGGAATGCATCTATTTGGAAAACCATGGCTGCAGTGTCCACAGCAACGCCCCATCACTGTGCCGCGCGGCAGACTGCAGGGTGATCGCCCGGCGGCTCTCGTTTGAAGAAGCCCGGAGGCAACACCTGCTTGGGCGGCTCGATATTCGCATTTGGGATCGCGGGCACGAACTGCTGAGCGCCACGCGCTGACTCTTCGCTTGGAGGCACGACCTTCCTCATTTGTTCTCCCCTTTTTATCCTCTCTTCTCTTCCTCTTCCCCCTGACCCTGAGGGCACTGTCCAAATCCCTGGACGCTCTGCAAGAAAACTGAACATCAGGCAAGCAGTCAAGGTGGGCGCCTGGCGCCGATTTCCGCAAAAGTGTTCTGGCACACCTGTTGACCTCCTCAAAGCATACGATATCATTCACGAACAGGAGGTTCGGTCATGAAAGCCAGAATACTTGTCGCCGCACTTTCGGTCGGGCTGCTGTCTCTCCTGACCCCCGCGTCATCGCAATCCCAGGTGTCGGTCGGGATCGGCATCCGCGTGGGACCGCCGCCTGCGAGAGTGGAACGAATGGGGCCGCCGCCTTTTGTCCATGCCGTCTGGATTCATGGGTACTGGCTCTGGAACGGCCCGCGGGCACGGTACACGTGGTATCCCGGTCGATGGGTCGCTGAACGGCCCGGGTTCGTCTGGCGGGACGGTCGCTGGGCGCATTCCGGGAGGGGATGGGTGTGGAAAGAGGGATATTGGGACCGGCACGAGGATCGCCGCGAAATCCGTCATGAACACATGGACCGCGAACGCAGACAGGATGGCCATCGGCGAGGGGAACGCGGCTAGGATCCGGCCTCTGTTTGATCTCGAAACTTCGTGAACAAAAACACCGACGAACACCCGGTCCGAGGAAAAGGACCGGGTGTCGTGCCGGGCATCACACCGCGTGAAGAGCAAAAGCCGCATCTTGAAAAACTGTGAATTCGATCCATCGCACAGCATGTCAGGACTACCTCTTTCATTGTACCAGACCATTCTCGACGACGCGCCCGTCGGCATCTGCAGGATACGTACTGATGGGTCAGTCGACTACGCCAATCGCACTCTTCTCACCTGCCTCGGGTTCGCCACTCTCGCGGAACTGCAGACAACACAGAAGGGATTGCCACGCGAGGAAGTGAAGCGTGTCCTCGATGAGCAGGCGCCGTTCGACGGATCCGGGCCCGAGGTGAGGTCCATCGACGCCGACTGGTTCACCAGAGACGGCGGGTGTGTGAAGTTCCGGGAATCTGTGTGCGTCATTCGCGACAGCACGCACGCGATTCTTCATCTGGATGTTGCGCTGCAACAGATCGATCCCGACCGCCCTTCGCTACTCTCTCCCCCTCTGAAAGATGATCGTTACCAGCGGGTGGTCGACAACCTCCGGGAGGTCATTTTCCAGATTGACACTGCGGGGACATGGGCCTTTCTCAACCGCGCGTGGACAAATGTCACGGGCTTTGAGATCAACGAATGTCTCGGTCGACGATTCCTGGATTTCGTCCATCAGGAGGACGAGCGCCGGGTCGCGGAAGAATTCCAACGGCACATCGCCGGCGAGACTGAATTCTGCCGCATTGCGCTGCGGTACAAATCGAAAAGCGGTGCACCCAGGTGGGTCGAGACGTACTCGCGCCTCATGCGCGATGAAGGCGGGACCATTCTGGGCACGACCGGGACGCTGACCGACATCACCCAGCGCAAGCTGGTGGAAGAGGCGCTCCGCGACAGCGAGGAACGGTACCGCAAGCTCGTGGAAATCTCGCCGGACGCCATCCTTGTGCACGACAAGGGGCGGCTCCTGTATGCCAACCCGGCGTCGCTGGCGCTGATGCGCGCCACTTCGGCGGAGATGTTGTACGCGAAACCCCTGCTCGAGTTTGTCCACCCGGATTCACGTGAGATCGTGCGGAGGCGATTTGCCACGATGACCGACGAGGGGGCGAACGTTCCGGTGATCGAAGAGAGATTCATCCGGCTTGACGGAACAAGCCTTGACGTCGAGGTCACCGGCGCCCCCTTTATGTATGGCGGGAAACAGGTGTTCCTCGTCGTCGTTCGCGACATCAGCGAACGGAAACGAGCCGAAGCGATAATCCGGCGCCGGGGTTTGTTGCGGGAAATGATGTTCCAGAAAAATGCCGCCGTGATGCTCGTCGTGGATCCCACCACCGCAACGATCGTGGACGCCAATCCGGCGGCAGCCGAATTTTACGGCGTGCCGCTGGAGCGTCTGACCTCCATGAGCGTCTTTGCGATCAATGCCCATCCCGAAGAGTATGTCCGCGGGCTGTTCGCGCAGGCGAAGCAGGATCAACAGGATACCTTCTTCGTGAAACACCGAAGAGCAGACGGCTCGATCCGCGATGTCGAGATCCATTCAAGCCCGATGACGATCAACGGGAATACCGTTCTGTTCTCGATCATCCACGATATCACGGAACGCCTCGAAGCACAACGGCGACTGCAAAGCTCGTTGAAGGAGAAGGAGGTTCTCCTCAAGGAGGTCCATCACCGGGTCAAGAACAACCTGAATGTTGTCGCCGGTCTGCTCAGTCTCCAGTCGCGGTTCGTCAAATCGAGCGAGGACGCGATCCTGTTTGATGAAACGAAGGCCCGCATCCTTGCCATGGGCAAAGTCCATCAGAACCTCTACCGTTCCGAGGATCTTTCGGCGATCGATCTGAGTGAGTACCTGAAAGAGCTGGTGGAGTCTGTCAGCTCGACCTTCGGTACCCCGGGGGTGACAACGAAGCTCGACCTCAGCCCTGTTTCCGTCGGGATCGATCAGGCGATCCCCTGCGGGCTTATCGTCAACGAGCTTCTCACGAACTGCCACAAGTATGCATTCCGCGGAAGGGGGTCGGGGAATGTGACAGTGTCCTGCCATCCCGCGGGCGATGCGGCATTGACCCTCGCCGTGCGCGATGACGGCGTGGGCCTGCCCGAGGGAGTGGATTTCACGGGGCTCCGGACCCTGGGTCTGAGTCTGGTGTCCATGCTGGCCGAGCAGATCGATGGGACTCTCTCGATCGATCGCGAAGGAGGGACGACCTTCCGACTAGTCCTGCCCAGGCCTAGCGATCCAACGGATAGCCGACCGTCTGAGCAATGATGACGTGCTTGTGCGGACCCAGGTTGAGGAGCGTCGCGATTGATGCCGCGTCGATGGAAGCGCGGACAACAACTCCAAGATTCGCCGCTGCGCCGTAGAGATAGACGTTCTGCGAGCAGTGCCCCGCCTCAACACTCGCCATCCAGAGTTTCCGCGACTCATCCTTCGTGAAGTCCATCTTGTCGTAGTCCGAGACGTACACGAGATCGAGAGGTGCCTTGGCGACGAAATCCTGTGAGCCTGTTGAGGAGCGGTAATCCCCGTCACGAACCTTCTGCAGTTCATGTTTGAAGGGATCGTAGAGGTAGATCCCGTCATGAAGGAAGGCGTAGACCTCGATGTCTTGTTTGTTCATCGCCGAGGGAACTGTCCGATGTTTGCTCTCCGGGCGGTTCACGCCATTCGCACACCAGAGGAGATTGGAAAGATCCTGCAGACTGAGCGTGTCGTTCCGGAATTCGCGGCTGCTCTTCCTCTCCGCCAGGGCTTTCATGAATGGTTTGTCGGACTTCATAGACACGGATGGAAGCTTCACCGTGGTGCGCTCCTGCGCGAGGACGGTGCCGAGAATCGGGAGCAAAAGGCATATGATGACGGAACATGAGGTCGTCATGGTTGAGATCCGGAGTTGATGGAAGCAGGAAGGGTTGGAAGCAAATGCAGAGTACATATTTCCCTCGACGGAAACAATCATGCAGCGTCGCATCGTGGAGGGTTGGTGCGGATAGAAGACCCGCCCTGTCATCTTGCATATGTGATTGTCCAGTGAGTATACTACCATCGTTCTCATGTGGAGATCGTCAGCATTGAACATGATCCCAGACACCGCCCGTGTGGAACTGGAGCGGGACACTATCCGCGTCATCACCGTCTTTCCGAGAATGCCCTCGACCGATTTCGGCAAGAATTCTCTCGGGGACCAGCGCGGGCGCGATCAACAACGCGTGGCCGCCCCCGCTGGCGCCGTCGTGGTCGATACTCCCAAATATGTTGCGGGGAAGATTCTTGAGGCAGTACGGAGTGAAGTCCAGGAACAGTTCATGGATGCGCGTTCATGACCACGCAGGTTCATCCTGTCAGGAGTGCTGCCAGAGCATTCCTCCTCCTTGTGCCTCCGCTGCTCGGTTTCGTCCTGGCAACTGGATTTGCTGAAGGAAACCTCGACAGAGAAACCATCCTTGTCGGCGGGGTCACCAGGAGCTACCTGATTCATCTCCCGCCGGAGAGGCGGGCTGGAATGCCGTTGATTCTCGCACTGCACGGCGCGGGCGGGACGGCCGAGGGGATGGTGAGGCTGACTCGAGGGAAGTTTGATTCGCTCGCCGATCGATTCGGCATTTGCGTCGTCTATCCGGATGGGATCAACCGCGGGTGGAACGACGGCAGAACAGATCGCGCCCTGGCAGGACGAACCAGTGTTGATGATATGGGATTTCTTGAGCGATTGATCCGCCATCTCGTCAGGTACGATGGCGTGGATTCGCTCAAAGTGTGCATTGCCGGGATGTCCAATGGCGGCATGATGGCGTTGCGATTCGGGTGCTCATCCAGCATCGGCGTGCGGCTCGTTGCGGCCGTTGCTGCGACCATGCCGGTGGAAGTGTTTCCGCTTGCCCGTTCCGTGCGCGGCGTCAGCCTCATGCTCTTTCATGGGACCGAGGATCCGATTGTTCCGTTCAAGGGAGGCGAAATTCGCGTGCTGTTGAGAGGACGGGGTGTTGTGGCATCGGTGGACAGCACGGTCGGGTGGTGGAGCCGGGAAAATGATTGCACCGCCAAGCCGACGGTTCGTCGAATCAGCAGCGACGACGGGACCGCGGTGACCGTCAAGGCATTTAATGGATGCGGTGCTTCGGTGAACGTCCTCGAATATGAGGTTGAGGGGGGAGGCCACACCTGGCCGGGAGGGAAACAATATCTCGGCGCCTGGCTTGTGGGCAAAACCACGCATGCGGTCGACGCGTGCGATGAAATTGTGCGTGTCCTGCAGGAAAGCAAGTAAACGGTGTGTTCATCAAAACAGTGAGGCAAATCATGACACTCGTTGCCCTGCCGCTTGTATTCTCCCTGGTGGCTTCAAGAGCCGCCGGACCAAAATCGGAATTTGAGAAGGACGCGCTGAAGACCTCGGCCGGCGATCTCACCATGACGTTCATCGGGCATGCATCGCTGATGTTCGGCTTTCAAGGGAAGACCATCTACATCGATCCCGTCAGCCAGTATGCCGACTACGCAACTCTTCCGAAGGCTGATCTCATTCTCGTGACGCACCACCACGGCGATCATTTCGATCCGCGTGCGATTGCCGCCGTATCGAAGAACGGGACGATCGTCATCCTCACGAAGGCATGCGGAGACGCAATCCACGGGAGCGTGGTGATGAACAACGGCGATTCACGGTCCGAGCTGGGGATCGGCATTGAGGCCGTCCCCGCGTACAACCTGGTCCACAAGCGCGACAACGGAGCGCCCTTTCATCCCAAAGGAGAGGGAAACGGATATGTCCTTACCTTCGGGAAGACGCGTGTCTACATTGCCGGCGATACGGAGAACACGCCGGAGATGAAAGCGCTGAAGGGGATTGATTGCGCCTTCCTGCCGATGAATCTTCCTTATACCATGACGCCGGAAATGGTGGCCGATGCCGCGATGGCCTTTAAGCCGAAAATTCTATACCCATATCATTATGGCGATACGGATCCGGCGAAGCTCGTGGCACTCCTGAAGGGAGAAAAGGAGATCGACGTCAGGATTCGCTCATTGCGGTAGGTGACAACCGGTGTGCCGTTCAATGAATGGAGCGGCGCCATGAGAGCTCTCATACTCGGCATCTGTGTTGGGCTCCTGGGCGGCGGAGCGGAATGCGCCGCGCAGGGGAAGCTGGATTCCACGGGCAGACGGGACACCCAGCAAATTGTGGGCGGACGCGCGCACGAATCCAGCGCCGATGGCTCTGCTCGCACGACGACTGCGGAGCCGCGCGATGAAATTCTGCCGCTCACGTTCCCGGACGGTTCTGTGCGGGAAGTCCCCTACGTGGAATTCGCCTCCCTCATGGAGCGAAGGCCCCTGACCCGCCCGGTCATCCTTCGTGCCCTCTTGCTCCCTCTCTTATCGCCGTCAACGCAACATAAGGCACACGGCGGGGTCAGCCGTATGCTTCCTGCTGGTCCTCTGCGAACGACGTCGTTGGATCGTCTGGCGATGGAGGCCCAACGATACAAGGAGTACTTGGCGAATCCTGCTTTGCCGCCGAGGGCATCGCAGATCGATCTCTTCGGACCCGCGATCTGGTTGATCTCCTTGCTCTGGTGACCCCTTGAGGTTCAGGCCACGAGAAGCTGTCGTTCTCCCCGTTCGAGTTCGAGCAGCGCCTGCTTCCGCCAGACCCCGCCTCCGTACCCGCCGAGCTTTCCTCCTTTGGTGATCACGCGATGACAGGGGATAACGATGGCAAGCCGGTTGAGCCCGTTTGTATGCCCGACGGCGCGCTGCGCGGTTTTCCTGCCGATGGATTTCGCGAGCTGCTCGTATGATACGGTGGCGCCATAAGGAATCTTGCGCAGTGAATCCCAGACCTCACGTTGAAACTCGCTCCCGGGAAAATCAAGGGGGACGGAAAAGTGCTTCCGTTTCCTCTCGAAATATTCCGAGAGTTCCTGCTTCAACTGGCGGAGGACTGCGTTCTCACCGGGGACGATTGGCCGTTTGAAGAGTCGATACAGCGTTGCGATCTGCGTCGCGAGCATTCGGCGGTCTGTGAATTCGAGCAGCACGAGCGCAGTCGGCGTGGCGCCGGCAATCATGGCGCCGAGCGGGCTTTCGATCCACGTGAAGACGATGCTGTCTGTCGTCCGTGCTTTTCCCGGAGGCGTGCCGAACGTCCGGGAAAACGCGTCACGGAACCCACTGTGCGATTCAAACCCGTGCCCGAGGGCCACGTCATCCAGCCGGGCGCCGTTCCGGATTTCCTGGAGCGCGGCGCCGAGCCGACGGCCGCGGCAATACGTGTGAAACGTCATACCGAACGTCTTTTGAAAGTATCGCCTGGCACGGGCGGGCTCGATTCCGAGCTTGCGAATCGATCCGTCGTTCAACCGTTGAGCGGGGTCACGCTCGACCTCTGCGAGGAGGCGCTCGACCCAGGGCGGCGCCGAGCCGACGGCCATCATCGGCTTGCAGCGCTTGCAGGGACGGAACCCGGCGAACAGCGCTTCGCGCGGGGTCCGGAAGAACTCGACATTCTCGGGTTTGGGTTTGCGCGAGCTGCAGGAGGGACGGCAAAAGATGCCCGTCGAACGGACGCCAAGGATGAAGATGCCGTCATACGACGCATCGCGCCTTTGATATGCCTTCTGCATTTCAGGTACCGGGGGTAAAGGTTGCATGGATTCTCCAAGGTTCAATCGCTGAGATGATGTCTCAAGGAGATGATTTCGCCGATGGCAATCCACCGGAAAATGGACGCGCAATTGCGTCCTGTGTTCACGCGCGGCTAGGACAGCCCTCCGGTCAGCAGGAGCAGAGCGCTCAGGACAATCAGGACGATGGAGGTGGTCCAGCCGATGATATTCTGCAACTTGCTGTTGGTATAGTCCTCCATGATCTCTTTCTTGTTGACGATGATCATCATGCAGATGAGGACGACCGGGAGGAGGATGGCATTGAGGACCTGCGTGCCGATGGTAATGGTGATCAGCGGGGCATTCGGGAGAAGGATGATGGTGACGGCGATGACAATGATGATCGTGAACAACGAGTAGAATTGCGGCGCTTCCGCGAATTTCTTGTCGATCCCCGCCTCAAAGCCGAACGCTTCGCACACATAGAAGGCCGTGGCAAGAGGGAGGATGGCGGCCGAGAACACAGAAGCGATGAGCAATCCAAAGGCGAACACCTGCGAGGCGATCGCGCCCGCGAGCGGTCGGAGAGCCATTGCGGCGTCCTTCGCCTCGTCGATGTGCACGCCGTTGACGTGCAGCGTCGCGGCGCAGGAGACGACAATGAAGAACGCCACCACGATCGTTGCGATGCACCCGAGCACGACGTCATAAACGGTGAATTTGTAATCCCCGATCTTGATGCCTTTCTCGATGACCGAGGATTGCATATAGAACTGCATCCATGGTGCGACGGTTGTCCCGACCAGACCCAGGACGGTGTACACGTATTCCTGGTTCCACTCGATATCGGGCTTCACGAGTGACTGGCCGATCGCTCCCCAGTCCGGCTTTGCCAGGACGGCGGAGACGACGTAGGAAAGGAGAAAAACGCTGAAGACCAGGAAGACTTTCTCGGAGATCTTGTAGTTGCCTTTGACTACGAGGATCCACACCACGATGGCGACAACGGGGACGCTGGCATATTTGCTGATTCCGAGAACCATCATACTGCCTGCGACGCCCGCAAACTCCGTCGCGGTATTGCCGATATCGGCCACGAGGAGGAAGATGAAAATATAGAACGTGACCTTGACGCCGAAGTTTTCCCGGATCAGGTCCGCAAGCCCTTTGCCCGTGACGATACCCATCCGGGCATTCATTTCCTGAACTGCGAGAAGAGCGATAAAGGACGGGATGAGAGTCCACAAGAGCCTGTAACCGTAGATTGCTCCCGCCACGGAGTAGGTGGTGATGCCCCCGGCGTCGTTGTCGACGCTTCCGGTGATAATCCCGGGTCCGACGATACTGAAAAACACGAGCAGGTTGCGCAGCAGGGGACGTTGGCGGAGTCGCTTGAGGAAGGACATATCAGGCCTTGAAATCCTCGCGGAGCTTGGGGAACACCGACTCCAGGGTGTCGCGCAAGGACACGATCCCGAGGATCCGGTTTTGCTCGTCAACCACAGGCACGGCTTCGAAGTTGTATTTCAGGAAGATGGGGGCGACGTCTTTGATCCGGTCGTCCACGGACACCGAGACGCAATTCTCGCGCATGATGTCGTCCAGCGGTGTTTCCGGAGGCGAAGCGAGGATGCTTCGCAAACTCGCGATGCCGCAGAGACGGTCGTCCGCGTCGACGACGTAGACGTAATAAATGAGTTCCACGCGGCCTGCTTCGGCCCTGATCCGGTCGAGCACCTCGCCGGCGCGCAGGCCTTTCGGCACCGAGACGAATTCCGTGTTCATGATGCTGCCGACGCCGAACGTCGAGAGATTGGTCAGCTCCTTGAGTTCCGCGACGGTTTCGGCGGGAAGCGCGTTGTACAGGGCCGTGCGGACGTCCGACGCGAGCTCGACGAGGAGATCGACGCTCTCGTCCCGTTGCATCGCCTGGATGATCTGGGCGAGCTTGTCCGTGTCCAGCGTCTCCGCCACCTGGACGCGGATGTTGAGCGGCATTTCCTGCATCGTCGAAGCGGCCGTCGACGGCTCCAGCGATTCGAGGAGCGACTTCCGCTCATCGGTACCAAGGTCTTCAAGAATGTCCGCGATGTCAGCCGGGTGGATCTCCGAAAGCTTTGAAGCGTCGGTCGTCAGTCGCAGCGATCCCAGGACGGTAGTCGTGGTCGTGGGCTGAATGTATTTCCACGAGAGGAACTGGTCCTTCATGTCACGCGAAACGATCCACCGGAACACGGCATTCACCGGTCGAAGCCACCCTAACCGGCGCAGCAGGCCTTTGAAGCCGATGTCGATATGGACAAGAAAGAAGTTTGCGTTGTCTTTGGGCGAGTTGTCAATGAGCAGCTGCAGATCATTGACGCGGACCAGCTTGTACCCCGTGGTGGATATCAGTTGTTTGTCGAGGAAACTTCGGCGCAGCAGGATCTCCCCCTCAACTCCCTTCTCCGTGCCGAGGGCGGACGGCTCACGGTCCGCTATGAATCGATGCGTGAACTCCGATCTGCGGAACGCGGCCCAGGGAAGATAGACGGGAGTGCCGTTCCGGGCAGGCCTCACAAGAACGCCGGAGATCTTGGGGAAGACATGGCTGCTGACCGCGGCAAGATCGATCACGCGACCAATGCGTTTGTTGGTCTGTGCGCTGACGACGGGAGTGCCGATCAGTTCCGAGAGGTATGCAAAGTTGACGGTTTCCAATCCCATGATCGGATGGGGCGAGGGTGACGAAGACGATGCCACGCGGCAAGCGCCGGTCACGCGCTGATCGCGAGACCAAAATTGACGAAAAGCACGAAAAGAATCAAGGCAACCGTGAAAAATGGTTTGCTTGTTGGATCGTCAAGCGATATCTTTCCCTCCGAAAAATCTCCGCGAGGAGAAGCATGGCGAACGAAGGAGACGGTTGATGAGTTACGATGTTTCTGATTTTGCCCGACAGGTGGTCGAACGGAGCCGGACCACACCGGTGGTCGTGGATTTCTGGGCGACGTGGTGCGGCCCCTGCAGAGTCCTCGGGCCGATCCTCGAGCGCCTCGAGAAGTCGGCCGGCGGCCAATGGGAGCTTGCGAGGGTCGACACCGATGTCCACCAGGAGATTGCCCGGGAATTCGGGATCCGGGGGATTCCCAACGTCCGGTTGTTCATCGACGGTCGGTCCGCTGCGGAGTTCACGGGCGCGCTTCCCGAGCCGGCCGTCGTCCAATGGTTGAAGAAGAATCTTCCCGATGCAGCGGCAAAGGAGACTCAGCAAGCGCGCGATCTCCTCGCCGCCGGAAAGACCGAGCAGGGAATTCGCCTTCTCCGGAGCCTGGTGAGCCGCGACCAGGGGAATATCGCGGCCCGCGTCGCCCTGGCCTCGGCGCTCTTCCCGGAAAGCCACGCCGACGCGGCAGCTCTTGTGCGCGAGATCGAAGCCGACTCGGAGTATTTTCCTCTCGCCGACGCCATCCGCACCATCGCCGATATTGAATCGCACCTCGGACACCCGGCGTCACTCGCGGAGAGCCCGGCGAAAGAACAGTACCTCGCGGCGATCGCCTCGATGTCCCGAAACGAAATGGAGAAGGCCATCGATGGATTCATCCGCGTGATCCGGGAAGATAAATCGTATGACGACGAAGGCGCACGCCGCGCCTGTATCGCGCTGTTCAAAATGCTGGGAGACGACAATGAGATTGCCCGGCAGAAGCGGAGAGAGTTCAGCAGCGCCCTCTTTGTCTGATCACCCCGCGCTGATGAGGTCATGAGCAAAATCGCAGTGGCCCGCTCGTCGTTTCTCGCGGCGATCGGGCTGACAGCCTTCAAGCTTGTCGTCGGCCTGACGACAGGCAGCCTCGGAATTATTTCCGAAGCCATCCATTCCGGCCTCGATCTCGTTGCGGCGTTCATTACGCTGGTCGCAGTGCGGGTCGCCGACAAGGAGCCCGATCGGGAACATCAGTTCGGCCACGGCAAGTTTGAGAACCTGTCCGCGCTCATGGAGACGATGCTCCTGGTGATCACGTGCGTCTGGATCATCTATGAAGCCATCCATCGATTGTCAACCGGCCGGCTGGAAATCGAGGTCAACCTCTGGAGCTTCGTGGTGATCGTCGTCGCGATCATCGTGGATTTTTCTCGAAGCCGGGCGCTCTCCAGGGCGGCCCGCAAATTTCACAGTCAGGCGCTGGAAGCGGATGCCCTGCACTTTTCTTCCGATATCTTCAGCTCTCTGGTTGTCCTCGTCGGCCTCGTCTGCTATACGCTCGATATCAAGATCGCGGATTCCATCGCGTCGATCATCGTCGCCATGATCGTGCTCGGTGTCAGCTGGCGGCTCGGTCAACGCTCGGTCAGCGTTCTGGTCGACCGTGCACCCGAGGGCGTGACCCAGAAGATCGAACAGTTGCTCCATTCGTATGCCGACGTGGAGAAGGTGGAGAATATCCGGGTCCGGTCCGCTGGGCCCGACATCATTATTGAGATGACCATCGAATCGAATCCGATGCTCTCCTTTGAAGCGTCCCACCGTCTTTCCGATCGCATCGAGCAGAACATCCAGGATGCGATCCCGCGGTCCCACGTGCACGTGCATATGGAGCCGAGCGGCCACGACAGCTCGGGTCACGTGCAGGAAACCTCCCTGGGCGCCTAAGCGGCGGAGGAAAACCAATGGGAAAGCGCCCGATCTATCTTGACTATACCGCAACGACACCCATCGATCAGCGCGTGCTGAGCGCGATGCTTCCCTTGTTGACGTCGACGTACGGGAACGCCTCCTCCATTCATGCGTTCGGAAGGGCGGCAAAGGCGGCGCTGGAGGATGCCCGCGTATCCATCGCGCTGGCGATCGGCGCGACGCCGGGGGAATTGTTCTTCGTCAGCGGCGGGACGGAATCCGACAACAACGCCCTTATGGGGGCGTGGGAGACGGCGCGAACGCGCGGACGGGACCACCTCGTCATCAGCGCAGTGGAGCATCACGCCGTGCTTGACACGGCGGAGTCTCTGCAGGAAAAGGGAGCGTCGATGTCGATTGTTCCCGCAAACACCGACGGGAAGGTGCTCCCCGCCGAAGTACAGAAGGTGGTAGGACCGGAGACGGCACTTGTCTCCGTGATGCACGCAAATAACGAAGTTGGCACCATCAATCCGGTCGCGGAGATTGCCGCGATCGCCCATGGTGCCGGCGCGCTGATGCATTCCGATGCGGTTCAGTCACTCGGGAAGATTCCCGTGCATGTCGATCAGCTCGGCGTCGATCTTCTCTCGCTTTCTGCCCACAAGCTGTACGGCCCGAAGGGCGTTGGTGCGCTGTATATCCGGCGGGGGACGGAGATCGAAACGCTCTTGCATGGAGGAGGGCAGGAACGGGGACGGAGACCGGGCACGGAGAATGTCGCGGCGATCGTGGGGTTCGCCCGCGCGGTGCAAATCGCACTGGAAGACAGGGAGACCGAAATGAAACGCCAGCGCGCGCTTCGTGATGCGCTGCAAGCGGCGCTGACAGAACGATTTCCCTTCTTGCTGGTCAACGGTGATCAGCAAAACAGGCTGGACAACATTCTCAACATCTCCGTCGATCGTGCCCGCCGAACGATGGAGGGCGAGATGCTCGTCCCGACACTCGATCTGGAAGGCGTCGCCGTGACCAGCGGTTCAGCGTGTACGTCGGGGAGCATGCAGCCGTCGCATGTTCTGCTTGCGATGGGAAGAGATGTAGCCACGGCAAAGGCGACCGTGCGCTTTTCCCTCGGCCGGGGCACCACGCGCGAAGATGTCGTGGAAACGGTGGAGAGAGTGTCCGAGGTTCTCACCCGGCTATGCCCATAGTCTCACAGTCTCAGGGCCGAACGCTCTGTCGTGTTCGTCCGTCTCTCCTGATTACCAATTTTCCATAATCCATGGGTAGTTGGTAATCGTTTTGGTCTCCCCCCCGCTACCTCTCGCTTTCCCTCAGCGCTACCCCGTACCTCACCCCCCGCTCGCTTACGATGACGCGCGGAAATCCAAAACGACGCATGATGGCCCTCAAGATGAACGCTCCGGCAGTGATCACGTCGGCGCGGCCGGGCATGTACGAGCCGCGCTGAAGGATGTCGCTGACGGACATTCCTGACAGGTTCTGCGCCACAGAGAAGACCTCCTGCGCCTCAAGGGTTGCACCGCTCACCGCCCCCAGCGAAAATTCCGTGTACCCTTTTGCGAGAAGGGCCAGCGTTGTCGCGGTCCCTGCGACAGCGACGAGTGTCGACGAGGCATCCGGAGTCGGGTGAACGGCGTCCAACGCTTCATCAATACAACTGCTCAGTGAATCCAATTCTTCTCGCCGGGGAGGATCGCTGCGTACGAAGCGCTCGGTGAGCCGGACGGAACCGATATTGAGACTGCAGGAACTCGTGATCATACCAGCAGCACCAGCGGTGATCTCTGTGCTGCCTCCTCCAATGTCTACGACAGTCGCCCTTTGAATCCCCGGAATCCCGCTGATGGCGCCGCGATAGGTCAGCGCCGCTTCTTCCTCGCCCGACAGGACCTCCAAAGTGAAACCAGTCCGTGAAGAAACGAGGTCGGCGAACGCCTGCCGATTCTCGGCGTCGCGGATCGCGCTGGTGCCGATCACCGCCGTGCGGGCAGGGGAGAATTGCCTGATCATTTCCCGATATTCGATGAGAACATCGACAGCCCGTTGCATGGAGTCAGGGTGCAGTCTTCGTCGTGCATCGACTCCCTGGCCAAGGCGGGGAATTCGCTGCTCGTACACAAGGGGCTGGATCGTCCCATCCGGAGAGACGGTGGCGACAAGCAAGAGGATGGTATTGGTTCCGATGTCGATAACGGCGACGGTCATACGTCGAAGGCGGGGGCGAGGTTCAGGCCTGGCGGAGTGCGAACGCCACCCATTCGTTTTCGGTACACTCTTCTTCGATCACCAGACGCTCCTCTCGGAACGCGGCGCGCATTGCAACCGCTTCGGAGGCAAGCAAACCCGCAAGAAGAAGACGGCCGTCTGGCGCGATGCGAGCCACGAGCCGGGGAAGCATGGGCTCGATGACGCTTCGTTGAATATTCGCGGCAACGATGTCGAATGACCCCGGCGGCACATCGCCAAGCTCACCTTGATAAACGGTGATTGTGCCTTCAGCGCCATTGATGCGGATATTCTCCCGCGCGTTTTCCCACGACCATTCATCGATATCGACCCCGACGGCCCTCCGGGCGCCCAGCTTCACCGCAGCGATGGCGAGCACACCGGTGCCCGTTCCCACGTCGAGCATGGTGGATCCTTCGCGGATTCTCGTCTCGAGCAAGGTCAACATCATGCGCGTCGTTTCATGATGTCCCGTACCGAACGACATCTTGGGATCGATGGTCAGCAGAAGGACGCCAGGTTCGACCGCGATCGGCCTCCAGCTTGGCGCGATGACGATGCGGGAGGAAACCTGAATCGGCTGAATCGATTCTTCCCATTGAGCATTCCAATTCCTGGGAGGGATCGTCTGGATGAAAATGCGCGGTTCGTGGATTCCCTTTGTGGCCGCATACGACTGGATGGACTGCCGGGCCAGTGCAAGCACCGAATCATCCCACTTTGAGAAGGGGATATAGGCGCGCAGATATTCACCGTCTTCCCAGAAACCTTCGAAGCCTGCGGTTCCGAGCAAGGCGATGATCTCGTCGGCGACGTCGCCTTCGGCGCGCACGGAGAGTTCGATCGTCGGATTCATCAGGGGCGTTGTTGATAGGTCACGGTGGTTATGACCGTCCCGACGGCCTCCAGACTTTCCGCACTGCAGTGGTCGGGCGTATCATTCAGCGAGTGCCAGTAGCGGTTCGACTGATCGGGGTAGGCGAAGTCGATAATATCAATCGTCTTGATGCCGGCGTCGTTCAGCGGAAGGTGATCGTCGATGATCGTTTCACCTTTCGAATCGACGAACTGTCGAATGCCAAGATTACGAGCCGTATCCCAGACGAGGTTGACGATGTCCGGAGCGTACTGGATGGAATAGCCTTCCTTCGGCAGCTCGAGATAGGCGTCGCCGACCATGTCGAGGAGGACCGCGAAGCGCGGCGCGTAACCCGGAGGCAGGTTCGCGGCGAAATGACGGCTGCCAAGGAGATAGAGATCGTGCTGTCCTTCCCTCCCATAGTCCTCGCCGTCGACGAGGAGAAGGTCGACGCCGATGGGAGGAGGAGTACGATTCAGGAGCGAAGCGAGCTCGAGCAGAACGGCAACTCCGCTGGCTCCGTCGTTTGCCCCGAGAATCGGTTGGTTCCTGTGCGACCGGTCCGGATCGTTGTCGGCTCGCGGCCGCGTATCCCAGTGAGCCAGAAAGAGAATTCTTGATTGGGCGGCGGTATTGAACCGGGCGAAGACATTGGTGAGCTGGAGCTTCTCTCCGTAGCCCTCTTGAGCAAACGGCTGGGGCTCCACGGTGTCGGCGAACGCTCGCAGGGTTTGAACGAGAAAGGAGAGGCAGGATTCATGACCCGCGGAGTTGGGATTGCGCGGGCCGAAGGCGGTCTGTTTCAGGAGGTACGAGAACGCTTCTCGTCCATCAAACCGCGGCGGCGCTGAAGAGAACATCGGACCTTGGGAAGATGACGGTGTAGGGGGAGCGGGCGCGTTCTGGCGGTTCTGCGAGCATCCCGTCATGACAAGAAAAAACACCAGGAAGAGCGTCGTTCTGGTCACACGAAGCCAAGGGAGTGATTGATATATCAAATAAATCAAAACAACCGACTGAAATGCAACCTTTTCGGAACCATGACCGTCAAAGAAGATAGAGCTATCCCACTGACTCCGGAGGCACCATGACCACCACTCGCGGTTTTTTCCTGATTACTGCAGCATTGTGTTCGGCGCTGACGTTCGTTTCCTGCGCTGAACGGCGTCTCGACACATCGCCTACTGATTCCCAACACTTCGAAAAGAAATTCACCGTGGCTGCCGGCGGCACGTTGCGCGTCAAGACGGACGTCGGTAATGTCCGCGTCACGGGGGGCGCCGGCAATGAGGTCTCGGTCGTTGCCGACATGCACGGGCGCGAGCGTGATATCAATCGGTTCAAATTGTCGGCTGACCAGCAGGGAAACGATGTCGAAGTAATTGGCGAGGCCGATCATATCGGCGGATCTTGGTTCTCGGGCTTCAACAATTTCGATGTGGATATCATTGTCACCGTTCCCCGGCAGTACAATCTCGATCTGAAAACCTCGGGCGGCAACGTAGAAATCTCCGCCATCGAGGGAACTGTGCAAGGCGAGACTTCCGGCGGCGATGTTACCGTGCATGACGCCCAGGGACCAGTGACGGCTTCGACGTCCGGCGGTACCGTGACGGCGGAAAAGGTGAACGGCGACGTTCGCCTGGCAACGTCGGGGGGCGATGTGCACGCACGGTCGATCGTCGGCAACATCAACGCGAAGACCTCCGGTGGCAACGTTGAAGTTGACGGGACTGATGGCGAAGTCGATGCAAGGACCTCCGGCGGGAACGTCTTCGTGAAGCTGAGCGGCAAGGGGAAAGGAATCCATGCTGAAACATCCGGCGGCAACATCGATTTCGAAGTCCCGAGAGATCTGGCGGCGGATCTCGATCTTTCCACGAGCGGCGGCGAGGTCACCTGCGACTTCCCGGTCACGATCTCGGGCAAGATCCGGAGCGATGAAGTGCGGGGGACGCTGAATGGCGGCGGGCAACGCGTGTACGGACATACGTCGGGCGGAAATGTCACCGTTCGACCGATCAAGTGAATGTTGTTCATGTTCAACTCCTCCTGGCGCCGCGAGACTCTGTTTTGCGGCGCTTTTGTGTTATGGGAGTGAACACGAGTGCCTTGACCGGCCGATCAAGGCGAACCAAAGGAGGACACGATCAGACAGACGATGCTATCCTGGACGTCCCGATACGAATGCGAGGAAGTGGGAAAATTCTCCATGATGAGTGAGAACCCGAGAGGAGGTTTCGGCGATCGATCGACAATCCCGCTCAGTGTCGATACTCCCGCGATGGTCCCGGTTTTTGCGTGCACTCTGTCCTGGGCCGGCGTCCCGCGCATGCGGGAATCCAGGGTCCCGTCCCGTCCGGCAATCGGAAGAGAATGGTAGAAGAAAGGCCAGGACGACGAATCGTGGTACGCCGCGCTCAACAGTTGGAAAATCGTGCGGGCGGAAGTCAGGTTGTAGCGCGACAGGCCCGACCCGTCGGCGACGGTGATCTTCGTTGTGTCAATGCCTTTTTGCTCGAGGTATTTCCGGATCACCCCGGTTCCATCCGTCCAATTCCCCGGGGTTCCCGATCCCGCGAAGCTCAACGTCTTCGTAAGGCATTCAGCCGAAAGATTGTCGCTCACTTTGTCCATGTACGTAAGGACCGTGTCGAGGGCGTGTTCGATCTTCGCCACCGGAAACGCGCCCGGCGGCATTGTTCCGAGGCGCGTGCCTGCAACACGGACACCGCGTTGCACGAGGGCCTCTGCAAGGAGCGTTGTGGCGAATCGCTCCGGCCCATGGACTGCGATCGACAATGTGCGACGTGCATCGCGACGCAGTTCGCCGGTAACCCGGATGACGTTCGACGGTGTCTGCAGAGGCCGCGAGACACGCAACGGACGTGTGACGGAATCGACGACGGTGCTTTCATTGATGACACGGACATACGACGTCGAAGGAACAACGAAGACCCTGGGCGTGGTCCCCAGGGAATCGCCGGCGGCGACGTGGACATCGACGGTGTTGCTGTTGACCGTAAGCGCGGATACTCCCATACCCGACGGATCGTCAGCATCGTCCCACATCCAGCCCGGACCCCAGTACAGAGTGTCGAATCGCGTGGCGTCGCCGTCGATGGTCCATGCGCGATAGGGGCCAACGTACAGGGCGACCGTGTCGGCAAGGCGCCCGAGATCGCCCGGCGTGAGCAGCGGATCGCCGCTGCCACGCAGATAGATCGTCTGTTGGAGCGTGTCGAGCGCAACGACCGTCGCAAACGAATAGGCCGGCCCAAGCACCGCAAGAGCAGTGGCGGCAGTGAAAAGCTTCTGGTTGGAAGCAGGATTGTACAGGAAGTCGGCGTTGCGCGCGTAGAGGATCGATCGGTCGTCAAGATTCCCGATGAGAAGGGCAATGTTGGAAGGTGGAAAGAGAGAGTCGGGCAACAGACGGTCGATCTTCCGCGCGAACTCTGCGTTACGGGTGAACGTCTGCCCCTCCCGTTCACTCGGGTACGGCGCAAGGGCGGGCGCAGCAACGCATCCGGCAAGAACAAAGGACACACAGAGGGCGCAGAAGGCGCGGAGAGCCTTTGTTGTTTCCATTTGCGAATCTCCCTATATTTGCTCAAATAATCAATGATCGGCGCGAGAGAAGAATGCTACAGGTTCTGAAAAAACTGTTCGGAAGCAAATATGAGAAGGATGTGCGTACGGTGCTTCCGATCGTCGATGAAATCAACCAGCACGCGGAGGAATTGAAAAGCCTCTCCGACGAGGAGTTGCGGGCGAAGACCGAGGAATTCCGCGGACGAATCCAGGAGGGCCTCAAAGAGGTTGAGGAGAAGATCGCCGGGGTTCGTGAAAAGTTGAAGGAGGATATGGAGAGCGCGCAGCGCGAAGCGCTCGTGGAAGAACTGGATGCAGCGGAGGAAGAACGGGACACATTGACGAGCGAGATCCTCGATGAGATCCTTCCGGAGGCGTTTGCCGTTGTGAAAGACGCCTGCCGCCGTCTGACCGAGAGCAAACACCGCTTCGACCTTCTGGGAAATCCCGTCATCTGGGAAATGATCCCGTTCGACGTCCAGCTGATCGGCGGGATTGTTCTTCACGAGGGAAAAATCGCCGAAATGGCGACGGGCGAAGGGAAGACCCTTGTCGCCACCATGCCCGTCTATTTGAATGCGTTGCCCGGCCGCGGCGTGCACGTCGTAACGGTCAACGACTACCTTGCGAAGCGCGACAGTGTCTGGATGGGGCAGGTCTACGAATTCCTCGGCCTCACGATCGGGTGCATCCAGACCTCCCTCGATCCCCATCAACGCCGGCGTGAATATGGGTGCGACATCACCTATGGCACCAACAATGAGTTCGGCTTTGACTACCTCCGCGACAACATGGTCATCGACAAGGAAGACCTGGTCCAGCGGGAGTATTTCTATGCCATCGTCGACGAGGTGGACTCCGTCTTGATCGACGAGGCCCGCACACCGCTGATCATCAGCGGGCCCGTGAAGAGCGAGGACCACAAGTTCGACGAGATGAAGCCGTACGTCGAACGTATCGTCAATCAGCAGCGGAATTTCATCAGCAAGATTGTCGCCGATGCCGAAAAACTGGTCAGTGAAGGGAAGACCGATGAGGCGGGCGTCCTCCTGCTCCGCTCGAACCGCGGCCTCCCGAAGCATCCGCGCTTGCTGAAGGTCCTGTCGGAACCGTCGAACAAGAAACTCGTCCAGGACACGGAGATCGAATATCTCCGCGACCAGGGGAGTCGGATGCACGAGATCGACGACGAGCTGTATTTCGCGATCGATGAGAAGAATCATCAGATCAATCTGACGGAAAAGGGGCGCGACTTCCTCATGCCCATGGTGGGCGACAAAGACTTTTTTGTGCTGCCCGATCTGGGTACGGAGATCAGCCTTCTCGAAGCCAACAGCGGGATGACCGACGAGCAGAAGCAGCAGCGGAAGGACGAGCTGAATGTGCTGTATGCCGAGCGGAGCGAGCGGATCCACACGGTGACGCAGCTTTTGCGGGCCTACGCGCTTTATGCCAAGGATGACGAGTACGTCGTCTCCGACGACGGAAAGGTCATGATCGTCGACGAGTTTACCGGCCGTCTCCTCCCGGGAAGGCGGTATTCCGACGGCCTGCACCAGGCCATCGAGGCAAAAGAAGGGGTGAAAGTCGAGCGCGACATGCAGACGCTCGCCACGATCACCTTACAAAACTATTTCCGGCTGTACGGCAAGCTCGCCGGGATGACCGGCACCGCGGAAACCGAGGCAGCCGAGTTCTTTGACATCTACAAGCTGGACGTCGTGGTCATTCCGACCAACAAGCCGATGATCCGGGACGATATCAACGACGTGATCTACAAGACGAAGCGGGAGAAGTACAACGCAGTCATCGAGGAGATCGAGCACAAGCGTACGGAAGGGCGCCCGGTCCTGGTGGGAACCACCAGCGTTGAAGTTTCCGAAACGTTGAGCAGGATGCTGAAGCGCAAGGGGATCCCGCACAACGTGTTGAACGCCAAACATCACCAGCGTGAAGCGGAAATTGTCTCGCTCGCCGGTCTTACCGGTCAAGTCACCATCGCC
>DATJPR010000294.1:0-5921 GCA_035506295.1 Bacteroidota bacterium | reverse complement strand
TTATTCCCGACACTCCGGATGAGCGTGTGGATCTCCGCTGAGGCGGCTCCCTCACCAGACGAGTTAATGGGGAGCCATGCGAGCATGAGTTCTCTCACGAGACGTTTCCAGGACACGCCCTCGTATCCCAGAACAACATCTCCCGGCTCAAGACCCAAAGGATGGTTCTGAACCGTACGAAGGACAAGAGCGGTGCTGTCAGGAAGCGCTGTGAGAACAGCGCCAAAATGTTCCGCGGTCGACATCGGCCAGATATTCAGCAGAGGCACTCCGGGGTTCAAAGGTGTGCTGGTGACAACGGTGTCCAAAGCCTGAGTGTGACCATCACGAAGTTGCCAGGCAAAGTGTGACATGATGGCCGCAAACGCGCCTCGACTTGTCGAGTCATTGATCCTCGAACGAAATGCAGTCTTGATCGAATCCCATGAAGCCCAACTGATGCCGAGGGACACGAAGCCATCGAACTTCTCCGTCAGTGCTTGGGCATAGCTATCGAAAAGCTGCAACTTCGACGCAAGCGGCAATCCCGGCCCCCAAGTTGAATCAATAATCTTTTGCCACTCCGATTTCCTCTTGTAGAATGACAGCCCCGACGTTTTCGTGAAGTTGCGATCGTGCGACACCACACGTTGGATTTGCGGCCAGTCGGGCCGATTGTCAGCGGGGAGTTTTCGAGAGATTTGCTGACCGGTGATCGCGCCGACCAGGATCAGGCAGGACCCCAGCAACAGTATCATCTTTCGCATAAATCCTCCTTTCGGTCCCTGAAGGACCTGATCGCTTACCCGATCATAATCATTCTACGAACGGCAGAGTATGATCTGGCTGTGAGACGATAGAAACAGACGCCGCTCGACACCCTCCCCACATGCCCATGCAAAGGGGGAGATGGGGAGAGTGGGGGAGCGGGAGAGAAGGTTGAAACAAGCAAACAGCTTACAGTCGACCATCACTTCAAGAGCATCATTCGGCGAGTGATTTGGCTCGTCCCGCCCGATAGTCTACAGAAGTACACTCCGCTTGAAACGTTGCTGCCATCAAAGGTGAAATCGTATTTGCCCGCCGGATATCTTCCGTCCGCCAGGATGGCAATTTCCCGGCCGAGCAGATCGTACACCACAAGCCGTACCCTACTGTCCACTGTCCGCATCCCTGCGCCCATGCCCCGCCGAAGGGGAGATGGGGGGGAATCGGAGAAGGGGAGAAAAAGCGTGCTGCCGTCAACGAACCAAGAGCATCCTCCGAACCGCGGAGAACGCCCCGGCTGTCAGGCGATACATGTAAACACCACTTGCCAGGTTCGTTCCATCGAAGGTAAACGTGTGTTCTCCAGCCGGATATTTGCCGTTCGCCAAGACAGCGACTTCTCTCCCCAGAAGATCATACACTACAAGCCGCATGTCCCTGTTCCCTGACCCCTGGACCCTGATCCCTGTTTTCGGATTGAACGGGTTGGGGTAGTTTTGTTCAAGGCAGAATCCCTGGGGTGAAACCGTCGCCAATGGCTGGGCCGACGTAATCATCTGCGCTAATGGCCTCTTGCACACACCGCCGTCATAGGTGCCGGCGAACAAGTCCGTTGCGCCTATCGCAAGGCACCAGACTGGGATGGGTTGCGTCGAATCGTATGTGGGCTTTGGCAAGCCCTCATTGATTGGAGTCCAACTTGTGCCGTTGTTGGTGGAGAGGTAGACGCCGCCATCAGTCGCGGCAAAGACATTCGTCCCAATGGCTTCAAGAGCATGGATTGTGGGAAGGAACGCGGAGCCTGGAAGAGTCCAGCCCGAGTCAGTGATCACCAGCTTGTTCGGGCAAGTCCATGTCGTGCCGTTGTCTACAGATCGCAAGATGATTGCCCAGGGCCGCATATTCATATCTAGCCCAGCAAAAAGATTCGTGCCCGAGACGGCGAATGAGGAGATCCGAAAGCAAGCCGGTGGAATTGAATCTGTGGAGACCCGAGACCAGCACAGACCGTTATTGGTGGAAACAAGAATCTCCCCCACGCCTGTCCCAGCATAGAGCTTCCGTCCCCGAGAGATAACAGCGCTAATCACAGCGTAGGATGTTGTATCGTAGAGCCACTTTGGCAGCCCGTTGTTGGCCGGAACCCAGTTTGTGCCGAGGTCAGCGGATAAATAGATGCCGCTCTGAGTTCCGGCAATGAGATTGCTATCACTCACCGTAAGATCAATGATATACGTTCCCTGCAAGCCCGCCTCCCTCCAGCTAAGGCCCATGTCAGAGGACCGATAGACGCCGCAGTCCGATGTCGCAGCGAAAAGATATGCCCCCGCGGCGACAAGTGGCCCAATCTTGAGGCAACTCAAGCCGGAGTTGACCGGAGCCCAACTGGTGCCCTCGTCACTTGAACGAAAGACGCCCTCGTTGAATGTCCCGGCAAAGAGACTGGTACCGCTTACGGCAAGAGAAGAGATGGGTCCACCATACGGCCCATTCGTTTGCGCCCACTGACTGTGCAGTACATCCATGCCGCTCGAACCCAGTAGGACTAGTAGAAGAAATCTGCAAATGATTCTCATATTTGTTCCTCCTCAACGAGGTGGTCAATCGCTGTTCCTCCTTCACTTGTCGGTCTCAAATGCAGACTCTGCCTCAACAACACGAGATTCTATGTCTGAACGAAACGCTCCCCCGTACCGGGCAAAGGAGCCCAGACTTTCTACTTTGTCAAAGCCATCTTCTTGCAGTCGACGAAGATGCCCGCCGTCATCCGGCAAGTGTACACACCACGTGCGAATCCGCCCGCATCCCACGTCACCTCATACCTCCCAGCTTCCTTCTTTTCATCCATCAGGACCGCCACTTCCCCGCCAAGAATATCGTAGACCGCAATTCGCACGTGGCTGGCGGCCGGCCGCTGCCACTGATCACTGTCGTCGGATTGAACGCCCGCCCGACTGCCTTCCCTGGAATTACGCTTGATCAGGCGGACGGGGATTCGGGTGGTTCTGGCAATGCGAAAACGATTCAACCGTCCCGTGAATCGATTGGACGCCGGCAGGCTAACACGACAAGATCTACGTCACTGCGTCGGTCAGAAAACTCAAAAGAGGAGATGTAGTTCCTTCACGGCTGCTTCATGAATGTCCATCAGGACGTTTGTGAAGCCCCGTTCCAATGGAATGCTGCGACTTCCGCAAGAACCTGGAGAATACGCTCAAGTCGCCCCTTCGCCACAAACGCTGTCGCACCCGCTTCTCTTGCAGCCCGCCGAAATTGCGGATCATCATAATTGGTCAGGATGACGATCTTCGCGTCAGGGTGTGCGGCGATAATGTTCCTGGTCCCCGTCAGTCCATCGACCGGCTCCATCTTGATGTCCATGAAGACCCAGTCCGGACGTCTCTCCTCGAATATACCGATCGCTTCCCTGCCGTCGGACGCCTCGTAGACTATGTGATGGCCGGGGATCCTCGAGGCAAGAAACTGTTTTACCGTAGCCCGTATCTTCGGATTATCGTCGACGATCAGAAAAATCATATATCCGGCTGGGAATGTGAAAGCTGTCGGGTGCTGGTGAGAAGGTACGGCGGGTTCGGAGGCTCTTCAATGAAACGAACTACTCAACTTTGTCGACGGGAAGTACTCATTTCACATGAGTGGAAGTACTCAGGGCCGATTTATTCTCGAGGGCGAACTGCAACAATTTGTTGTGACCACGAAGTCCCAACTTTTGAATGATATGCATCCGATGGTTCTCCACCGTGCGCTCACTGACGAACAACTTCCCGGCAATCTCTTTGCTGGTGCAATTCTCGGCCACAAAGCCGAGGATCAGGCGCTCTGCGGGCGTCAGCCGTTCCAAGGTGGGCGTTGCGCCGGCCAGGGTTTCTGCCTTCTTGCTCCTCTCGACGAGGAGGTGGGAAATTACGGGACTGATGTAATACTGCCCCCCGGCCACCGCCCTGAGACACGCCAGCAGTTCGGACGAGACGCTATCCTTGATCAGATACCCCCGTACACCAAGATCCAGGGCCCGGTTGAAGTACTTCTCGTCCTTGTACATCGTGAGGAAAACCAGCTCCGTCGGCAGCGCCAGCTCGTGGACTGATCGAGCGACCTCCAGGCCGTCCAGCACCGGCATCGAGACGTCGAGAACCGCGATGTCCGGACGCATCTCCGTCACAAGGCGCAGCGCCTCGGCTCCGTCCCCAGCCTGACCGACAAGCGATATCATCGGCTCTCGCTCGATGGTCCTCACGAGACCATCCCGGAATATCGGGTGGTCGTCGGCGATGATGATTCGCGTCGTGGCGTTCACGGTCCTTCAGTCCTTGCACGGAACAATCACGTGCACCGTAGTGCCCATGCCCGGCGATGATTCGATCTTGACAACGCCCCCGAATATCCGGGCACGTTCGGCCATACTTGCCAGTCCAAACCCATGGCGCGCTCCCGCTCCAATCTTACCGCCATATGGATCCGAAACGTCGAATCCCTTCCCATCATCCACCAGGAAAACTTCAACAACCCCGAAATTCTTTTTCACAGAGAGTCTTACGCGGCTGGCCGATGCGTGGCGAACGATGTTGGTCAGACCCTCTTGAAGAATACGGTAGAGATGGAGTTCGGTCTCCTTCGGGAGATCACCGTCAAGCGCTTCGAACGACCCTTCAATCTCGAGGGCTGACGTCCGACGAAGCTTGTCCATCATCGCTTCGATTGCAGGAACGAACCCCAACCGGTCGAGGTGATGGGGGTGAAGGTTCGCCGAGATTTCTCTCACGCTTTCGATCGAGCCTTGGAGGAGCGACGCCACTTGTCGCAGATCGTAGTGAGGATCTTCTCCTTCCTCGAGAAACTGTTGAAGCCGATTGCTCGCCACGAGGAGGTCTTGCGCCAAGCCGTCATGGAGCTCGCCAGCCAATCGTTTTCGCTCCCCCTCCTGCGACTCCATCTGTCGTCGCGAGAACTCATGCTGCATCAGGCTCTCCCTCGTGCGGTATTCAGAGAGGAGCGTATAGGAGACTGCGTCGTTGATCTCCATCGCGATGGTCGGAGCAACCTGATGCAGGAGTTCTTCCGAGGCACGAGCGTCGGCCTCGGGTTGGAGCCAGACGAAAATGCTTCCAACGGGTGTGCCTCTCGCCTCAAGGGGCTGGTTCAGCCTTCTCGCAGCGGAAGGGATGGCACCTTGCACTACAGACCGGTTCCGACCCTCCCTCCCCTGTGGTGTGAAGACGATCACCTCCGCGGCGACAAAGTGTGCGACATCGATGAGCGATTGCCCAACCGCCGCCATCGTTGCATCAAGATCCAGATTCTTGCGGATGACCTCACTGATGCTGAAGGCCGTCTGAAGTTGCAGAGCCTGATGCTGAATCTCCCTTTGGGCCTCCTCCAACGCTTTGTATCGCTCCAGAAGGACTTCGTTTGCCTGCTTGAGCTCACGCGCGATGGCGCGCGCAGAAAATGGCCACGTTGCCCCCCTCCGGAGCCAGGAGAGAGTTCCGCCTCCCCTTGGATAAAACACTTCGTAAACGGCTCCATCGGCAATCTCACGCATCTCAACTCTGGCTGGTGGCAGGCCGATGATGGTGGGAGTAGCCTCCAGACCTCCCTTGGAGAGCAAGAAGAACTCTCGGCAATAGCGATGGTCGGGAGCGAGCGAAAGAGTGACCCGCAGGTGATGGTCGCCGACCTTTTCCGTGGACGGTGTAACACAAGCGAACAGTTGAGACCCCGGTCCCTTCGTAGTGGTGTTCATCCACCAGTAGAGGTCCGAACAGTTATACAAGAGTCTGCCGATCAGCGTGTTGCCACCCAGTAAGAGACCGGTGGCGGTCGATTCACGTGCCAATTCAACAAACTCTTCATCGGTGAAAAATGCCCGGAGATTCGCGACGACAGTGCAGAACGTGTTCCAATCCACATGTTCATGTTTGTTGCGCAAGATC
>DATJPR010000293.1:0-3841 GCA_035506295.1 Bacteroidota bacterium | reverse complement strand
CTGGACGGAGGCCGACGTCGTGCCGTTTTCCCTCATGAACGGCGATCCTCAAGTGATGGAATACTTCCCCAGCACGCTGTCTTCCGAAGAATCGCTTCAGCTCTACCAGAGGATCACAGCGTTCATGGAGAATAGAGGATTCGGTCTGTTTGCCGTCGAGTTGAAGCGCTCACACGAATTCATGGGATTCATCGGCCTCAACGAACCGACATTCACCGCAGCCTTCACTCCCTGCGTCGAAATCGGCTGGCGCCTTGCCCGGCCGTTCTGGGGACAGGGGTTCGCAACCGAAGGCGCCAAGGCATGCCTGGACTTCGGGTTCTCGACGCTTCATCTCCAGGAGATTGTCTCTTTCACATCGAAGCTCAACCTGAAATCGATCGCCGTCATGGAGCGGATCGGCATGCAATATGCGGGGGAATTCGAACACCCGAAGCTCGAGCCAGGCCACAGGCTGAGGACGCACGTGCTCTACAGGAAAGAAGTTATTTCATCAGGATCATCGATTTCGTCTGGCTGAATGATCCCACTTGCAACCGGTAGAAGTAGACACCGCTCGCCAATCGCGCTCCGTCAAACCGCACTTTGTATATCCCAGGTGCCTGCCGTTCGTGCATCAACTCCGCCACCTGCCGTCCGAGAATATCGTACACGGCAAGCCGAACCTCGCTGACTCCTGACGTCTGACCCCTAACCCCTGCGATCGTGTATCGAATGTATGTCGTTGGGTTGAAAGGGTTCGGATAATTCTGCGATAGCGCGAACGCAGAAGGGGAATTGGCCTTCTGAACAGCGAGAACGATCGAAGGATTGAAAGTCCACACGTCGGCCGACGTGGGTTGATGATAGGCTGTAATCTGGAATTGATCACCCTCAAGCCAGGGCGTCTCACTACGCCGGGCACACGTCATTACCCACATTATCGGGGTCGCAGTGTTGATGAGATTGACTTGCAGGGTCGGATCGGGGGTGTCACTGTAGGGCGTGGAGAAGATCAGACAGATTTCGCCCGCGACGCGGTTGTCGTCCATGGTATTCCCGGGCCAATACCGACCATCGACCTTCCCACCAACTGCGTTGTTCTCCATCATCCCGACCGCCAACCGCGTAGGAGGGGTGGTCTCCATGTCCCACGCTGAGAAAGGAACTGAGCGGTTGAAATCTTGATATGGAAGTCCAGGACCCTTGTTGATGATCCACGGTGCGAACGTCGAGTCAAAGGGATCCGCAACGGACCCTCTCAGGTAACGATAGCCATATGAGATATTGTCATCTCGCCACGTTGTCCTTGGATCCCACAAGCCGAGATTGTCCACGGCCGCTAGTTTGAGCAGCACCGTGTGATATTGTGACGGCTTCGTCAAGGTGGTAGCGACGCCGCAATACGCAAAATGTCCGGCCATCCCAATAGTACCGCGGCCTATGTCATACGATGACGGGTCATACGCGCTACTGAAGCCTTCGAGCCCCAATCCGGGGTATCCTCCTACCGGCGAGAACTGCCGAACACCTTGCGGGATGCTCCATTGCTGCATCCCCGTTTTGGTACTGACTGATCCAAGAAGGATTTTGAACCCGTCGACAATCGGGCTCGTGTGTCCGAGACTGTCCGGCAATGCGTGATTCTCGATGAGAATGACGCCGGTCGACGAATCCTTCACGGAATATCCGCTGACTCCTTCGTTGAGTTCCGCGCCGCGAATGACATAGACGTGGTTCTTGACCTTTGATGAATCAACGACCATGATGTCAAAATCACCCGGGACTGTCCCGGCGATCCGTGTTAGCGGTGAGTGATACACACGAGAGTGAATCGGCTGCACCGGAAACACGAGCGTGTCTCTCCACACGTTGTGATTGGGATCGGAGACCAGGAGTTCGACGCTGAAGGTTGAATCGGTGTATTGCGGAGGAACATTGAACTCCTGATACGAGTATGGGTTCCGCGCGTCGTATACCAACGGTTGTGTCGCATTGCCCGGGAGCATCGGGATGACAATCGAGGCAACGGGATATGACACCGGGTTGGCCGTAATGCTGAGATCGATGAACGAGAGTGAAGACTCGTTGGTCAATGAATACCCATAGCGGATGTTTTCGCCGGGGTTCACGATACCGTCATTGTTGATGTTGTCCGACACCACGGAGTATGCGGAGATGGCAATCTTCGCCGTAGCGATGTTCTCCAGGACCCGAGGCCATTGCATGACCAGTCCGTCGGGATAAGATACGACCGCTTCGGCAATGAGTCCTGACGGCTGTTGCGTGATCTGCACTGACCCGCCGAAGATCCCGTCCCCGGCCGCACCATCCCCATGGAGACCGTCGTCGAGCAGCGCCACGCTACCAACGATGGAATCCGTATAGGTCTTCAAGTTCACCGTCACGGCCGTCGCATTGACCTTTTGCGCATCCGCCCGGAACGTCACCGTAGCGTTGTCGCCGGAGTGTGCAATCGAATACGCGAATACCGGTGGTAGTTCACGCCCGAGTCGCTTGAAGGCCGCCCCGACGACCCTGGCGGCGTCCTTCAGGGCTGTGATGCTCGAGAATCGATCCGCACCCTGACCGGCAATCGTGGCGACGACGACCTCCTGTGTATCATTTCTCGCCATGGGAAATGGTCCTGAGATCACGCAAAACCTCTTGTCACTCGGCGAGAGTCCCGCCATACCATCGACCCAGCCGGCAGATCCGTCCGTGGCCTTGACGGGATCGCCTGGAAGCACAAATCTCGTGATTTGGTTCGTGGTGGGATCGATGAACGGCGCTCCGGAGTAGGCGCTCGTAGAATTCATCAGTCGATACAACTGAATGTCTCCTCCCTGACCTTGTACCGGATCGCTGGTGGCACAAGCACAGGTCGAATAGGATACGAATGCCGACATCGGAAGATTCTTGAAACCGGGCCGATACGCATCGCCAAACATCGCCGTGTCGCCTGCAGTCCCAGCCACAATGGGACCCTGAAGCAAACGGTACCCCACAGCAGGGGGTGCGGATCCGTAGATTGCATCAACGGTGTTTCCGTTGTACGCGTAGCCCAGGTTCATGAGTGTATCGCATCCCGCGAAATCATCTGCGGCATCGCCAATATCGGGATCGACCCATTGCATGATGAACATCGAGTCGAGCGGCACACCACTCTTGTTCAGGATTCGAGTCCTGGAATACACTGTTTGGGCAAGTGCGCCCCCGAGATTGTACGCCCAGATGGTCTTCTGCATCTCCAGCCCGATCGGCTTGGAGCCGGAAAGGTTGAGTGTCCGGATGGAGTCGAGATCATTCGCAACGTACCAGAGGGTCTGATCCGAAAGCGGAACACCGGGAACATCGACGGCCGGATCGTACGCGCCGTTATGATCAACGTCGGTGAACGGCGCGCCTTGCGCTGCGGGCCAGTTCTGCCAGTCAAGCCAATATTGCTGCAGGATTTGCGCAGCGGGAACGGATTCATACCTCCCAATGAATGGGACCTCGCTGTTTTGGATGATGGACAATTCCCCGGCCGCTCTGGGATCCGCCGGATCGGTGACGCCGGGGATCGGGGGGATATCAGGTCGGACTCGGTAGATCCCGTTCGTGGGGTTGGTGGGGTTGTCCGCGACTGGAGGGGTCGAATTCGTGCCTCGACTGATAATCGGTCCCGCCTGTAGCGCTTTCCGGTACATTGAGCCACCGGTCTTCAGTGTGCCGGCCTGGTAGCAACCCCAGACGATGCCCTCTTCGTAGACGACGTGCTTGTTGTCCCCCTTTTGCCACTCGAGCCCTTCATTATCGGAGCTGTAAGGATTGTAGGCGCCATCCCCGTTGTTGCCGTAGTAACTAAAGATCTTGTTGA
>DATJPR010000292.1:0-14252 GCA_035506295.1 Bacteroidota bacterium | reverse complement strand
CTCTTCTTCATCAGTAGATGATTCCGAACGTCACCGTCCCGTGCTCAACGAAAATCCCGGGCGCCGGGACGTGAATATGATCCAACGCAGTAAGGAGAGCATCGACGAAATCGCTTCCTGTATGAATTCGAGAGAGACTGACGTCCAGCGTGACCGCCACGATGCGGTGACGTTGGCTCGCATCGTAGAGCTGCCGTGCACCCATCCCGACCGACAATCCCAGCCACTCAGGGAGCCAGGAAAGCGACGGACTGTCGAACATGGCCCTCGGAGTCCACGAATACCAGTAGATCTGTCCTTCATAGTCGTCGATGAACACCCGTGATTGTTGCTGTTTCAAGGCGTCCAGGTATTCCTTGCTGGGGTAGTAGCTCCATTTCAGGGCGAACGACTTCAGCACCGGAAACGTCTCCTGAAGGAGCGGGACCGACGCGCCCGCGACGTCGGAGATTGCATCCCCCGGGCTGAAGCCGTAGTCCTTGTGAAAGCCGTCTTCCACTTCAACATAGAGCTGATATCCGAGTCCGAACATTGAACCATAGAGTACGCTCGACGCCTGATCCTCCCCGCTCCATCGCATGGCGTAGCCGAAGAGATGCGCGAGGAGATATGCTCCGTACGCATGTCCCTGTTTGTCGACGTTCAGGGCATAGTCCCAATCGTTCTCGAAACGAAACGGGGCGCGCGGGCCCTGCCACCACGCTTTTTGCTGGTACAGATGAACGCCTACAACCGTCGCCGCCGTGATGCCGCCGACCAGGGCAAGTCGGACGGGATGCACACGCGTCGAATCCGGCATGCACACCGTGGAAGCTGCTGCTGAAACGGTGTCGCGAGCTCCACCGACTTCCGCACGGATTCCTTCAACGGCGACAAAGGGTTGGAGCATCGCAAGAACAATGATGGTCTTGCGTAAGGTCATGAAGACCCTCCAACGGATACGCTACGGGATGAATGTGTGAGGACATCGTCTCCGTCCCGGATGAATCGCGAACGGACACACGCTCACAGGGGTGGTAGCAGAGATTTCAGATGAGAAGTGAACAATACAGAAGGTGCAGGGGACTCTCTGATCCGCTCCCTTGAAACGTGGCGGATTGTTCATCAACGCTCAGGGTAACGGGAGAGAGTGTGATTTCGACGGGTCTTGCCGCTTCCGAAGGGCTGTCTTCGTCGAACACTATGCGCGTTGGTACGCCGGACCTTTCGCGCGAGCTCGACCTGGGGTGCGAGACCTTCAAAGCACCGCGTTGCGCAGGCAAGACACCTGGATGCGTGATGGAGAAACCTGGCGCCGGACTCGTTGCTTCAACCTCGTCATGCGCCACGTAGACGCCCGGGACCAGATCATCCAGGTTGATCGAATCGGCAGTAACGGAAAGAACCACCAGCCACGATGCAAGAACCCACCAGGTTGCGCGCTGTTGTACGAGCCGATTCATAATCAACATGCAGAGGGATGAGAATACGGGACTAGACAATCATCGATAATCATTATACATAATCTCAGGTTCAGAAGTTCCTTCCTCCCGTAAAGGAATCATAAAGTCTTTTCAGCAGGTTTCAAAGAAAATTGACATTTTGCACTCCGCCGCACTATTCATGATTCAGACTCATCACCGGAACAGGGAATGTATCATGCGCACCTCTTTTGTATTCCTTCTCATTGCGATTCTGAACTCGACGTGCTCCGTGGCACAAACGACGAAAAATCAGCCGCGATGGGACGGCTACAACTTCATGCTCGGGACGTGGCAGGGAGTAGGAACCGGAACTCCTGGAGAAGCGTCGGGGGGATTTACCTTTGAACGAGATCTCCAGGGGACGGTGCTCGTTCGAAAAAACTACGCCGTGTATCCTTCAACCGCGGACCGTCCAGGATTTCGGCATGATGACCTGATGGTGGTCTATCACGCCTCCGCTGCAGACACACGGGCGATGTACTTTGACAATGAAGGGCACATCATTGCTTACCAGGTGCGTTTGGATCCGTCGCGCGCGGCTGTCTTTCTGAGCGACAGCTCCACGTCAGCTCCGCGCTTCCGGTTGACCTACGCGGCGATCGGCGCAGATTCTCTCGGCATGCTCTTCGAGATTGCGCCGCCGGGCAAGCCGGATGGATTCGTGCCGTATATTACGGCCAGGGCGTATCGCGTGAAGGGAACGGGGAATTAGACTCCGGAGAGCTGCAGCGGTCAGTCTTGCGAGAACACGATCTGGAACGTCGTGCCCTGCCCGCGCTGAACGGAAAGTTGTCCGCCGATCTGATTCGTGAGGATGGACACCAGCTCAAGGCCGAGCTGGTCCTTCTTCTCCTTCTCATCCGATACCGGCATGCCGACGCCGTTGTCACTCACTTCCAGCACCAATTGCCCGGCGCCGTTGCGGAAGAACGACACGCGCACTTCGCCCTTTCTTCCGTCCGGGAATGCGTGTTTCAGTGCATTTGTGACGAGTTCGTTCACGATCAATCCGCACGGGATGGCGGCATCGATGTTCAGACGAATGTCGTCGATCCGCTCGACGCAGGTCACCATCGGGATCTGGTATGATCGGAACAGCGACAGGAGGAGGCTTTTCAGGTACTGCTGAAAATCGACATGCGAGAAGTCTTCCGTCTGGTACAGTTTCTCGTGGATGAGCGCCATCGATCGGATCCGGTCCTGACTGTCGCGGAACAGCGAGCGGTCCTGGGAGTCGCGGATGGCTTCGGCCTGCAGGTTCAGCAGGCTCGAGATGATCTGCAGGTTGTTCTTGACACGGTGGTGGATCTCTTTCAGGAGGAGTTCCTTCTCATGGAGCGACCGTTCGATCTCCTCCTCGGCTTTCTTTCGTTCGGTGATGTTCTCGATGATCCCGATGAACGACTGGGGCTTTCCGGACGCGTCGCGGATCAGCGACATGGTCATATTCACCCAGATGTTCCGGCCGGATTTGTGTTTGTATCGGCGCGTGAGGGTGAAACTCGGGATGCCGTCTCTCAGCACGGAAACCACGCGGTCGAGATCACCTGCCGCCTCTTCGCCCGATGAAAGCCCGGCGAAGCTCATCCCGGTGAGTTCCTCATCCGTGTATCCGGTGATCTTGCACAACGCATAATTGACACGGAGCAGCCGGCCGTCGAGCGACGCGTAGCAGATCCCCACCGCCGCATGCTCGAAGACGCTGCGGAACCGTTCCTCGCTTTCGCGCAACGCCTCTTCGGCCCGTCGGCGTTCGGTCACGTCGCGCGCGATCAGCAGCACGCACTCTTCCCCTTCGATCGGGATCGTCCTTGCTGACACGAGCGCATCGACGAGCGCACCGTCTTTCATTCTGAACCGTCCGTCGAATCCCGCCACTTCTCCCATGGTCCGCACCGCCTCGAACAACCGTGCCCTGTCGTTCTCGTCCACCCACACTCTCAGCTGCGCCGCCGTTTTCCCGATGACCTCGTGCCGGGAGAACCCGGTGATCGTGCTGAACCCCTCGTTGATGTCAAGATATCTCCCATCGCGCACGCGCGTGATCGCCACGGCATCCGGCGTGGTGTGGAAGACCCGGGAGAATTTTTCCTCGGACCGCCGGAGGGCCTCCTCATTTTCCTTGCGCTCGGTGATGTCCTGCAAAATGACCCCGACCCGATTGCCCCCTTCACGCCGGATCGGAAAGGCAGTCTGCTGCAGGATCCTGGACTTCCCGTCGGGCCTGACGAACACGATCTCCGAGGCGCCCTCGTAGCGCGTGGACCCTTCCCGGATCATTTCCAGGGTTGCCTGCCGGAACACCTCCGCGCTGTCCACGCGTGTGTTCGTGCCCCTGGTCAGCATCCGATAGATGTCCCAGGTTTTCCTGCCGATGACCTCCGCCCGGGGGACGCCGAGAATGTCTTCGCACGCGCGATTGCATTCGATCACCGCGCCGTCCGAATCGACGAGAAGGATTCCTTCGAACGATTGTTCGATGATGGTGCGGTATTTCCCTTCGCTTTCCCGCAGGCGCGCCTCGACGCCGCGTCGGAACCCGATTTCGCTTTCGAGGCCGTCCCGGAGGGAGCGGAGGTTTTTGACCATCCCGTTGAACCTGCTGCCGAGGACCGCGATCTCATCATCGAGATCGGATTCCCGCACCCCCACCGAGAGGTTCCCTTTCCCAATTTGCGTCGTCACCCGGGTCAGGCGTTTCATCGGCATCTCGACGAGGATCAGCATGATGAAGCCGCCGATGATGCTGATCAGGATCATGCTTGCGCCGAGACGGATATAGGAACTGCGGTGGAAGTCATGCAGGGAAATAGACAGAAACCGAATCGGGTCCACCACCACCAGGACGTGGGAGCTCGTGCCCAGCGGATGATAGCCAAGAACAGCACTCAGCGTCGTATCGAGATTGGATCCATGGGACGTGCGGAGAATCTCATTGACGGCGCCGGAGTCGAGGATGGTGTACGCGCTACGGCCGACATATGTGGAATCCGGATGGTAGAGAATCGTTCCCTGTCCGTCGAGGATGAGAATCGACCGGCTCCCCCTCTCGACGAATGGCTTCAGCAGCGCAGAGGCGTCCTTCCCGCTTCTCCCCGCGATCATCGAGGAAAGATCTTCCGCAAGATGTTCGTCCCTCCCTCCCGCCTGTTGATACACGAGGCGGGTGACATCGTCCCAGACAAAAGCGCTGAGGACCATCACGGGAAGGAGAGAAAGGAGCAGGAGCCAGACGGTGAGGCGAACGGAGAGCGTGCTCGGGAAGGTCAGGCTCGTCCTGGAGTGCGGACGCAGATCCAGATACTTCTTGTAGTCGAGTGCCGAACGCCACACCGGCATTCGTAAGGCGGATGGGAACACCAGGAGCGCCACGCCGGTCAGGAGCGCGACGATCGACGCTTCCTCGAACAGGGAAAGATCGACTGCACCAAGGGTATCAGGCACCTGCGGCGACCCGCCCGCAAGGGCACGAAAGGCGGACGGGAAGAAGATCTTCAACCCGATGAATGCCGGGATGCGCGCTACATAATAGTAGCCGAAGACAAGGATGACCCACGCGATGGCAAACCGGACGGTCGATCCCCGGAACCGCCGTAGGACAATCCAATAGAGCGACCCCATCCAGATGCCGGCAAGAATCTTGTCAATGGTGACAAACAGCCTCAACTGGGGATCCGGCTCCATCAGCCCGGTCATAAGGCCGATCAACGAACCGCCGATCGGACCCGTCAGCGCGGAACCCATCGTCGTAAAGACGCCGCCAACGTCCGTCGTGATCGGGGTGGTGGGAATGTGCAGCGTCAGTCCAACCGCGATGACGGTGACCGAAAAGAGGCCGAAGACAAAGGCCAAGCCCAGGGCCTTCAGGGGTATGAGACGGCGTAGCCGTCGGAGGGGTCGACTCATGTACGGTCAGTACGATGATACGAAGGACTGGCGACGATATCAACCGCAACTCGCGGGGCCACAATATCGCCAGGAGCGGCGGGACCAACACGTCGCAAAGGGTAGGAAGGACGACGTAGGATGTAGGAAGAAACCCCTCGCACCGTTCTCGTCCTGCGCCCATCTTCCTGTGTCATCCTTCCTACTCTTTGTTTTCTTTGCCGATTGCCAGCATTCTGATGAATAGTCCGCCGAGGACGCTTCTTGCCTGAAACGCATCCTTCCGTGCCGTCTTTGTCTCGTACCAGTCGCTGAATGGCACGCGGTCCGGCGTCGCATTCAGGTAGGCGATGATGGGTTGAACAAACGAGGTGAACTCCTTTTTGTCGGCCGCCATCGTTGCCGTCCAGATCATCCACTCCGGCTTCGTGAAGTCAGCGCGATTGTCCAACGGAAGGCCGTATGTGTTCATCTTCGAACGGTAATAGGCGAGCTCCTTGGATCGGACTTCCGGACTGAACAGTCCGAGGTCGAGCAGTCCATCCCACACCAGATTGTACTTCATGCTCCACGTCCCCGGTCGATCGAACGCGAGACGGTAGTGATCGCCGTCGTTGGCCATCGTCTCCCACTGTGAAGCGAACTTCTTCGCGAGGTCAAGATATCGTTTCCCTTCCTGTGTCTTCCCCGCCATCCCGCACAACGATCCGTAGCTCCCGAGCCCGATGATCGCCTTGATGGAGAGGTTGGTGTTGTGCGCAAGGTGGCCGGTGAAGTCGTCCGTGCAGAGCTGGTTCTCCGGATCCAGTCCCTTCTGCTCGAGATACCGGGCCCACTTTGCCAGGCAGTCCCAGTGCTTCACTGCGAACTCTGCGCTTTTCTCTTGGCGGCAGAGCGCATAGGTGAGGATCAGCATGTTCCCCGACTCTTCGACCGGCATCTGGTCCGTCTCATCCTGTTCCCCTCCACCGTACACCTGACCGTTCGCTTTCGGATAGGTGCCGAGATCGTGCGGGGCGAAGGGGAACTTCCATCGGGGCAGTTCCGCATAAAGAACGACGGGAGTGATCAGCGCCTTCAACAGTGTTGGATTGAGGTAGAGGAAGATCGGCGCAGAAGGATAGATCACATCAACGGTGCTGATGCAGCCGTTGCTGAAGTCTTCCTTCGGGAACAGCATCGGCGTTCCATCGATGTCTGCGACAAGCTTGTGCGCCGCGAAGACCTGTCGATACGCCAGCGCACAGAGGGACGCGTACCCGGGCCCGCCTTGTTCCGCAAGAGCCGACGTCAACCTCTTGTCGAAGTCGTTGCACAGATCAAGAAGCCGATCATGCGCCGCGGACATTGCACGGAGGTGATCGGCCATCGTCAGGCCGTTCCGTTTCCAATAGGCAGGGAGCGCCCGGTGAAAGAACTCGATGGCGTAACCGTCATCGTAGGCGAGCATCACAAAGATCTGTTTCGCCTGCCGGGCGACAGCGCCGAGATCAAAGGCAAATGCCGACACCGGCCAGTCGTCGTTTGCCGGGCGCGGCATCCGGAGGTCGTCCGATAATGGAAGAGTGCCGTTCTTGAGAAACGCATCGCGCGCGTCATCGGCGGAGGCGATCACGCTCAAGCCGTTCTGGCTCCGGGGCGAGGCAAGGTACGCGTGACCCCAGTCGATCCTCACATCATCCCCCTTCCGCTTGAGCACCGGCTGATCCTGCGATCCCATCTCCAGGACGTCAAGCCCTTCGACCTGCGCTCTCCCCCACACGACGCTCTGCCCGGCGCGGTCCACACACAGCTCGGCCGAATGATCGATGTAGAATTCCACCCGGTGCTCTCGCGCATCGGTCGACGACACGGCGAAGGAGACATACCCGAGAGCGCTCGAGATCAGGTCGAGAGAATCGGGCAGGAGCGGGACGGTGAAGGTAAGCGACACATCAACGCCTGCTCCTCCATAATGATACGTGGTCTGTGTGGGTGTGATGGACGTGGACGCGAGAGGAAGCACCGGCAGCGATTCGACATTTTTCCCGACGAGACGATACGCCGTCCCGTCGATCCGCACCATCGCGCAGACGGAGATCGTCGCGCCTGTCCAATGCCGGGTGTAATCGTTGCCCGGATGATCCGCAAACGACCAGATGCTGAAGTACGGATCAGTGGTGATTAACGGGACGGCGGGAGGACGCGAGAGTACCGTCTGAGCGTTTGCGAGTCCCGACAGTGCTGAAAGGAGGACGACGGAGAAAGACCGGATGCATTGCATAGGAGTGCCGCCAGGTGGAAGAGAAGAAGGACGAAGAAATCGTGGGGAAAGATACGAAACTTTTCTCTTCGAATCGCCGACAGCCTCCGTTCAGATCATAATCAGCCCGAGCCGGATCGCCGAGGTCACCGCTTCCGTGCGGCTTGAGGCGCCGAGCTTGCCGAGAATTGAAGCCACGTGGAACTTCACCGTGTGGTCGGAAATGCCGAGCCGGTCGGCGATGACCTTGTTCGAGAGGCCGTCGGCAAGCAACAGAAGGACTTCGCGTTCCCGGGAGGTGAGCGATTCCGGCGCGCCGGTCGGGGACGGATCGCTTCCCCGCAACTGCCCGGCCTGATCGGTGACGCGCGAGGGGAATATTGCGAGACCTTGAGCTACTGCTTGCAGCGCGGCGATGAGCTCTTCCTGACCGACATCCATGGCAAGGACGCCATGGATGCCGTTGCGCATTGCATCCTCAAGGTCCTGAAGGGACGGATCGTCGACCACAAGGATGACTTCAGCACCCTCCGCTCGATCCAGTATCGATTCCCATTCCCCCTCCCCATCGGAGAATGCGATGACAACGTCGGGCTCAGGAGAATCCGGGGAGGGCAGCACTTCGATCTCCTTGTTGCCGGCAAGGAGACGTGCAATCATCGCTCTCGCGAGCGGCTGACCGGATTCAATTCGGACGCGGATCATGCCGCCTGGTTCCGCCGGGGATGGAGCACCAGAGTCACACTTCTGATGTGCGTCCGGTCTCCCCTCACAAACTGCAGCCGCATCATCCGCTCACCTTCCGATCGGAACGCCTCATCGACGTCGGTGACGTTGAGGAACAGGCGGTCGTTTACGCCGATAATAATGTCGCCCGGAAGAAGCGCCGCCGCCTCGGCGCTGCTCTCGCGTTGGATTTCCATGATGACAAGTCCGATATGGGGAGAGCCGTTGAGCGACAACGGCACCCTTCTGCCCAGGACTCCGAGCGTGGCTTCCATCCGTGCGCGGTTCATGAATTCCCGGACTCTTGACGCGGGAATGGACAGCGCCGTGTTCCCGACGACCATCGAATTCACGCCGACCACTTCCCCACGCGCATTGCTAAGCGGGCCGCCGGAGTTTCCCGGTGCCAGCCGGATTGCCGCATGAACATAGAAGTCTTCGCCCAGGCCTCTCACCGGTCCAACACTTCTCACGGTCCCCGTCGTCACTGCACCAATAAACCCAAAAGGATTCCCCACTGCAATCACAAAATCTCCCTTTCGGAGTTCAGCGGATTCAGCGAAACGCACAGGAGCCAGTCCGCCCGGCGGAATCTTCAGCAAGGCGAGATCAACGTCTCCACCCCGGGCCAGGACCCGCGCCTCGCGCATCTCCCCATCCCACAACTGCACTTGCACGACGCGGGTCGATACAACGTGGGCATTCGTAACAACAATCCCACCTTCGTCGGTGACAAACCCCGAGCCGCCACCGCGCCCGGAAGAGGCGACAACAACCGTCGAACGCCTCAGCTTCTCGACAATCTCGCCGAACCCTTCTGGAAACGTCATTGCGCTGATCTCCGTTCTCCGGGCGTCACGACGACCTCTTTTGATTCTCCGCCACGAATGAGACGGAACCGGAGGTTTTTCCCGATGCTCTCCGGACCGAGGACGGATTGGAGATCTTCGAGATTATCGACAGATACGCCCTCCACGGCAACAACGATGTCTCCGATGAGAATGCCCGCGGATTCAGCGGGTGCGCCGGCGTCGACCGCAAGGATCATCAGTCCCTGCACGTTCTTGATGTTGAGCCGCTGCTGGAGGTTCTCAGGGACGGGGACCGGGTGAAGGCCGATCCCCAGATACGCTGTGGGAACTGCCCCCTTCTTAAGAATAACATCGACGATCCGGTGAACGGTCGAAGAAGGCACAGCAAGAGCCGCCACGCGCGAGAGGGCGTTTGTCGCAATCCCCACGACGCGGCCGGTCTGATCGACGACGGCTCCGCCGCTGGATCCTGCAAAGAGCGTTGCCCCGATGCGCAGGTACTGGTCGAGCCGGCCGCCTCTCCATGTGCGCCATGGGCCCGACACGGCGCTCATGATGCCGACGCTCGCATTCGGTCCGCTGTTCGGCGAGCGTCCCACGATGATGGCCATATCGCCAATGCGGACGGCATCGCTTGCGGCGTTCTTCACCGGCGATCCCGATGCGGGCTCAAGAGAAAGGACGGCGAGATCTGATCCGGGATCTTTTCCCACCAGCTTTGCCCTGGCAAGAGATCCCTCCGCCAGGGTCACCGCGATGTCTTCATCTCTTCTGATCGTGTGTGCCGCCGAGACCACGATCCCTTCCTTCCAAAGCACACCGCTGGAATACATCGATCTCCGCCCCTGCACGGCGACGACGGGTGCGCTTGCGCCGGCAACAAGCTCCGCAATGGCATCAGAAAACGAGGCAAGAGGCGATTCTGACTTACTCATACAAAGGTTCTCCTTGACGTGAAATGACAGATACAATTTACGATGTCAAGGAAGGCGGGGCATCAGCCGTTTGGGCAGGGCGAGGGGGAGAGGAAGGGAGGGCGAGAGGGCGAGAGCGCGGGACTTGGAGAAGAAGACTCAGCCAACAGGGCGGCCACCGTTTCCGGCGCCGCCCTGTGTCTCCCACCAACAGCACGATCAGAAGGCCAGTTCATCGAACCATTCGACAGTCCCCCTACCCCTGTTCACTTCTCACCATCGACTGTCCGCTGTCCGCTGTCTGCTGTGTGTTGCTACTTCACGAGAACCATCCGTTTCGCGTCCGTGAACGATCCCGCCTGCAGGCGATAGATGTACACACCGGAAGCAAGGGCATGGCCATCCAGCACCGCACGGTACGTTCCGGCCGGTTCAAGTGCATTCACGAGCGTCGCCACTTCCTGGCCCAGGATGTTGAACACGCGCAGCGTGACTTTCGTGGCCTGGGGCAGTGAGTACTGAATCACCGTCGTCGGGTTGAACGGATTCGGGTAATTCTGCTCAAGCTGATACGTCAGCGGTGACGCGTTCGACTGGGGAACGCTCGTCGGCGATTCGGAAGTCACGGTGACATCCGCAACGGGCACGTTGTACGACATTCCGCTCACCGGCAAGGACGACGTCGAAGAAGAATATCCTTCCTTGTCCACCACGAGCGAATACGTGCCGGCCGACACCATGCTGATGCTGAACGCGCCGGTCGCATCGGACATCCCGTATCCACCGATGCCGCCCTGTCCGTCGACCAGGAACACGTTTGCACCCTCAAGCGCCGCAGAATTGTTTGTCAGGACCCGGCCGTGAACGGTGACCACGCCGTTCGTCTGCACCGGCACGACGCCGATGTCGATTCCTGAGACAGCTCCCGCCACCGTGATCGTGTCGGCATCCTTCCAATGGATCACACCGAAGGCGCCGGCTTTGTAGAATGCCGGGGCAAAATTGTCATAAGGAATCGCCAGCGCGAGATACTTGCCGCCCTTCACGTGATCGAAGAGATACGCGCCGGACGAATCCGTGTTGGTGAAGCGCACGGCAAGCGCCGCCGGCTGCGGTCGGAGCGGGATCAGCAGGATGCGGGACTGGACGCCCATGCCTGTCGAATCCTTGACTGTTCCGGCAACGCTGTTGTTGATCGAGGGAATCAGGTTCAGATTGAAGTCGATCCCCGTCGTGTCTCCGCTCAACGTGAGGATATTGGCTTCGCTCGGCGAGTTCTTGTGATCGAAGAACTGAACCTGATAGAACTTCTTGATTGCTTCGACGACATACGGCTTTCCTGCGAGGACGGTCGCCTGGTACTGGCCGAGCGTATCCGTTTGACCCACCCAGACAACGCCCCGCTCGAACCCGCAGCCATCGATATCCATGCCTGCCACATCACCCGGCTGCATGTTCCCCGCGGCCACATCGGTCCGCAGGTCCTGGATGGAACGCAGGATGGCGACGGTCGCGTGGTTCAGCGGATTCCCGGCAGAGTCGCGAACGACGCCGCTCAGATGGACTTTGACAGGCGGTATCACGCGTGCCAGATCGAAATCCGCGGTGAAGGTCGAGCTATCGGCGACATTGACCTTCGTCGCCTTGTCGATCGTCAGAGCGTCGTCAAACCACTCGGGGACATACTGGATCGAAGTGTCGCTTGCGCGCCATGCGACGGCACGGATGAAATACATTCCGGTGTCCAGCGCGGCCATATAGTGCCCGGCGGAGTCCGTCCAGACCGCAGGGGGAATCGGGAGCACCGGGATCATCGGGCGCATGGACATGGGGAAGAATCGATAGAAGAACACTTGCACCATCGGCAGGGGCTGACCGGAAACGCTGTCGGTCACCGTGCCCTCGACAATACCGTGAGGAACCGATGAACCGGACCCGACCGAGATTTTCACCATGGCACTGGGCGGGCTCTCAATGACCCCTCCACCGTCCACCGCCAGCGACACCACATAATAATAGTAGGTGTGCCCGAGAGCCACGAGGTAATCGTCATACGCCCTGGTGTTCGTCACGCTCAGCGGCGTGAACGAGGTGGAGTCGTCCACCGATCGATAAACGCGGAAGAACAATCCCGCCATCGGTGCGTCCCATTTCAAATGGACGAAGGAATAGAGTCCATGCAATTCGAACGACGCCGCGAGATCTGTCGGCGTCGGCGGGGCTATAATTGGTGGCTCGGCAAACACCGTCACGGCCATCGCCATCAGTCCCGCCAGAACCATGAATCGGTACGCTGTCCTCATCGTGTTACTCCCCTCTCAGATTGATGATGGTATTGTTGAAGCCGTGCCACTCAAGGTCAAGTCTCATGCCATGCATGCCGCGATGGAAGCCGCAAAAAGGGGCGGATTCGCCAGATCGGCGGAGAAGAATCGGCGGATGGGACGCCACTGTGCAGGAATTGTTTTCTCCCGCACTTGGGGGACGAATCCCCGCAGTTGTGGCGTCCCAACGCAAGAAGGTGCATGGCGCCGGAAGGAGATCAGATGCGGGAAAGCGGGTTACCGCGGGAAGTGGATTTTCGAGGTCTTGATTGTGGAATCGATCGCGTCGAGAAGCCCGCCGTGTGGCTGATCACCGTGCAGCTCCCAGAACATGATGCCGCCCAGGCCGTGGTCCAGGGCATACCCCGTCTTCAGGGAAACGGATCGACGATCGTCCCATGTCGCGAAGAGAAGTTCGCGCCGATTGTACGCATACGGCGCCGAAGCAGTGGAATCCCAGAGCAAGGTGAACCCGGGATGGCGAGCCCAGTATGTGTCCAGGTCTTTGAAGTTGATGTAGCTTTCAAATTTGCCGCTCTGATACATGCCGTTGTTGGTGTCAGGTACGCCGGACCAAACACGACCGTAGAATGCCGCACCGACGACGATCTTCTCCCGCGGGACGCCGACGGAATCCAGATATCGCACATCGTAGTCAACAGACGGCATCTGAGCGGGTGTCGAATACAATGGAGTATGATTCCCGGTCACGGTGCTCATCGCATTCACGAGATCATACGTCATCAGATAGATCCTTGTGACAAGAGGAGCAACCCCGGTCCATTCCACCGACTCCGTCAAGTAGTCGGGGAGTCCGCCGGCGGCAAAAGTGATCTCGGCACGTTCACCCAGGACGAGCCGGAGCTGGTGAAGCAAGAGTGTGAAATTGCGGCGGTCCTCCGGCGCGAATTTGTGACCGGGAAAACCGGCGATCGCAGGATACTCCCAGTCCAGATCGATCCCGTCAAGGTCGAACCGGTCCAACAACGCCTTCGCAGAAAGGGCAAATTCTCTCCGGCCCGATTCGGTCGAAAAGACATCGGAGCACGTTTCACACCCGCCCCATCCGCCGAGGGAAACGGCGATCTTCAATCCGGGATGCGTTTTCTTCAGTGCGACGAGCCGGGCGATGGTGGTGCTGTCCCGTTTCCCTCTGATCGCGACCTGATTGCCGACGAGGTGTACGAAACTGTAGTTGATGTTGGTCAGTTCGTCGATGGGATAGCGATCGATTTCTGCATCGCGCCCTGCCCAATACGCAACCACGACAAAGCCGGGGGCTCCGGGCTTTCCTGACGCCTGCACCTGAGGCGAGGAGCAGAGACACGCTGCAGCAAGGAGGAGGACGGTGGGAAGTGGTTTCATATGGCCTTCAGGGTAAAACAGCAGCGACCTAGCGGTTGTCGCTAAGTCGCTGAGTCCGGAGCGGGGCACGGGGGTCGAATTCCGTTCCGACCGAGGTTAGCAAGCCGTAGGCGCAGCTAACCTCGAAGTCGGAACGAGAATCCCGCCTAGGTATCACCTAGGCGGGACCCGTCTTTCAAGTCCAGATTCGCTTTCCGAATCCCGCCCGTGAGCGGAATCCTAGAAGGTGGAACGGGCTTTGGGAAGCTCGCGCTAAACGACACCGAAGAACACGGAGGGTCGGCGACCCCCGCAATATGCATCAGCTTCTCAAAAGAACGACGACCTGCCATCATGCGCAAAGTCGTCGAAGGGCGAGCGGGGCACGGGGGTCGAACCCGTCTTTCAAGCTTGGGAAGCTCGCGTTGGACCGATCAACTAGCCCCGCAATGCCATTTTAGAGTTTAGAATTTAGATTTTAGATTTGGATGAAGAGGCGCGTACTGATGATTTTGCCGTTTTCGAGGGAGCAAGATAGGGCA
>DATJPR010000291.1:0-3617 GCA_035506295.1 Bacteroidota bacterium | reverse complement strand
GGCCGTCATGTTGACAATATCGTGGATTATCCTTTATCATGCAATTAGTGTGACCTAAGTATAAATATTGTGGTAGTACAATACAAACATAACGTGCCCCCTCACATTATCCAGGAGCTCGCAGGTTATTCCTCTCCACGTCTTACGGAAGGTTACATCACCGCAAGCGAGGGCGGGAAAAAGGTAGCGGCTGCGAAGTTGAAGCTGCCAGGGAGGAAGCCGGGGAGCAAGAAAGTGAGGAAGAAAGTTCTTGATTCGCATCGCCGAAATCGTTAAATTCCCTTTGAAAGGTGGCGACTGTTGATAGCGCGTCACCGCAGGATAGGGAAGGAGATTGCCAACAAAGCTGCTAACAAGCTTAGCGGTTTGTTTTCCGTCTGCTTCAATCTGGCAGGCGGAATGTGGTGAAATCAGTTTGGTTTTGAAGGGGTGGTAGCTCAGTTTGGTTAGAGCGCCTGCCTGTCACGCAGGAGGCCGCGGGTTCGAGTCCCGTCCGCCCCGCTTCATAAAGCCCTGGGAGCTAATAACTTCCAGGGCTTTCTAGTTCTCCCGCCCACCTCTCTCTCCCCAGTGGTTACACAATTGGTTACCTCTCGCGCGCAACCCGAGGAGGTGGACCATGTTTCTCTCCAAGTCCCGCAGAGGCTACCACTACATCTGGTACACGGATGACCGCGGGAAGCGGCGCAAGGTCTCGACCCGATGCAGATTGAAGACTGATGCCCTGAAGGTTCTCATGGACGTCAAGGCATTGACCGCCAGGAGGGGGTCATCGGTCATGCTCAGCCAGTTCATCCAGGACTTCCATCGGTATGCGACCGCCACCTATTCCGCCGCGACTGTGGACATGTACGACCGCACTCTGAACCTGTTCAAGGACAAGGCGTCAGACAGGCTCCTGAATACGATTACCGCGAGGCACGTTGACGACTACAAGGTGTGGCGCCTGGGAACGATCAGGCCAGTGTCGGTCCTCTTCTTCTTGACAGTAATTGCAGAACGCCCTATCTTGAAAACAGGTTCTTTGCATCGGCGCTTTCCGGACGGAGGGTTCCGATGCGTGTTTCTTGGTCTGACGCAATCGCTGTCTCTCAAGGACACCATCATTCCCGCAGTCTGTTTCATCCGGGATGTGTGGATTGCTGACAGACCGGAACATAGGACGCTTTGCAGAAGTACTGTATGTGAGGTTTATACAAGTAATTCGCGATATTTACCAGGATATTTCACAGCCTGAAACGTTGTTAGACCGATCAAAACCACCCACACGCCAAGCGAGGCATCCGTGCCCTCAACCGCTCCAGAATGTCGTGACTGTCGCGTCGCCATGGACGCCGGCTTGATGCTTGACCGCGCGGATTGGGGTTCGGTACAACCCGTGTGGATCAAGGGCACCGCTGACAAGGGGATCTTCGGTTCGATCAAGGAGCGCGGTCGAGAACGGCTCCCTGTGGTCACCTTTCGATGCCCCAATTGTGGACGGCTTGAGTCGTTCGCGCAGACGGTCTAACAAGCAATTGCTGCTGGCGGCGCGTTTGATTTCGGTAACGGCTCGCACGCTGCGCGCGCGTGCCGCATTCTGTTGGAATGCGCCGCAGCAGAATTGCGGACGTTAGGCAGCCCCCGGACACGAATATGCCGTCCCACTAGACACCCAAGAGCGTTGTCCGCAGCCTAGCGGTGTCATTCGCCAGTCTGATGGAATAGCACTAGCGGCATTTTGACCACAATCAGGGTTCGCCACGACCCCCGTCCGCCCCGCAACAAAGTGCCCTATTCGAAATGAAATGGGGCATTTTTGTTTTTGCGAGACCCTACGTCCTCGAGTAGCCCGTGTATCATTCCCAATCGGATGGTTGTCCGCCAATGCCGCTCTGTCTATATTGCATTTGCCCCAAGCTTCACTGTTCAATCTAGCTGAAAGTCGTTCTGAGCAGTTTCGTTTAGGGGGTCCTCGGGAGGAAGGGAAACCATGGGCATCTCCAGACTATCAATGAAGTGGTTGGGCCTGCTCCTGATCTGTACCATGGCGGGTCCAGTCTCCCGGGCACAGTGGGTGAAATCCAGCGTTAACACATACGGGTATTCCACGGGCTCGATTGCAGTATTGGACAGCACCGTTCTCGTGCCTGTGGTCGCCAGCGGGTTTCTTCGTTCCACCGATCAGGGCACAACATGGACCTCCAGCTCCGCACTCGCTTCGATATTTATGATACTGGTAGTGTACGACGGGGCTTTTCTCGCCGGAACGAGTGGTCAGGGAATCTACAGGTCGACTGATCTCGGAGTGACCTGGGACGCATCAAATACCGGCCTATCAAACTGGAATGTCACCGCGTTGGCTGTGTGTGGAAGGAACATCTTCGCCGGCACAGACAGCGGCTTGTTTGTCACCAGCAACGGCGGGAGCATGTGGAGTCGTATAAATTCCCCTCTGGACACATTGAGGATTTCTGCCATTGCCGGCTCCAGTGATTCCATCGTCGTTGGCACCGACAGTGGCGCGTTCAGATTGTTCAACGATGGTGTCTCCTGGACCACTGTTCCGACTCCTCTGCCAAAAGTCAATATCAACGCTCTGCTCATCCAGGGTTCCACCACCTTCGCAGGTGTTGCCGACTCAAGAGTGAACAGGGAAGGTGTGTACGTGTCTACGGACAACGGAACTTCGTGGAGCAACGGTGGACCGGACTCGCTCTTTGTCTTCACGCTGGCAGGAACCGGCCAGGCCATATTCGCTGGTGGAGCGGCAGGCGTCTACCTATCAACAAACAATGGGAAGAGCTGGAAGGCTGTCAGTGAAGGACTGCTGCCACAGGCTTATGTGTGGTCACTGGCTCTTGTGGGTTCCAACATCCTCGCTGCTACAAACGGTTTGGGCATTTTCCACCGACCCCTCTCCGAACTCGTCACATCTGTCACCGGTGAGAGTGGTCACCAACCGGTCGCATTCTCTCTCGAACAGAACTACCCAAACCCTTTCAACCCGAGCACGACCATCAGATATGAGTTGCCCATTTCTTCAAGGGTGAGGTTGGGCATGTACGACATCCTTGGTCGTGAGGTATCTGTCCTTGTGAACGAGTGGAAGAGCGCGGGAGAGTACGAAGTCAAGTTCGACGGTTCAGATCTTTCGAGCGGCGTCTATTTCTACAGATTGCAGGCGGGGGGCTTCGTCCAAGCTCGCAAACTCCTTTTGACCAGATGATCTCCACCAGCTAGGGAATCGAACGGGTTCGATTTGCCTCCTGGCTCGTTTCGCATTTGCTCAATTCAGCTGTATTGTGAAGGTAATTGTGGTTTGCTGCGACCCCCGTCCGCCCCGCATACCAAAGCCTTGGAGGTCAATGACTTCCGAGGCTTCTAGTTCTTGGGATCCTGCACGAGTACCCTCACTGGTTGCCGATTGGTTGCCCTCGTGTCCCAGCTCAAGGAGGAAGCCACGTTCATTCGCGGCAATTTGGACGATGTGGGGCCGGGAGTGGGAAAAGGGCGGGGGATAGAAGTGCTGTTCGAGATTGAATCCCTGGCTGATTGTCATCACCAATACGTGTAGGGCCTTTTGCCGATTGTGGTTGTGCTATGACAGGGGTAGCAACCGTCCTAACCAAGATGGT
>DATJPR010000290.1:0-5866 GCA_035506295.1 Bacteroidota bacterium | reverse complement strand
GCAGGAGGAGTGGAAACGGCGTATGATATTCAGGGACAGCTCTATGTGAACGATGGCGCGACCCCGATCGGCAATGCGATCGTCTACCTTGGTGATCTTGATGGCGGGCAGTGGACTGAGTCATCGGTGGATATTCCGATCAATGTATATCCGAGTTCGGCGGCGTCAATGACACTGGTCCTCACCTGGTGGGACCAATACGACAACATGTACCAGAGGCAGATCAATGGATACACGTTGTTCAAGTCACCGGCATAGCTGCGTTATGGCTAGGAGTAGGAAGTAAGAAGCAGGATGTAGGAAGAAAGACAGTATGCAGTAGGCCGTAAGCAGCAGGCAGAAAGCGGATGCCAAGGCGGCCTTCGCCCCGTTGAGCATTTGCTAATATGCAGCGCCAGCGCTACATTGGCACCAAGAACTTCGTTGGCTAGTAGGGAACGCCTCTTTCCGTACCGCGGGGGGAGGTGTTTTGTGTCTGTGGGACGCCGACGCATGCTCCTCCGCATCTGTCCGGGAAGTCGGACAGCAGCGAACAACACCTTCCGTCAATGTCGGAAACCACCAACGATCTGCGCGGTATCGTCGCTCGCGCCGTCCAGGTATTGACATCGCTCATTCTTGAAGCGGGCATCCTGTTTGCCGGTGCAGGCGACTTCGGATGGATTTGGGCGTGGGTGTTCATCGGCATCTCCGTGGCGAGCATCGCAGTTATTGGCACGATCATGGTCACCCGGAGCCCCGGGACGATCGCTGAACGCGGCCATCCCGGAGGCGGCAAAAACTGGGACAAATGGATCGCCGGATTGTGGGGAGTCTTTCAGTTCATCATCATGCCCTTCATCGCCGCCCTTGACGCGAGATTGCATTGGACGGCCGGGTTCGATTTGTGGCTTCACATTGCCGGCGCGGCATTCTACACTCTCGGACTTGAACTCTTTGCATGGGCGATGATATCGAACGCGTATTTCTCGACCATCGTTCGCATCCAAAGCGACCGCGGCCATCAGGTTTGTCGCAATGGTCCGTACCGCTATGTTCGCCACCCCGGGTACAGCGGCACGATTCTGCAATCGATCGGGATTCCAATCCTGTTGGGATCGGTTTGGGCGCTCGTGCCCGGCTTTCTGGCGATGATTCTCATCGTGATCCGGACAACGCTCGAGGATCGGACTCTGGGTGTGGAGCTCGAAGGGTACGCTGAGTACATGAAAGGCACGCAGTTCCGATTACTGCCGGGAGTCTGGTAACAGAATCCGGCATCGCTTTCATTCCCGGACTACTGGTCTCGAGCCAATTGCTCAGACGAATGATCCATGGCCAACGGTTTCTTGATCCCCCTGGTTCTCTTCGTCGCATGTGTCGTTGTTCGTGACTTTTACGAACTGCTTAAGCAGGGAGGGAAGATCGACCTGGAGAACAAGCTCATCTTTGCGGCGATCTTTGCCTCGATGTGTGTTCTCTGGGCATCCTGGTTCACTCTGTGTCCGGCAGATCCCCTTCCGATAGAACTGCCGGGCCTGATCCGGTGGAGCGGGTTAGCAATCGTCGTCCTCGGAGGCCTGGTGGCAGTCGGCGCACTCATTCAACTGCGAGGGGTCGAAAATATCGATCACCTGGTGACCAGCGGACTGTTTAAAACATTTCGGCACCCGATGTACCTTGGATTCATTTCGTGGATCGTCGGGTGGAGCATTTACCATGGTGCGATGGTCAGTCTGGCAGTCGGATTCCTGGGAATAGCCAGCGTTCTCTGGTGGATGCGCCTGGAGGATGCCCGGCTTGCGAAGCAATTTGGGAACCGTTACAGCGAGTACCTCGAGACGACGTGGTTTTGAATGGGGGTAATCGCTTCCCGGAGCGTAGAAACACTAGGGTCGCACCGGTTGCGGCTCCCGGTTCCGAAGGAGGCGAACTATGAGGATCTCAATCATCACCCTGGTACTTCTTGTCGCGTTTGCCGGATGCCCCGATGACGGAACGGTTGGGCCCGAAGCTCCAGCGGCAAACGTGTTCCAGGTTCATCTTCAGAATGGATTCTCGCACACGCCAGTGTCGGTGACCGTCGACCACCGTCCGGTCTTTGCGGACACGGTGAGCACAAGCTTCATCCTTGCGTTGGCTGCAGTGTTTCCTGTTCAGATAACTCAAGGGACACATACCTTAAGCGTAGCAATTCCGGACACCGCATAGATGCGTTTTTTAGCGTCGGCGCTCTCAATGCGGATGCTCAACCGAGAGACGTGACAGAGAAACTCGCTTCTCTTTCGTATTCGTTTGTGCACTCTCTGACAACCTGGGAAGTCGGCGGGAGTCCGCTCGAAGTGTTTCTCGGCGGAGGGGTTTCATCGTTTGCGATGAACACGGATTTCAATACCGCCGACGAAACCGGCTATGTGAAATTAGATCAGTCGTGGTACTGGTCACACTTCCTCAACCTCGTTCTCTGTGGCGAATACCGGATCGCCGAGGGCAAGAGTCTTGCGCTTCAATGCGCAGCGCCAGTGGTCGCGCTGGTCTCGAGGCCGGAGAACGGGCATCGGCTGAGCCAGAACAACATGGACGTGATAGAGGATTTCACAAAGTCTGCGACACAAGGGAAGATCGAATACCTCTGGAGCAGCTTCGTTCTCTTCACGGATGTGGAATACCGGCAGAGCATCAGCAACAAATTTCAGTTAATTGCCCTGTACCGATTTGGGTACGTTTCGTCGAACAAACCGGACTCCATGCTCGGCTCGGACGCGTATATGAACAATCTCACGGTGGGGATCGTCTGGATGATCTGGGGAGAGGGGAAGAAGGACGAATGACTTCTCGTCAGAGCAAGCAGAAGAGGTGCGAGATGAGACGAACATCCGGAATACTTCTGGGGCTACTCTCAATTTTTCTGGTCTCAGATCTCAACTGTTCGCGAAACCGGAACCCCTTCGAGGGAAGAGCCCTGACCATCGGGCAGCCCATTCCAGACGACATCATGGCGAGCGAACTGGAGAAGTATAACGTTCAGGGTGCAAGTGTCGTGGTGGTTCATGAAGGACGAATCGATTGGGCAAAGGGATATGGCGTGCTCGAACATGGGAAACCCGAGCGGGTGGACACGGCGACGCTATTCCAGGCGGCATCGATTTCCAAGCCCGTGTCGGCCGTCGTCGCCTTGCGCATGGTTGCGATGGGCAAGATGAATTTGGATGAAGACGTGAATCAGAAGCTGGATTCCTGGAAGATACCACCGAACCAGTTCACAAGGGATCGCTCCATAACTCTTCGCATGCTCTTGAGTCATTCCTCGGGACTTCCGATGCACGGTGTTCCGGAGTTCAACGCCGACGACTCGGTTCCAACGCTTCTGCAGATCCTCGATGGTCATTGGTCGAAAGCCACCGATTCCGTTCGGGTTGTCTCCGAACCCGGGAGAGAATTTCGGTATTCCGGCGGTGGATATATTGTACTGCAGGTTCTCCTCGGTGACATCACGCGACGCCCGTTCGATGAGCTTGCCCGGGAGCTCGTGCTGGAGCCTGCAGGTATGGCCTCCAGCACATTTGAACAACCGCTCCCGGAGCACATGCGTTCTCGAGCGGCTGTCGGTCATTACGCGAATGGGACGCCGCTCCGTGGTGGATGGCATACGTTGCCGGAGCAAGCGGCCGGCGGCCTTTGGACGACGCCCCGCGATCTCGCATTGTTCATGATTCAACTCTGGCAGTCGTATCAGGGGAAATCGACAGTCCTTCTACCCAGGGATCTCGCGCGTCAGATGTTGACGAGGCAAATCGACGATTACGGGCTCGGGATCTCTCTGCCGAGTGCGGGGGTTTTCCGTTTTCAGCACAGTGGAGGAAACGGCGGGTACCGATGCATGATGGTTCTTTCCGTCAACGTCCCTGACGGGGTCGTCATCATGACCAATAGCGACTCCGGAGAGCCGCTGATCTGGGAAGTGTTCGGGGGAATTGCGCGTGCTTATGGGTGGAGTGGTTGACAAGTTCTTCTCCGGGGCATTCAAAGGGGAAGAAATAAAGAAAAAGACGTCTGGACTTGGGGGTTAGGTCTACTGAAACACATTCGGTTCGAAACACGACTACAGGAGGATTCCATGACATTCCGGGCGCTTCTTATCATCAAGGCAATCGTATGCCTTGCCTTCGGGCTATTTCTTCTTCTTGCTCCAGGCATCCTGCTGAACATCCTTGGAGCCACGCTGACCGACAGCGGCGCATACACTGCGCGCGAATACGGAGCGGCACTGATCGGCACGATGCTCCTGGCCTGGTTCGCAAAGGGCGTCAAAGCACCGGACGCGCGAGGGGCGATCTTGCTGGATCTTCTCATCTACGACCTGATCGGCGTGATCGTCACCTCGAGTGTCACGCTCTCAGGAGTTCTCAATACTCTTGGCTGGTCCATCGTGGTGGTCTACCTGTTTTTCACAGTTGGCTCCGGCTATCTCCTTTTGAAGGAAAAGCCTTTGAGCCAGATGAAAACAGCCCAAACGTGAGAGCGGACGAGGACGAGAGGGGGGAAGTATGCCGTAGGTGGCAAGCAGAATGCAGCAAGCAGAAAACACGTTGGGAGACCTTGGAAATTTCAAGTTCCGAATTAGGAGGCCACTGGAGTGAACCCCTTGACTGAGACACAGCGCTTGAGTATTTAGGGTGAGTGGTTCCCCGAAGGAGGAAGCGAACACCCATGGTCAAGTCTCGCCCGCATTACAACAAAGAGTTTAAGCTCCGTGTGTGTCGAGAACTCGCATCGGGTGCTACGGTGGCAGAGGTCTCGCGTCGTCATCAGCTTCATCCCAGCTTGTTGTACCACTGGGCCAAACAGTACCGGCAGAACCCTGCTGCGCCCTTCCCGAGCAGCGGAGGACAGAAGGTCCCACAGGAGTCATCCGATCCTTCGGCCGAACGCATCGCGGAGCTGGAGCGTCTGGTGGGGCGGCTGACCCTGGAGATCGAGTTTCTAAAAAAAACGTTGCGCGGTGTCGAGAGCACTTTCGGCAGAGTGCCGCCGGACGATGGGACGCACTGAGCGACCGGATGATTGCGGAGTATCGGGGACAGCTTCCCGTGAAGCGTCTGGCCGCGCTCTGCGGCACGGTCCGGACAAGCTACTACCGCAGGCTCCAGGGGCCTTTTGCCAGCGTCCAACGACGAGACGGGGTCGAACGGGTTGGACACATGAGTCCGACACATGAGTCTGACACAAACGCCGCACCTCTTGAAATATTAGATTTTGCTCGCACTCATCTTGTGTGACTCAACAGCGGCTTCTTGACCGCTGTCCTCGTTCTTTCCCAGCCTTTCCATTTCCCGGCCAGACCGGAGTATATAAGTGCGGGTCTCCATGTGCGGACGGCCTTGCAGTTCCGACTTGGGCTCCTATCAATCATCACATGAGGCTTGACCATGATAGCAAATGGCTATTCTCGTATCTCAGTGGTACTGCTGGTTCTTTCACTTGTGCTGTTCGCCACGCCAACGATCCATGCGCAGGATTCCAGTTCGTTCGCGAGGCAGGGGTGCGTGGAGCTCGGCGGGAGCATTTCCTTTCTCAGCACCACCCCGGTCTTCAACGGGACCACAGGCACTGCCACGACGGTCATCACGGTTCAGCCCTTCATCGGATTCTTCGCTGCCGATGGATTTGAGGTCGGCCTTGATCCCCTGGGGATCACGAGCACGAGTGCCGGAGGGACGTCGATCACGGAGTACTAGATCTTCGTTGCGCCTGCGTACAATTTCAAGACAGGAGGAAAGGCCTATCCATTTATCGAGGCGCTGGTGGGCTACACCGCTATCACGGGAGGCGGCGATGTTTCTGGATTGAGTTGGGGCGGTCGGATGGGACTCAAAATCGCCGTGAC
>DATJPR010000289.1:0-2701 GCA_035506295.1 Bacteroidota bacterium | reverse complement strand
CGGGATGCGCCCGGCGTTGATCTCCACGGGGATCGGCCCCCCGGTGTTCCCGAGGAGTATCGTGTCGTACGTCGACGGCATTGAGTCGGATTCGAGCCTGCGGCGGTAGTTGATCGCCAGCTTCGACCGTTCGTCGGGGTGCACGTAGCGAAGGAAATCCGTCCCGATGATGCGGTCGATGGGTGCGCCGAAGAAGTCCGCGAGCACGGGGTTCAGATACTTGACGATGCCGTCCTGGACGACGGCAAAACCGTCGTGCGCCCGCTCGACAAGGTTCCGGTATTTTTCCTCGCTTTCCTGGAGCCGCTGTTCGGATTTAACGAGGTCCGTGATGTCGACCGACACGCCGAGGATGCTGGGTGTTTTTCCGGGGCCGAACTCGAACGGGATCTTCGTCGTCTGGAGATAACGGACGTTTCCCTGCGCGTCGGTAATCTGCTCGGCGGGGATTGTGCGGGGCTTGCCTCCCTGGATGACCTCCAGGTCGTCCTCGTGGAACCGGCGGGCTTCCTCGGGTGTGGCGGAGAAGTCGGTATCGGTCTTCCCGATCGCCTCGTCGACGGTCGTTCCATAAGCCTCAGCGACCGCCCTGTTGATCAGGAGAAATCTGCTCTGCTCGTCCTTCGCGAATACGAAGTGGGGGACGAGATCGATGATCTGCCGAAGGAACCGCCTGCTCTCGCGCAGCGCCTCTTCAGCGGCAGCCGACCTCTTCGTCGGGGGCTTCATGGCACCTGCAATGTCGAGTATCCCGGGATATAGCATCAAATAGTGAGCAATAAATACGCCATTTTGAGCATGTTTGTGGGATTGACAGATTATTCGCCAGAAGCGACCATGGGAAGCTTAAAAGCGGGCTGCACATCGGCAGAAATGTGATGGCCTTGTGTGTAAATATGACCTTCTAGGTGTCTCTAGGTCTGCAGCTTATGCTTTCTTTATGCTTCGTTACTCCCTTTTTACGCTCCACTGATTGCCTCTCCGCTCCCTATTTGGCAATTTGGGCCCGCTTTTGAATCGGGATCGCTTCGCCGAAAAAGCGGCTCGCGATGACGGGCCGGGAAAGGACGTTCATGGTCGTCAAACATCTTGTCTCTTCAGTGCTTGCCATTATCCTCTTCACGTTCCTGCTCGGATTGGTCTATCCGCTGGCCGTAACGGGGATAGCGCAGATCCTGTTCCCATCGAAGGCGAACGGCAGCCTTGTCACCCGACAGGGTGTGGTCGTAGGATCGGAGCTGATCGGCCAGCAGTTCACGAGCCCGAAATACTTCTGGAGCCGGCCGTCGCCGACATCGCCGTATCCATACAATGCCGCCGCCTCCACCGGTTCGAACGCGGGTCCGCTGAACCCCTCGGTCACCGATGAGGTCAAGGGGCGGCTGTCGGACCTGAAAAAAGCGGATTCCGCGAACACGCTCCCCGTGCCGGTCGACCTCGTCACGTCGTCGGGGAGCGGCCTCGATCCGCACATCAGCGTTGCGGCCGCGAACTACCAGGTGAGCCGCGTCGCGCATGCCCGGGGGATCGATGAATCGCGCGTCCGGGAGATCGTCGCCCGCTGCACCGAAGGGCGGACGCTCGGGATACTGGGGGAGTCCCGTGTGAACGTCCTTGAGGCAAATCTTGCGCTGGATGAAATCACACAACATGCGGAGGTACGCTGACATGGATTTGCTTTGTCTTGGCATCGCGGTGCTGTTCGGCTTCACGATGTGGGGACTGATGCGCATCTGCGAAATTCCCGAGGAACGCAAACCAGGAGAACATCCATGAACTGGATCTACCTCGTCTCCGGGCTTCTCGCGCTGGGACTCTTTGTCTACCTGTTTGTCGCGCTCCTCAGACCGGAGAAATTCGAATGACAACGAACGGCATACTCCAGATCGTGCTTTACCTTGCGGTCCTTGTCGCGCTCGCGAAACCGCTCGGGGCGTTCATGGCCCGCATATATCAGAGGGAGAAGACGTTTCTTGACCCCGTCCTGGGGCCGCTGGAACGCCTCATATACCGGCTCGCGCGGATCGATGCCGGGAGGGAGATGGACTGGAAGGAGAGCGCTCTCGCCCTGCTCCTTTTTAACGCGGCGGGGTTCCTCCTGGTCTACCTCATTCAGCGGCTGCAGAATATTCTCCCGCTGAACCCCGCAGGGATGCCGCCGGTGTCCGCCGATTCGTCGTTCAACACCGCGGTCAGCTTCGCGACAAACACGAACTGGCAGGGGTACGGCGGCGAAACGACGATGAGCTACCTGACGCAGATGGCTGCGCTCACCACGCAGAACTTCGTCTCTGCCGCCTCGGGCATGGCGGTGCTGGCACTCATCATCCGGGGGTTCGCACGGCACTCGGCGAAGACACTCGGGAATTTCTGGGTGGACCTCACTCGGAGCACGCTCTATATCCTGCTTCCGCTGTCGGTCGTCTTCGCGCTCTTTCTTGTGTCGCAGGGGACTGTGCAGACATTGTCGCCCTACGCGCATGCGAAGCTCCTGGAGCCGGCGAAGGATACGGCGGGCGCGGCGGTCACCGAGCAGGTGATCGCGCTCGGTCCGGCGGCGTCGCAGATCGCGATCAAACAACTCGGGACAAACGGGGGAGGATTCTTCAACGTCAACTCGGCGCATCCGTATGAGAATCCCACGCCGCTCGCCGACTTTTTCGAGATGTTAGCCATACTCCTGATTGCGGCGGCGCTCTGC
>DATJPR010000288.1:0-8040 GCA_035506295.1 Bacteroidota bacterium | reverse complement strand
GGTCTCATGCTCCGCTTCCATCATGCGGATGGGGTTCGCCGCGGTGCCAAATGGCGCGGGCGTGAAACGGACGTCTCCCCGTGCAGCCGCACCGACCATCGCCAGATACGGGAAGAGGATTCTCTCCTCCTTTGCCATGTGTGTTGCCAGATCGGCCGCGACCGTCCTGAACTGTGCCGCCACCGCAAGCAACTCCGGATGGCGCGCACCGTGTACCGAGGCGATTTTCTCCGTATGTCCGAGAAGCGCCGGGGTAATCCTGCGGACGTAGGCATGATGGCGTGCGATGATATGCTCGACCAGTTCATCAATCTCCATCGACTCGAACGTGCTGTCCGTCGACTCTCCTTGCGGCCCCAGAAGCGCAATCTCTTCTTCAACCCGCTCGAGGCGGACCCCCTTCTCTTCACATGCCGAGCGCAGCGGCACATTACCGTGGCAGCAGAAATCGATTCCGAACTTCTCAAAGACCGAAGCGGTTCGGAAATCTTTCGTAACGATCGACTTTACAGTCGGCTCTACAACGGTCTCCATGATTCTTGTCCTTTCGTATTTCAGAGTACTTTGTCTTAAATATGACGAAAAAAAACTCACCGAAGCGTGATCTTCCCCTCCTCGTCGATCTCAAGAAGCCCCTTGTGTTCCATCCCTTTGATGGCCCGGATTACCGTTTCCACCCTGAGACCCGACATGTCCGCGATCTGCTGTCGACTGAACGGGACCTCAAATCCTCGATGCGCGATCCCTTCCTGTTCGCGGAAGTATTGTAGGAGCGTCCTGATTCTGTGCTCCGCTTCTTCCACAGCCAATTCGGAAAGCATCATCGATTTGTATTCGAGTCTCTTCGAAAGAGATTCGGTGATGGAGAGATGCACGTCGAAGTTCTTCTTCAGAAGGAGGAGGAAATCCTCCCGACCGATTTTCCAGATCTCGGAATCGACCACCGCAACGGCCGAAGCCGGATACGCCTCGCCCGTGAAGAACGGCGGCTCGCCAAAGCTCGATCCTTCATCAAAATATCCCTGGACGAACTCTTTCCCGTCTTCATTCACCGACACCATCTTTACCCGTCCCTTCTTCACGACGAAGAACGTCCTTCCTTTTTCCCCCTGTCTGAAGATGAACTCACCTTTGGCGATCTTGACTGCGATGCCGTGATGTTCTCTGATCAGCGCGGGCGGCACACCGTTCGTATCTTTTCTCTTGCTCATGGTACATGAGTAGCAGGAACATTCCTTATGACCTGGGTCATAACCGGGAAAAATGCTCGCGATCGCTATTTCGCCTTGCGCTTCGGGCTTTTCGATGGCTGCCGGGCATTCAATATCAATTGAAGGGCGACGGCATTGTTGCGCTTCTCCTCCTTCGATGAAAAGAGAAGCGTGACCGTGTGCCGGGTGGCGGCGGAGCCGAGGTGGTGAAGAAGCTCCTCGCCTTCGGCAGTGGCAAGTTCTGCCTTGTAACGAGCGATGAATCCTTTCCAGCGGGCCGGCGCATGGTGGTACCACGTTCGGAGCTCGGTGGAAGGAGCAATCTCCTTCAGCCATTCATCGATACGCGCCCGATCCTTCGAGATCCCTCGCGGCCAGAGTCTGTCCACCAGGACGCGGATCCCGTCGGAAGCATCGGCTGGTTCGTAAATGCGCTTGATCTTCAGCGGCATCGTTCCCCTCCCCTCGTGGGCAGATTATCAGCGGGATTGCAGGTTCGCACTCCCAGAGCTGAGTCCGCCACTTTCCGCCGTGAGGCGGATATTGCCGGGCTTTCCGGCCTCGGATCGAAGGATGACAAGACATTGCCCGTTGAACAAAGGGTAACGATCAGACCGGAAAGAATCCATACAGGTCGCATCGCCGTTGGCCACCGCAGCGATCGTGGCCGGACCGTCCACATGAAAGCGAATGAGGTTCTCTGCAGTCGGCACCTGTGTTCCATCCTTGTCCATCCCCACGATTCGACAGTAGGACAAATCGTTGCCGTCGGAATGAATCACCGTGTCTTCCGGGAGGATCAGGATGGCGGATACCGGCCCCGTTGTTTTTCTCTCATCCCTGGCCCACTCTCTGCCGTTTCGATAGGCGATCACCATAAGCTTGCCCGGCTCATAAGTGACGCTGTCCCACCGCAGCCGGTATTCGAACGGCCCTTTCTTCTGCCTTCCGAGGGATTTCCCGTTGAGGAATAACTCGGCTTCATCACCCGATGTGTACACGTGGACAGGGGTGATTTTTCCTTCCCGCCCCGGCCAGTTCCAGTGGGGCAGAATATGGGCCATGGGGAGATCGGGCTTCCAGCGCGACTGGTAGAGGTAGAATCGATCCTTCCTGAACCCGCAGAGATCCAGGATGCCGAAATAGGAACTCCGTGAAGAGGAGGTATCTTCCGAATACGGAGTCGGTTCGCCAAGGTAGTCGAATCCCGTCCAGACGAATTCCCCTGCAACCGACGGGTTCTTGTCCTCCCCGGCGAACTCAACGTCGGGTATCGTCGCCCACGGGGGCGCGCAGAGGTCATAGGAGCTTACTTGTCCATCCTGCGCCCCTTTTAGCTTGTCATCGCTTACCGGAAAGAAGTACTCGCCGTTCGAGCTGATGCAGGACGCGGTTTCACTTCCGAAGAGCGGCTTTTCGGGGTTCGCCTGCCGGAACCTCCCGTACAAGTTGGGCTTGTAGTTATACCCAAAAACATCCACAGAATCCTGAAAACCATTGAAGCCAGCGCGTGGATTGTCGCAGGCCGCTGTGACCGGCCGTGTCGGGTCCTCACTAAGAAAAATTCTCCGCAATTCTCCCGCAATGATCCCGTTCTCTTGTTCCCTCACCTCATTGCCGCAGCTCCACATGATGACCGACGGATGGTTCCGATCGCGCCGGACAAGAGCACGAATGTCCTTTTCATGCCATGCGGGAAACAATGAACTATAATCATTTGGGACTTTTCCTTCAATCCAACAGTCGAAGGCTTCGTCCAGAACTAGCATTCCCATCTTGTCGCAAACGTCGAGCAGTTCGGGTGCAGGCGGATTGTGTGAAGTGCGGATGGCGTTGCACCCCATCTCTTTTAGAATCCGAATCTGACGTTCAAGCCCTTTCACAGTTACTGCCGCGCCCAGTGGTCCAAGGTCGTGGTGATCACAGACACCATTGATCCTGACTCTCTGACCGTTGAGGAGGAAGCCATGCACGGCATCGAAGACCGCAGTTCGGATGCCGAATCGAACCGTCGACTGTTCGATCAGCTTGCCGGCCTGCTTCAACATTGTGCGAAGGAGATAGCATTGCGGAGATGCAATGCTCCAAAGGTGAGGTGAAGCAATACTGGTTTCTTGCTGTATTTTTAAAGACTTACCTGGTGTGATCTCAATCGACTTATCCGAGAATTTTGTAACTAAGGAGTCGCCATGATCTCCGCGCGGAAGCACGATCGATTGCTCGAGCTCAACATTCGCCGGGCTCTCTCCCTGATTCTGGATTTCCGTTTGCACCCGGACCAGTGCGTTTGTTGGATCAACCTGCGGCGTCGAGACGAATGTTCCCCAATGGGCCAGATGGACAGGTTCGGTTTTCACCAGCCAGACATTCCTATAGATCCCGCCTCCCGGATACCACCGGGAGAATCCCTCAGGATTTTCCAGCCTTACCGCAATGACATTATCCTCTCCGAACCTGAGGAAGGAGGTGAGCTCGAGTCTGAAGGAAGCGTATCCGTACGGCCATTCTCCTACGTATCGACCGTTAAGCCAAACCTTCGCATGAGACATCGCTCCATCGAAATCGACGAAGAATACTCGGCCTTTGTCCTCTTGAGGTACCCGAAAATGTTTCCGATACCACCCTATTCCCTGCCAGGGCAGCTTTCCTGTGTTGCTCGGGAGGTTCTTCCTGAAGCCTTCCCCTATCGCCCAATCATGGGGGAGGTCAACGTTTTGCCAACCTCCTTCATCGACACCGGTTGCCTCCATATGTGGTGGTTCTGGTATACTCGTGCCATCGGGCATCAACCCGAAGCGGGCGAAGTGCCATCCGGCGTCGAAGTTCTCTCGGCCGTCAGTTTTGTCTCCCCCCGGCGTGAGCGGCTCAGACGACAAAGCACTCTGCATCATAAGCATACTTAGAATGAAAGGAATCGTGTATTTCATGACAGGTCAACGCCTTATAATAGTCTCTTCGAGTGTTGATTAGGCTGGAGATTGACATCGACATGTGCTGAAGCAATCGGTGCTTCGACCCCGTGGCACGATTTCCCGAAGTGCTAACCCGCCACCGGATGACTGCCCGGCAGTCCTTTGAGGATCTTTGCAGCTTGTTCTGCGGTGATGTCACGCTGCGGCTCAGCAAGCATTTCGTAACCGACCATGTACTTTTTCACGGTCGCCGATCGGAGAAGGGGTGGGTAGAAGTGCATATGGAAGTGCCACTCGGGATGTTTCCTCCCGTCCGTTGGCGCCTGGTGGAGGCCGGAGGAATAAGGAAATGACACGCCAAAGAGATTGTCATACTTGCCGGTGACGGTTCGAAGCGCCTCCGCAAAGCCCTGTTTTTCCGGCTCGGTAAGTTCAAGGATCGTTGACCGTTTCTTTCTCGGCAGGATCATTGTCTCGTACGGCCACACAGCCCAGAATGGCACGAGGCAGACAAAGGACGAATTCTCGTGAACGATCCGCTCTCCGGATTTCAGTTCTTCCGCCAAATACCTTTCCAGCAGACTCCGTTTCGCCTTCGAAAAGAAGGCCTTCAATTGCCTCCCCTCTTTCCGGCATTCCATGGGGACGCTTTCCTGGGCCCAGATCTGGCAATGAGGATGCGGATTGCTGTTCCCCATGATGGCGCCTTTGTTCTCGAAAATCTGGACCGAGTTGATATGCTCCATGCTTCCGAGCGAGGCAAACTCCTGTTGCCAGATCGTGATGACGTTTGCTATTTCGACGTCATTCATTTCGGCGAGGGTCAGGTCGTGCCTCGGAGAGAAATTGACGACGCGGCACGTTCCCCGTTCCGATTTTGCCACAAGCAAGTCGGACCTCTTTCCAGAGCTCGTCGGAATGTCCGGCAGGAGCGCGGGAAAATCATTCGTGAAAACGTACGTGCCTGTGTATGCGGGGTTTCGAACGCCGCCTGCGCGGGCGTTACCGGGGCATAGGTAGCATTCAGGATCGTAGGAAGGGCGTCGTCGTTCGGCGTTGGGGCTCACCTCGCCCTGCCACGGCCGCTTGGTCCGTTGTGGAGAGACCAGAAGCCACTCGCCAGTGAGGATGTTTTTCCGCCGGTGAGGGTGGGAATACAGCTCAGACTCTCGCATCTTCTCCTACAGTGAGAACGGCGGTACCGGATCTGATCGAAGTCACGTACACGTGCGGCCGTATGTCGAACCGCCGGGCATATTTCTCGGCGATCTCTCCGGTAACACGCTCGACGGCGTCGTTCTCGACAAGGTTGATCGTGCAACCTCCGAACCCGCCTCCCATCATGCGCGCGCCGTAGACTTCGCGAATATTCTCCGTTGCGTCAACTAGAAAATCCAGCTCCTTGCAGCTCACCGCGTAGTCGTCCCGGAGTCCCGCATGGGTCAGGTACATCAGCACGCCGAAACTGCTGATGTCTCTGCGGGCCAGGGCGCCGCACGCCTCCACCATTCGATTGTTCTCGTCCACAACGTATCGGCAACGCCTGTACACCGTCGGGTCCAGGACCGATGTGCATTCTTCCAGCATCTTCAGCGAGACATCGCGCAGACTTTTGACGGCGGGAAATCTCTTTCGCATAACTTCCACCCCCTCGCGGCACTCTGCCCGTCTGCGGTTATATTCGGACGATGCGAGCGAGTGCGAGACGCGGGAGTCGAACAAGACAATCGCAATGTTGTCGTACTCAAACGGGTACGCTTCGTACTCAAGGGAACGGCAATCAATGCGGAGGACTTTCCCCTGCTGGCCGAAGATATTGACATACTGGTCCATGATCCCGCACTGGACTCCGACAAACCGATTCTCCGCACGCTGGGCCAGCTTGACCAGCGACAGGTTATCGATGCCTAATTCAAAGAGGACATTCAGCCCGAAGGCGATTCCTCCTTCAATGGCGGCGGACGACGACATCCCCGCTCCGATCGGGATGTCTCCCCCGTACACACACCGGAATCCCCGGAGAGCATGGCCGGCCTTCTGCAGTTCGTCCACGACCCCCAGGATGTAGTTGGGCCATCCCTTTGGCGAAGGAGTGACGACGGGAAGCTGGAACTGATGGTCGTCGTTCATGTCCGCGGCGACGATCCTGCAATCGCCGTTGCGCGAAGGGCCGATGGCGAACACCATCGACTTGCTGATGGCCGCGGGAAGGACGAAGCCTTCGTTGTAGTCTGTGTGTTCTCCGAGGAGGTTTACTCTTCCCGGGGAACGCACGAGGAGGGGTCGTTCTCCGAACAGTTCAATGTAGGACTTCTCTATTCTCTGAGCATCATGCATTTCGATTTCACACCCTCGTTCCGGTAGTGCTCATTCGCTGGCGACCTCTTTCCGGAGATCGATCAGGTGGATCCTCGCACAATCAATTTTGCATCCACCACGAACGTCGTCGGTTCGGTGAGCCGCCCTTCAATGGTGTCGATGAGGATCGCCGCCGCCTTTCGCCCCATTTCGAACGACGGCTGATCGACAGTGGTGATTTGCGGGTCGACCAGGCTGGTGATCTTGTTGTTCGAAAAGCCGACCAGAGCGATATCGTCCGGTATTCTCAGCCCGGCTTCCTTGATGCGCTGGAATGCACCGATGACGACCGGGTCGTTCACCGCAAAGATAGCATCGGGGATGTTGTTCTCCGAGAGCAGCGTGTCCATTGCCGCGTAGCCGTCCTGTTCGTGCATTCCCCCGAAGCGGACAATGCTTTCGGTGACGGGCATTCCCGATTCAGACAGGGCTGTCATGTAACCATCCAGCCGCTGTCGACAAATGCCGAGAGCCTGAGGGCCGCCAAAATGGGCGATCCGTTTGTATCCTTTCCCGACAAGGTAACGAACGGCGTCATGCGCCAACTTGAGATCGTCGATGACGACTTTGGACGCCGCGATGTCTTTGGCAGCGCGATCGAAGAACACCAGTGGCACCTTGCGTTTCAGCACCTCCCGGAAGTGGTCGCCACCTTTCGAATCCTGCGCGACCGAGACCACCACGCCAGCCACCCGGTGGTTGAGCAGCAGATGGGTATTCACGACCTCACGTTCGTGACTTTCATTTGACTGGCACACAAGGATCGTATACCCGGCCCGGTAGGCGACATCTTCCACTCCGCTGATCGCTGAAGAGAAAAAGTCGTGTTTGATCTCGGGGACGATGACCCCGATGGTTGTTGTCCTGCTGTTCCGAAGGCTTCGCGCGATTGGATTCGGGGTGTAGTTGTTTTCGACGGCGGTCTTCCGGACCAAATTTTTCGTCGCCTGCTTTACATCGGGGTGATCACTGAGAGCGCGAGAAACTGTCGAGGGGGAAACACCGAGCTTTGTGGCGATATCGACGATGGTGGTCTGTTTCATCTGGACGCAAGTTTTTCCGCAATCGTTTGAAATATATCCATAATCGAGGATTTCCACAAGCAAGGAGAAGACCGCCTTCGCCTTCCCGATAATTACTTCATGAGGATCAGCTTCGCCGTCTCCTCATGGCCCGAGGATTCCAGCCTGCAGATGTAGACTCCGCTCGCCGCATTCTCCGGCGACCACGTCACACTATGACGACCGGAATAGTCGAAGCGGTCTACGGGGCGCGCGACTTCTTCGCCAAGAAGATTATAGATCACGATCGTGATCCTCGATGCCTTCGGGAGATCATAGTCGATCGTTGTGCTCGGGTTGAACGGGTTCGGGTACACATTCAACCTGTAACCCAACACCGTTCCCAACGGTTTCACGGACGTCGCCCGAATGCCAAGAAAGGCATCCATCGCAACTGTGGGTTCCTTGGTTGCCGGATCCCACGCTCCCAGGTTGTAGCCCATCCACGAATAGGACTCCGGTTCCCAGTAGAAAACTCCCAGTCCGCCAACCGACTGC
>DATJPR010000287.1:0-12522 GCA_035506295.1 Bacteroidota bacterium | reverse complement strand
GCGCTCTACGAGCACAAGATCTTCACCCAGGGGATCGTGTGGAATGTCAATTCGTTCGATCAGTGGGGCGTGGAGTTGGGGAAGCAGCTCGCGAAACGGATTCTTCCGGAACTGAACACAACAGAACCGGTCACTGCGCATGACGCATCGACCAACGGCCTTATGAATTGGTGGAAATCAAAAGGACAATAGCAAACCCATGATGGAACAGAACACAATGGTGAAATCAGGAGCTCCAACACAAGAAAGCACGACCAATATCGACGAGCTGTGCATCAACACCATTCGGTGCCTTGCCATGGATGCCGTTCAGAAGGCAAAGTCCGGTCATCCCGGCATGCCGATGGGGATGGCGCCTGCAGGGTACGTCCTCTGGACCCGACACCTGAGGCACAATCCGCACAATCCGCACTGGATCAATCGCGACCGGTTTGTCCTCTCCGGCGGGCACGGATGCATGCTGCTGTATTCGCTGCTTCATCTGACAGGGTACGATCTTTCGCTCGACGAGCTGAAGAATTTCCGTCAATGGGGAAGCAAGACGCCCGGTCATCCCGAGTACGGCCACACCGCCGGCGTCGAAGCGACGACCGGCCCTCTGGGTCAGGGGATCTCCAATGCCGTTGGGATGGCGATCGCAGAGAAGTACCTTTCCTCCTATTTCAATCGCGACGGATTTCCCGTCGTGGATTATCGCATCTATGTCTTTGCGGGAGATGGCGATCTCATGGAAGGGATCGCCTCGGAGGCGTGCTCTCTTGCCGGCCACCTCGCGCTTGACAACCTTATCGTCGTCTACGACAACAACCACATCAGTATCGACGGGTCGACCACCCTCGCCTTCACAGAAAACGCCGCTCAACGATTCGCGGCATACGGCTGGAACGTTATCACGCTCGAAACCGATGGAAACGATCTGCAGGCGATCGACAACGCGATCACCCGGGCGAAATCCGAACGGAGCAGGCCTTCCATCATCGTCCACCGCACACACATCGGCTACGGCAGCCCCAACAAGCACGACACTGCTGAAGCGCACGGCTCGCCGCTCGGTGATGAGGAAGTCGCGCTGACGAAGAAACAGTACGGATGGGATCCGGAAAAGAAGTTCTTCGTCCCTGAAGAGGCGCTGACGGTCTACAGGCGTGAAATCGAAAAAGGCGCCGCGCGCGAGCAAGAATGGAAACAGCTGTTTACCTCGTATGCAAAGGCGCACCCCGATCTCGCCGCAGAATTTTCGCAGGCGGCGGAAGGCAGGCTGCCTGCGAACTGGGAGAGCATCTGGGAGTCGACGAAAATCACCTTCGACCCCACAGCATCGTTCGCTACGCGCGAGGCCCAGGGAAAGGTCCTTGACGCCCTGATGCCGAAACTTCCGCTGGTCATTGGCGGCTCCGCTGACCTGACGCCTTCCAACAACACGAGGTTCAAAGGAGTGTCCGACTTCACGCCGCAAAACCGTCTCGGGAGATATGTCCGGTATGGTGTGCGCGAGCACGGCATGGGTGCGGCGATGAACGGGATTGCGCTCAGCAGACAACTCATTCCGTATGGAGCGACGTTCTTCGCCTTCAGCGACTACATGCGTCCGGCAATTCGCATGGCGGCGATATCGAAATATCCGACGATCTTCGTGTTCACCCACGACAGCATCGGACTGGGGGAAGACGGGCCGACCCACCAGCCGGTGGAGCAACTTGCCGCATTGCGGGCGATGCCCGGCCTCGTTATCCTGCGTCCGGCGGACGCCTATGAGACGCAGTGGGCGTGGAAGTTCGCGCTCGAACATCGGAACGGGCCGGTGCTCCTCGCTCTTTCGCGGCAGAAAGTTCCCGTCCTTGACCAGGGAAAATTCGGATCCGCGTCGCAGCTCGCGAAAGGCGCATACATTCTCCTCGACGCCGGGCAGCCGCGTGTCATCCTGATCGGAACGGGAACAGAAGTGCATCTCTGCGTCGCCGCGCACGAAGAGCTCAAGAACCAGGGAGTTCCCTCACGCGTTGTAAGTATGCCATCATGGGAACTCTTTGAGCAGCAGCCGGCGGAATATCGCAACCAAATTCTGCCCCCGGAAATCCGGGCGCGCGTGGCGGTCGAGGCCGGCGTGCGTTCCGGATGGGACCGCTATGTGGGCAGCGCCGGGGCGTTTGTGGGCATGAGCACGTTCGGCGCCTCCGCACCGTATGCGATTGCCTACGAGAAGTTCGGAATTACATCAAGGGCGGTCGTCGATGCCGCAAAGGGGATTCTCTGATGAAAGTCGCCATTGCAGCAGATCACGCGGGTTATCCGCTTAAAGAATGGTTGATCTCGGAGCTCGAACGCGAAGGGCACGATCTTGTTGATCTCGGGACGCATGACACCACGCCGTCGGATTATCCGGATCACGCCCGGGATCTCGGTGCGGTGATTACGAGCGGAGGGGCGGAGCGGGGTATTCTGGTGTGTGGCAGCGGTGTCGGGGCATCTGTGGCGGCGAACAAGATACGGGGCATTCGGGCGGGACTTGCGCATGACACGTATTCCGGCCATCAGGGGGTCGAGCACGACGACATGAACGTTCTGTGTCTTGGCGCCCGCGTTATCGGGCCCGAGGCGGCCGCCGAAATCGCCCGGGTGTTCCTCAACGCGCAGTTCTCCGGGGAAGAACGTCACCTGCGAAGGGTGAACAAGGTCAAGAAGCTGGAAGAGGAGTTCTGAGGAGGCAGACTATGGAACACAACGGAGGGGACATGTCAAAGGTACGTGAGTTTTTGGATCTTGGTCAGAGCATTTGGTTTGATAATATCAGCCGGGGCATGATTGCCTCGGGCGATTTGAAGAAAAAGGTTGATGAAGGTCTCACCGGTGTCACGTCAAACCCGACCATCTTCGAAAAGGCGATTTCCGGGAGCCAGGACTATGATCGGTCGATACAGGCGCTCCTGCGGAAATCTCCCGGGCTCAGCACATCGGAGCTCATTCAGGAACTGATGATCGAGGACATCCGGGGGGCAGCGGATGTGCTGCGTCCGGTGTATGACATATCGAATTGCCACGACGGATTTGTCAGCATCGAAGTATCTCCATCGAAGGCTCGCGATACCAAGGCGACCATCGAGGAGGTCCGGTATCTCTGGCACCGCGTCAACAGGCCCAACCTGATGGTCAAGATCCCTTCGACGATCGAAGGCCTGCCGGCAATCGAGCAAATGCTGTCCGAAGGGATCAACATCAACATCACGCTGATCTTCTCCGTCGAGCGATACCGCTCGGTTGCGACCGCCTTTCTCTCCGCGCTCGAGAAACGCGCCGACGAAGGGCAGCCGCTGGAGCGGGTTTCGTCGGTCGCGAGCGTGTTCGTCAGCAGGATCGACACGCTGGTCGACGATATGCTGAAGAGCGTTCCTCCCGCCAAGGCTGACGCCCTGAAGGGTACGGCGGCGGTTGCGAACACGAAGATGGTGTACCAGGCGTTCAAGGAGATCTTCCTTTCCGACAGGTTCGCCGCGCTTGCGGCAAAAGGCGCACAGGTGCAACGTCCCCTCTGGGGGAGCACGGGAACAAAGAATCCGGCCTACGGCGACCTCAAGTATGTCGAGCCGCTCATCGGCGCCAACACCGTGAACACCGTTCCTCCGCAGACCTATGCGGCGATCTTGGATCATGCCGATCCGCGGAACTCGATCGAAGAAGGAATCATCGAGGCGAAGCATCAGCTGGAGGCACTGAAAGCCCTCGGCATCGACATGCGCGAGGTCACCAAGAAGCTTGAGGAGGACGGCGTCGCCGCGTTCGAGAAATCCTTCGATGGGCTCTCGCGGTTCCTGGAAGCGAAGCGCGCGACGGCTTTAGTGTGAAAGGATGATGACTACTCTCCCGCGGGTCGAATCGCTGGAATCACGGATTCTCATTGAGCGGACAGCGGAAGCTTGTCTGCTGGTGATTTTCGGTGCGTCGGGAGATCTCAGCAAGCGCAAACTTATCCCTGCTCTCTTCGACCTTGCGCGTGCGGGAGCCCTGCCCCCGGCATTCACGATTGCAGGTGTCGGTCGCACGCCGTTCACGAACGAAAGCTTCCGCGAGCATCTCCACCATGCGCTTCACGAATTCGGCCGCATCGCTCCCGGGGACGACGCCGCGTGGCGTGAATTCGCTCCCCGTCTCCACTACATCACCGCGGACCCCGGAGACCCGGCGAGCATCCAGCGCATCAAGTCGGAGCTCCTGGCAATCGACTCCGACCACCGGTCCAGCGGCAACATCCTCTTCTATCTTGCCACTCCTCCCAGTCTCTATGAACCCATCATCAGAAACATTGATGCCGCCGGGCTGTATGCTCCGCGCTCGTCGCAAAGCTGGGTCCGGATCATCATCGAGAAGCCGTTCGGGGTCGACCTCGCATCCGCGCGGCACCTGAACGCAACGATCCTCTCGGTCTTCACCGAAGACCAGGTCTACAGGATCGACCACTACCTGGGCAAAGAGACCGTTCAGAACCTGCTGGTGTTCCGGTTCGCGAACGGCATTTTCGAACCGATCTGGAATCGCAACTACATCGACAATGTGCAGATCACGGCAGCGGAGACCGTTGGCGTCGAAAACCGCGGCGCGTACTACGAGGAGGCGGGAGCGTTGCGCGATATGGTGCAGAACCACCTGCTGCAGGTCCTCGCCCTGACGGCGATGGAACCGCCTGCCCTGTTCGATGCGCGCCAGGTGAGAGACGAGAAGCAGAAGGTGTTCCACTCGTTGCGTCTCATCGCTGCATCGGACGTTGCGCGGTATACCGTACGCGGGCAGTATGGCAAGGGGAAGATCGGCGATGCCGAGGCTCCCGGATACCGCTCGGAGAAGGGCGTCAATCCGGCCAGCGAAACCGAGACGTACGTCGCGTTGCGCGTCGATGTGGAGAACTGGCGATGGGCCGGAGTCCCGTTCTATATTCGCACGGGAAAACGACTGCCGGTCCGGATGACGGAAGTTGTCGTGCATTTCCGGCAAACACCACACCAGCTCTTCTCGGGGCTCGATCCGAAGATGGCGAAGAACGGCATCGCCATCCGCATTCAACCCGATGAAGGGATCTCGCTGCGGTTCATCTCGAAGTCTCCCGGGTCTTCGATGAACCTCCATCCGGTCTCGATGGATTTCAGCTACGGGGAAGCGTACGGCGGACAACTTGTCGAAGCGTACACGAGGCTCCTTCTCGATGCGGTCCTTGGCGATCAGACGTTGTATGCGCGCGGTGACAGCGTTGATACGGCGTGGACGTTCGTGAATCCCATTCTCGATGGTTGGCGAACGAACCCTCTGGCACGGGTGTATCCCTACGAAGCGGGGAGCTGGGGACCGCCGGAGGCGGATCGTCTTCTACAAGCCGATGGTCGGACATGGCGGACAATCTGAAAGCCCGGACGGCGCTGATCGTTCTCGTCGCGTGCGGTCTTCTCATCGAACTGATGATCCTCACATTCTACGCGGTCCCGGCGGGTGGGGAGAGCGTCATCGGTTTCATCCTGGTACACACAGGCATGTTTGCCGTTCTCGGTTTCCTGTGGTGGCAACGGGCGCGTCTCCTGGACGCGTCGCCTGCGGTCCGGACGGTGGTTCTTGCGTTCGCGATCCTCTTCCGCATTTCTCTCCTTCCACACCTGCCGGTGTGTTCCGAAGACATCTATCGCTACATCTGGGACGGCAAGGTCATCGCCCACGGGATCAACCCCTATGCATACGCGCCGGACGATCCTCGCGTGGCGCATCTTGCATCTCCCTTGTTGCGCGCCAACGTCAACCATCAATCACTCGGGACAGTGTATCCGCCGCTCGCGGAGGTCTTCTTTGCCGGGGCGTATTATCTCGCGGGCGAGAGCGTGATCGGTTTCAAATTCCTCTTTGTCCTTCTTGATGTCGGATCGCTCCTGCTCCTCGGGTGGCTGCTTCGTCGTTCCGGTCGATCGGATGCGGGCGTGATCCTCTACGCGTGGTCGCCACTCCCGATTCTGTACGGCGCGCTCGACGGCCATGTCGACCTTCTCGGCATTCCGTTCCTTGTTCTCGCGCTGGTGGCCATCAGCAGGGAGCGGCATGTCCTGTCAGCTCTCGCTGCAGCCGGAGGTGCTCTCGTCAAGCTTCATCCGATCATCATCGCGCCGCTCTATCTTCGTAGCGGTCCATGGCGCCGTTCCGTTGCGGCGTTCCTGATGGCGGTCCTGCTCTTCGTTTTCGCCTATCTGCCCTTCGCCTCCCATCTCGGTGACGAAATCCGTTGGCTGAGGCAATTCGGCGACAACTGGGAATTCAACGGCGGGATCTTCTCCCTGGTGTTCGCCGTTCTGGGTGACAACCAGAAGGCGCACATCGTCATGAATGTCTTCCTGCTCTTGTGGATCGGCTGGCTTACCGTGCGCCGGATGGACTTCACGGAAAAGGTATTCCTTTCCCTTCTGGGATTGATCCTGTTCAGTCCGCTTGTTCATCCGTGGTATCTGCTCTGGCTTGCGGCGATTGTCGCCGTCCGGTGGTCGACATCCGTGTTCATGTTTCTCGGGCTCTCCGTCATTTCGAACATTGTCGTGTACCGGTATGTGACGACCGGGCTATGGGTCGACGACCCCTGGCTGGTCGCGCTGCAGTACGTCCCGTTTCTCCTGGCTCTGGCGTGGGAATGGAATTCCGCCGTAGCCGGCGGTCGACTACGTTTCTTCTATGAAAGGATCAAACATGGGTAGAGTGTTGGAGTTCAATGAGTTTCGTACGAGGATGAATGACCGCATCCTCGGGATGGAGAACAAAGCCATCAAAAGGTTCTTCGGCGTTGATACGTTGACGTACGAACCGGGGGCCCTCGATGCGAAGACGAAGGAGATGCTCGGCCTCGTGGCATCAATGGTTCTCCGGTGTGATGACTGCATCTCCTATCACATTCAACAATGCAGGAATGAAGGAGTCAGCAACGAAGAGATGATGGATGTCTTCAGCGTGGCCCTGGTCGTGGGAGGATCGATCGTCATTCCGCATCTTCGCCGCGGTGTGGCATTCCTCGATGAATTGAACGCCCAGGCCCACTAACGACAATCAGACTGGATCTGCATTGCCTATGCTGCGCGCACAGGATCGTGGATGGCGGGGAAGGCTTATTTGGAATGCGGTGTTCGGCATCGCCTTCGGCTATGTCGAAGCCGCGGTCGTCGTCTATCTTCGGGCGCTCTACTACCCCGGCGGCTTTGCATTCCCGCTCAAAGCCATTCCGACGGGAATGATCGGGGTTGAAGTATTCCGGGAAGCGGCGACGATCGTCATGCTCGTTGCTGTCGGGGTTCTCACCTGCCGCGGGCGATGGGGGAGGTTCGGAGCGTTTCTTGTCGCGTTCGGCGTCTGGGATATCTCGTTCTATCTGTGGCTCATGGCTCTTGTGCGCTGGCCGTCGTCGCTGTTCGACTGGGACATCCTCTTCCTAATCCCGGTGCCGTGGATCGGGCCTGTAGTTGCCGCAGTGATCATCGCTCTCGTGATGATTGTCGGAGGTTGCTGCCTGGTCATGATGGAGTCCCGGGGAAGCGGCGTTGCCATGACGTGGCAGTCGTTTGCCGCAGGCGTGATCGGGACCGTCGTCCTGCTGTATTCCTTCATGTACGACACCGACGCTACCCTTCGGGGCGCGATGCCGCGGGCGTACCCATACTGGATGTTGATTGTCGGGACGCTCGGCTACATTGCGGGATTCGGCTTGCTGGGCCGGAGATCTGCCCCTTCCGACGGAAATACAGTGTTCGGCGAGTCCCAGGGCGCGAAGTTGGAGGGAAGAAGCGAGGAACCGCCGCTCGATGGCAAGCGTTAATATTGACACGGCAGTTATCATTCCATCCGCCGTTGCCTCTTCTCTCACCATGACAAGGGAGATTCTCAGCCCTCGCGTTTGCTACCAAGTCCATACTGTTCAAGGTTTCGAAAAGCCCGGGTTGCAGCTGCGGTAGGGGGAAATCAAACCGGGGACGGACGGCGGTGTCGAACTGCAAGCATATGCTATTGAGGGCTTCATGAGTTTCCCGGCACGCAGGCGCTGTACTTGTGCGTCACGATCACACTGCGTCCAACGCCTTAACTCGGTCTCTCCGGCATTTTTGTTCTTCCCCCTCATCCTGTTGTCCATTTCGCTCGCCACCAATGCTTCGGCCGCAGGCCCACGCGATCACTCGATCAGCGGCACCGTGAAAGACAAATCGACGGGCGAGCTTCTCATCGGAGCTTCGGTCGTCGTCGAAGAGCTGAAAGGCATTGGCGCGTCCACGAATGCCTACGGGTTCTATTCTCTCACGCTTCCCGAAGGACGATACCATCTCCAGGTCCAATACCTCGGATATCAGACGGCGAGGGATTCTCTCGACCTCACGTCTGACCGCACGATCGGATATGCGTTGACTCCGGTGCCCATCACCATAGGAGAAGTCGTCGTCTCAGGAGAACGCTCGAATCAGAACGTCGTTTCGACGCAGATGAGCACCAACAAGATCGAAGTGAAGGACATCAAGGCGGTGCCGGTGCTTCTCGGAGAGCGGGACATCTTGAAGACGATCCAGTTGCTTCCGGGGATCAAGTCCGCAGGGGAAGGGAACACAGGTTTCTATGCCCGCGGCGGAGCGACGGATCAGAACCTGATTCTCCTGGACGAGGCGCCCATCTACAATTCGGCGCATCTCCTCGGATATGTCTCGATCTTCAATTCCGACGCAATCAAGGACGTCACGGTGATGACAGGCGCGATCCCCGCGGAATACGGCGGACGGCTGTCGTCGGTGCTGGACATTCGGACGGACGACGGCAACGCAAAGGAATTCGGCGGCACAGGCGGGATCGGCCTGCTCGATTCACGCCTGACACTCGATGGCCCGATCGTGAAGGACGAAGGATCATTCATCATCTCCGGCCGGAGGACGTACGCGGATCTGTTTCTCCACCTTTCGCGAGACACCTCCATCAATAGGACAAGCCTCTATTTCTACGATCTCAATATGAAAGCAAACTACGCGCTGGGCCAGAAGGACCACATCTTCGCGTCAGCCTATTTCGGACGCGACAATTTTGATTACCCGAACGTGTTCGGATTCAATTGGGGAAACACGACAGCGACGCTGAGGTGGAACCACGTATTCGGCGAAAACCTGTTTTCCAACACATCGCTGATCTACAGCGACTATAGTTACGCCAACAATGTCGGCGCGAGTCTGCTTCAATTTACCATCTCGTCAGGGATTCGCGACTTCGACTTCAAGTCCGATTTTCAGTATTTCCTGAACACGCAATCGACCATGAAATTCGGCTTGAATGCCATCTACCACACGTTCTATCCCGGAAGCATTACCGCGGGGCCGACGGCGTATGCCATCAATGGAAGCGTGGAAACACGATACGCGACGGAGGACGCAGCGTATTTCTCGCACGAGTTCCAGCCCCTGTCGTGGCTGAAGATCGACTATGGTGTGAGGGGTTCGCTCTTCAGTCTTCTCGGCCCCGGAACCGCATACACATTTGACGAATATGGCGATATCGTGACCACATCTGTCTACGGGTCGGGCAAGCCGATCAAGACGTATACCGCGCTCGAGCCGCGCTTTTCGGTCAATGCCTCTCTCGATGAGACAAGTTCGATCAAGGCATCGTACACCCGGACCACGCAATATCTCCATCTCCTTTCGAATTCCACCACGACGAACCCGAGCGATCTCTGGATCCCGAGCTCCAACAACGTTCTCCCCGAGTTCGCGGATCAGGAATCCATCGGATACTTCCGGAATTTTGCCGACAACACGTACGAGTCGTCTGTCGAGGTCTACTATAAAAACATGATGAACCTCATCGACTATCGGAACGGCGCGGATTTCCAGTTGAATCCGACAGTGGAGTCGTTACTGCTGACCGGCCACGGGTGGAGTTACGGGGTCGAGGTGCTCGTGCGGAAGAAATACGGGCAGTTTACCGGGTGGCTGGGCTACACGCTCTCGAGAACGATGGAGCAGTTTCCCGGAATCGACAACGGCACTCCCTTCCCGGCTCGCCAGGATGAAACGCACGACATCTCCGTCGTGGGGATCTATAATCTGAACGACCGATGGCATCTCGCGGCGACGTGGGTCTACAATACGGGGAACGCGGTGACCTTCCCGGCGGGGAATTACATTGTCGAGGGAAGACTCGTCCCGTACTACACCGAGCGGAACGGCTATCGCATGCCTGCCTACCACCGGCTCGATATCTCCGCGACGTATTTCTTCTCGAAGAATTCCAGCTTGAATTTCTCGGTGTACAACGTCTACAACCGTCAGAACGCCTATGCCATCACCTTCCGTCAGGTGCCGAACGATCCCACAAGGACCGAGGCGGTGCAGTACACACTCTTCCCGATTATTCCATCAATAACGTATAACTTCAGCTTCTGAGGCGGCACATCCCATGATGCGCACAGTCTATGTTCTCGGCCCTGTTGTTGGTCTTCTGTCCGTTCTGGGGAGCGGATGCCAGAAGGTCGTGTCCATCGATCTGAACCAGAGCAATCCGCAGGTGGTCATCGAGGGGGAAGTCACGAGCAACCAGGGGCCCTACCTGGTCGCGATGGGGATGACGGGCGACTATTTCACTCCATCGCTGAACTTCCCACCTATCACGAATGCCATCGTGACGATCAACGATGACGCGGGAAATCAGGACACGTTGAGGATGATCTATCCGGGGCTGTATGCGACCTCAACGCTGCAGGGAGTGCCGGGAAGGACCTATCTTCTGCACGTCAACGCCCAGGGGAAGTCCTTCGACGCAATTTCACCCATGCCGGTCAGAGTGCTGATCGACTCGGTCTATACGCAGCCGTACCACGAATTCGATGGTGATCTGACCTACTATATCTACGTCATGTTTCACGACCCAGCGGCGACACAAAACTGGTATCGGCTCGATGTGCACTCGGCGACGGGCGCCGTGGACTCCAGCGGAGGGAGGAGATTTATCCTCTACAGCGACCGCCTGGCGAATGGTCTCGAGACGACGTTCCGTATCAGGACGCTCCGGCGTTCGCAGCCGGGCGACTCGGTGATGGTGCGGCTCTATACGATCGACAAAGCCACGTATGACTATTTCCGGACCGTGAACGATATTCTTGGTTCGGATCGGAGCCCAACGTCGCTTGCACCCGCGAACCCGAACACCAACATCAGCAACGGCTCGCTCGGGTACTTCGCTGCTTACGCTGTCGACTCGGCTGGTATCGTTCTTCGGTAGCATGGAGGATGCGACAGTTCGGGCATGTCGTGCGCATCTTCACAGAATTTTCCATCGTTGGACCTCAGACGCACATCGACCTGTTGACTCTGGTGTGTGCTTCTCGTATTTTCGTGCGTCGAGCGCAGCACATCTGTTGTCAACGCGCTCCGGTACGACTTCTCTTGACACCCGGCCGAGGCCGGGGGTGAATGCATTCCCGCCGTTTCTGTCTTCCCTTGTGAACGTACTCCGTCGAGCATCAAGCGCTGAGACAAGAGTGTTCGCGATATCGTTTCCGACGGGGTGAAGTGTGCTTCGATATTTATTCAGGGGACCACTCAATCCCGCAACGACAGACGAAAGGATCATACCATGAAGAAGAAAATCCTGATTGGATTTGTCGTATCGTTTGTGCTCCTCGAGGCGCTTTCCTACCTCGTCAACGGCGTCCTGCTCCGGTCGGGGTGGGAATCGGTCGGCCAGTTGCTGCGGCCGGACATGAATTCGCTCATGTGGGTGTACTATGTCATTACTCTTGTGGAGGCCTTCTTTTTCACATTCATCTTTTCAAAGGGATTTGAAGGGAAGGGGATCATGGAAGGGGTGCGCTACGGACTGTACATCGGCATTTGGTTGAGCATCGGAATGGCATACGGGACGTACGCTATGATCGCGATCCCCTACAGCATGGCACTGCAGTGGTTCATCTATGGAATACTCACCTACGTTATTGCAGGAATCGGCTTAGCACTGGTGTTTGGCAAGAAGGAGGTGCAGAAAGCCTGAGGGAGGTGATGGTGTATTGGAACAGTGCGGGCCCGCATGGACGGGCCCGCACTATCTCATGACGGTCGGTTACGGGCGGGCCGAAGACATCGACTCCGGCATCTGGACGGCCACGACATTCCCTTTCGCGCAGACGATCCCTGAAGCGGAAAGCGTCACGCCCACAACGACTTTGCGTCCCTTCACCTCTTCCACCGCGCCCCGCAATTCAAGGGGAACTCCCAGCGGCGTAGGACGAAGATAGTCCACATGAAGCGAGGCGGTCACGAAGCGAAACGGGGGCTCGCTGTCCATCGGTCTTCCCTCATCTCTATACTTCGCCGCCGCCGCAGTGCCTGTCCCGTGACAATCGATCAACGATGCGATCAATCCTCCGTAGACGTACCCCGGCACGGCGATATGATACGGCTTCGGAGTGAATGACGCGACGGATTCATTTCCTTCCCAGAAACTTTTGATCTGATGTCCGTGCTCATTCAACCGGCCGCAGCCGTAGCAGTAGCT
>DATJPR010000286.1:0-2799 GCA_035506295.1 Bacteroidota bacterium | reverse complement strand
TTTTCACCCGTTACCTCCGCGGTGCCATCAGCCTTGATGAACATGTTGATCTCCGAGCGGGCCGCCATCTCCCCTTCCAGGTAAATCCCCGGTTCGATGGAGAAGCAGCACCCGGGCATGAGCCGCCGGTCGTCTTTGGTTTCGAGGTTGTCAATGTTGACGCCGTTGCCGTGGGTGTCTTCCGTGATCGAATGACCCGTGCGATGAAGGAAGTTCTTGCCGAAGCCGGCCTTCTTCACCACGGCGCGGCATGCATCGTCCACTTCCCACCCGTAGCACGGTTTCCCTTTTTCAAACCGGTCCTGCACGAACGCGATCGCCGCATCCCGCGCGTCGCGAACGACCTCGAAGATCTTCTGATACTTCGCCGGCGGGGTCCGCCCGGCAAAGCCGACCCAGGTGATATCATAATAGATGGCCCCCGGCACGTTCAACTTTGCCCACATGTCGATCAACACCGTGTCGCCTTCCTTGATCGGCCGGGCGTTCGCCTGCGTCGTGTCGAAGTGAGGATCCGCCGGGTGATCGTTCGTTCCCACCATCGGGGGATCGTACGTCGTCAGATTCTCTTCCTGAAACCGTTTCATGATGAACTGTTGGATCTCGTACTCGGTCCTGGATCCGCCCGAGCGCAGCGAGTCGCGGATCTCGTCGAACGCCTCTGCGCGAATCCGGTCCATCAGTGCCGCCGCCTGTTTGTGTGTGCGGTATCCTTCCTCGGAGATCACCGAGACGAACGTCTGGACGAGGTCGGCCGAGGAGACGATCTTCAGGCCGAAGCTCTTCAGGAGCTCGATCGTCCCGCCGTCGACCAGGGAGATATAGGGGACGTTGTTCTTCGGGGAGTATTGCATCGCGACGCGTTTGCCCCGACCGAGCGACTTCCGGAGCGCGGCGTGCAGTTGTTCCCATGACAGATACACCACCGACGTCCCCGGCAGGGCGTCGAGCTTGTGCTTTTCCACAACCGAAACGATCTTCTTCGGCGTTCCTTTCGCCGGGACAAAATAGAACCAGCGGCGGCTGTTCATCTTTTGGAAATCCAGCCCGAGGATCTTGTAGGCGAGGAAATCCCGGTTCCGGAAGTCGGTGAACAGCCAGCCATCCATCTTGTGCGAACGCAACGCGGCCTGCAGTGCTGGGAGGTCCATAGGTGCTCCGTAGAAATGGTGTCGGGCGTCTTTCAAGATATCGATTGCGGCATCCACTTTCCATCAACTCAGGATATCTTTTCGGGTGAACACCGCCCAGCTGACAGCGGCGAAGGCAAAGGTGTACCCGACAAGGTAGAGTGCGGAATGCAGGATGTCGTCCCACGGGAAGACATCTTCGAGCGCCCGTGTCCAGAGGGTAAAATGCGTGGTGAATAGATAGGGTTTGATGGATTCGAACATGGCGATCGGGAGGTTCCCGATGATCAGCGACACGATAATCACCGCCATCGAGCCGACGATCGGCCCGATGGCGTTTTCTACGAACGAAGAGAAGAGCACCGCGAGCGACGCGACGCACCACATGCTGAGGATCGACAGGCCGAAGGCGACGAGCATGTGCATGGGGACATCGGCGGCAGGAAGAATCACGATTTCCCTGCCCGGCACGAGCAGGTCGCCACTCCCGAACCAGAGCAACCCCAGGCCGAGGCCGAGGACTGCGAGAAATATGACGAGGATGGCTGCATAGCCCAGGGTCACCAGGTACTTCACGAAGAAGATCCGCGTGCGCGACGGAGGCCGCGTCAGGAGGATGCGAAACGTCCCGGCCGTCGCTTCGCCAGCCAGGATGTCGCCGGCCACCAGCGTGATAAGGAAGGGAATGTGCACCCACATGCTGTTCATGATGAAGTAGGTGACAAAGTAGCCGTTGAAGAGATTGCCGAGGAACAGAAAGTCCTGGCTGAGCCCGCGCGTCATGTTCCTCAGCATGTTCCCGCCTTCGAGCTTGAGCCCGTACTCGATCAACGGGACGACCACGCCGATAGCGATGAAGCCGATGTACGTCCGCCACTTGAGAAAGGTCTTCAGGAATTCATTCTTAACCATGTTTCACCCCCGGGGCCTGCCCTGGAGTCATCGGAGCCGTTTCCGATTCCGCCGTGATTTTGAGGAAGTACTCTTCAAGGGAGCGCTGGGGCACGACCGAGTGCACCGCTACACCTTGTTCGACGAGCGCGCGCACCATCGCCGGCACGACCTCCAGTGCGGAGGCGATCGTGATGAAACCCTCGTCGACCTTCGGATCCGCGGTGAAGCGGTTCTCGTTGAGCACGCGCAGAGCGACGTCGATCGGGCGGGCGTCGATCCGGATGGTCGTGGTATCGGCTGACAGGAGCTCGCGGACGGATCCCTGGACCACGAGCGTGCCATGGTTGATGATGGCCATCGTCGTGGCGGTCTGCTCGATCTCGCCCAGGAGATGCGATGAGAGAAAGACGGTGATTCCGTTATCGCGCGAAAGCGTGAGAATCAGTTCGCGCACTTCGGCAATCCCTTGAGGGTCGAGCCCCGTGGTGGGCTCGTCAAGGATGATCAACTCCGGGTCGGCCAGCAGGGCTTGCGCGATGCCCAGCCGCTGTTTCATTCCATGCGAGAACGTTTTTACGCGGTCGTTCCCGCGGTCGGCGAGACCAACGAGGTGCAGGGCGCGGTCGATCGACGCCTTGTCGACCCCGCCATAGAGTTCGCCGACGATGGAGAGGTTCCTGCGGGCGGAGAGATATGTATAGAAGTCCGCGGATTCCACAAGACCGCCGACGCGCGCGAGGAGAGACTTCCGGTCGGCGTCGAGCCGTCGCCCGAA
>DATJPR010000285.1:0-13220 GCA_035506295.1 Bacteroidota bacterium | reverse complement strand
AGGCAGGGAGATGGGGAGAGGGGGAGATAGGGGGAAGGGGAGAACGGGGGAAAAGGAATGACTTCAGAATTCAGATATCAGAATTCAGATATCAGATATCAGACTGCTGACACAGACCCAACAAAAGCGGAGCCACATTGGCACCGCTTTCTTCCTACTTCCTACGTCGCACTTCTTACTCCTTGCTGAAATACGAAGCTGAGAGTAGGCAGTAAGCGGTAAGGAGTAGGCAGAAAGATGATGCCAAGAGTAGGACGTAGGAGGTAAGACGTAGGAAGAAAGCATCGCGTTACGGGGCGATTCGTATGAGTTGCACCGCTCCTCAATTCTTACTCGGTATGTTGATGCTCCTGAGTCCCGAGAGGTTGCCAAGGTATAATCCTGTCCATTCGGCATCTCGACGGCATCACCGATTCTCTTATAATTACCCCAACGTTGCCCTGATCGCTTATCCTCTCATCACTGAAGCTCTTGACAAGTGCCAAGTCGAAGAGTATATTGCACGCTATCGAACCGCCCTTGTTGGAATGCCTTTTCATCGTGGAGTGTGATGGCGATGATAAGGCATCGTTCGTTTTGACGCGACTACCCTAGTTGTAGTGCTCGTTCACCGATCGAGGTGGTGGCGCGGCGGCTGCAGGAAGAGAAACTGTAACCGATCCGCCGCACTCGGGGAGTGAGCATGAACACCTCCACGCGAACCCATCGCGCCCTTTCTTCTTTCCTCACCGTTCTCGTGTTGTCTCTTTGGCCGAGCCTGAACCTCGCCCAAGTTGCTATCCGAGAACGCGTCGCGATCGTTCCATCGCAAGCATCTTCTCTGCCATCGCCCGGGGCAGCATCGAGCCACCAGATTCGGATTGTGTGCTCGCTTCAAGGTGCAAAGTCATGGCACCTCGTGCTCCACGGTCCCTGCGTCGATTCCCTCGTACTTCCGTCCGTGGGTCCTGACGGCTACTGTCCGGAGATCTCAAGCGTCGAGTATGTCTGCGATCCTTTTCCCGCGGGTGGTTGGAATGCCGATCCCAAGCTCTACCTGTCGTATGGAGGAGAGGTATCGTTCGATACGAAGTTCTTCGTCGACGGCACGTTGTTCGATGAGCGCGCGACGACGATCAACGCCAGCGACTATGAATTCAGCACCTTCTACGGGCTCAGCCGGAATGTGCCATCAGGCTACTGTGGAGGAATGGGTTTTGGGCTGGTGAACAACCTGCCGGGATTCAATCATCTCGAGAGGCGTCAACTCGGCGTTGCTCTCTCTGACGGTTGCGCCGGTACACCAGGCTGGTTCGCGACGTTCGACCCGGCGACAGTGTCGATTGTCTCCGGGGCTGAGTACGGTAGCTTCCACCTGTACGAGTCTGGTGCGCCCGTTGGACAATCGTTTGCTGCACTTGCCGCGGACATGTCCAAGTACATGTACGTTGCCGACGGCACGAATCCTCCGGAGGAAGGCGCAATGGTGACGGTCCAAGCCTCCGCACCCGGAGGCATTGTCAGCCGGGATTCGTTCATGGTCGGGCACATGGGTCCGGTCACACTCACGTGGGAGTCAGACAACTTTGCCGTGAACGACCTGGAACGACTGTACGTGACATGTCGGACGCGGACGAACGACGGGCTCCCTTGGGTATCAACCCCCTACGGGATTACCTTCCGTCTTAGCCTCGCAGAAGACTCGCTTTGGGCCCAATTTCTTGACGATGCTACCGGCAAGCTGGATAGCGTCATGGACGGAGTGCTTTCGGACTGGTCAGGACGCATCACCTGTTCGATCCTTGCCTTGGGGCGGATAACAACGACTCCTCACGATCTTCGCATTCGGTTTACAGCGAGCATCCCGGAAATCGCGCCTGCAGAGACAACGATCACCGTGCTTCCGGGCAACTATCCGCGGATCGCTGTCCAATTCAATCCACCGTCCCTCCGGCCGGGAGATACTGCGACCGTGCTGCTCAAGAAGATGACAGCCGAGGGCGTTCTGCACGACTTTCCGCCGGCTGAGACCTTCTATGTCAGCATTGATGCGGGGAGTCGTTTCGGGTTTCTTCTCTCGGGCACATCGGCGGACACGGGTCAGTATCTGTGGGATGCGACGCAGCCATTCAAAGTTGTAGCGCAGACGCAGACAACTGAGGACTCATTGGGTCTCCTGGTGAGTGTCGAACATACTCCCGGTCCGGGGGGGAAAGCTTTGGCGGGGAAAGCCCGGTTGCTCCCGCATCTGAACGCGCACTTGGAGGGAACGGAATCGCCCAGGGAGCAGAATACTGATCCCGATGAATGCTCAGGCTGGGGCTGGGAGCCGGTCCGTAGAACCGAACCGAGTCGCAATCGACCACCGGAAATAACAGCAATAAGGATCCTGCCTTCGAGAAAATACTTTGCGCTTGACTCCACGATTACCATCTACGCGGAAGCAACCGATCCTGATGGAGACCAAGTTACAGTCACTTACCGGCCAAGCCAATCCGTTCAGCTGAAGAGCCCAGGCCCGTTCGTGTTCACGGTTGAAGCTACCGACAACAAAGGAGGGCGCTCCGAGAGAAAGGACACCGTAGTAGCTGTTTTTGTTGCCGTTTCTCCTGGACTAGACAGAGTGGTCGACGGGAACAATATAGACTACACTGTGAAGATAGTGCCGCCAATTGCTGATCCGGCTTCTTTTTGCTGGTCATGGGCCCCTACAGCGCTGGGGGCCGGCAATAGCCCGCGTTTGGAGCTTGTTCCAGATTCGTTACAACAGACAGTGACAATAAGAAGGGCCAAATGGTATGCTTCGCCGGATGATGCATGCCGCGCAAATAGTGAATCACGCTATTCTCTTGCATGTGAAATAGTCATTGCTGGAGACCCATTTGAAAGAAAAGGTGAGCTCACAGTGTACTTGCCGCATTCTGCCGGTGAAGTCTCTCCCCCAGCGATCACCGGGCAGCCGTTCGCTGTAGGTAGGGTTGACGCAAAGGGGATTTGCACTGAGTATCGAGTTAGTAGCATTGGAACCTTGAATCGAAGACTTGATCCGCCGAAGTTCTTTGTTCCCGTGTCGAGCCAGTTCTATCCAAAAGCTTATGCACACGAAATGAAGCATATTGCACAGTGGAATACCGGAATGTTGAGCGATCTCTTCCTAGTACATGAGTTCTTTCAGAGAATAAAAGGCAAGCGTGCCGGGACATTATCGGATTTGGCGGACGTGGTGGCTAGAGAAAAAGCGAATTTCATCACATCGCAGATCGCTGAATTCAAGAGGAGGCGAGATGACTCCGAGATCGAGGCCTACGCAATTTCGGATCCCATTCCCCCTCAATATTTGTATCAGCGGTGCGGCCGCACGAAATTCTAAGGGATGAATCAACTTTGCCGTGATTTCTTCGCCCAAGGATCTACGCAACTCAGATCAAAGGAATATGCTATGTCAAACACTATTCTCGGCGGCCGGTGCCTGGTAGCTTCCATCTTCCTTTTCATTCTCCGGATCACGGCCTACGGCCAGGATGCGCCAACAAGCGCTGAGATGAAGTCATTGAATTCCTCGTTTATTGTCATCGGGCAGGTGATATCCGACTCAACTCTAGTTGATATCGGCGTTGATTCCGCAGGTGGAGCCCCTAAAATCTATAGCTTAAGGTCGGAGTTTGATGGGAAAGTGTACAAAGTTGAGAGTCTGAATATTCTCAAGGGCCCATCAGAAGGGGGACGGTTGTTCGAAATCCTTAGCACAGCAAGGGGCGATTCGATCGTAGAGCCATTCGCACTTTTTCGTTCCAAGAGATATCTTCTTTTTCTCGATAGCTCTCGAGTCGATACTTCATTCCTGTGTGAACACCATCTTCAAGGGCGGCTGCTGTATTCGCCTTTCGGCGGGTCGCGTGGCGTGATTGATCTTGAAACGGCTGAAGGGGTTGAAGAACTGTCGCAGGAGCTTGCCTATCTCAATTTGCCGGAAATTCGTATTGACAGAGTTCCCTTGACCAACTGGCTGGACTCTTTGGTTCAGAGGATTGAAAGAGGACTGGCGATGGGTCAATTGCGCGATAGAACATTTGCGGATACCCTCGAAGCTGCCCTACAATCTGCGCGCATGGATCTGACGAGGGATGATTCCGTCGCTTGTGCTCGGCAGGTCCACAGGACAGAAAATATGGTAGAAGGAGCCTTCAGTACGTTTGATAGGATCCGAGTCATCAGCAAGGATTTCTATAGTCTCCTTGCGTCTGATCTGACTTACCTTGAATCACGTTTGCCCTGGATTGCTTCCGTAGAGCCTCCCATGGTTGATAGTGTTACCCCAAGTACCCGAATCGCAGGTAGTGGTGGATTCACTCTAGACGTATATGGCACTGATTTCGCCAACGGTGCCACCGGCTTCTGGAATTGGGTTTCTCATCGGACGACGGTGCTCTCTTCGACGCAACTCGAAATCTATGTGGACAGTCTGGATCTTGTTTTGCCTGATAGTGCCACCATTGCGATTGTGAATTCTGACGGCGGAACGGACGGTGCGATATTTGTGGTACAACCTGAGGCCACTTCAAATCTGAAGGTGCGCCTGTTCAATAGCGAGGCCAAACCCCTTCCCGGTGGAGCACTTCAGTACTACGAGAGCAGCTGGAAAGACGCCACCAGCAACGGTGACGGCTCGTTCTCGGTGAACACCACGCAGAGCACGGTGAGCCTCCGCATGACCTACGCTTATGGCTCCCAGACGAAACAGAACGTTTCCGTCTCGGGCGGACCAATGATCTTCCAGACAACGAACGTCAGCGCGAGACTTAACGACAGCTTCGGCAATCCGGTCGATACCGGAACGGTGCAGTACTACGCAGGAGCCTGGCGGGACTTCGGGGCGACAACAAATGGCATCGCATCGAAAGAGCTCCTCCCCGGCACATACAGCTTCCGCATGACCTATGCTTCGGGGAGCAATGACAAGCAACAAGATATCGGCGCAAACCCGACCGTCGTCTTCCAGACCGTCAAGGCGAATGCTCTTCTTCAAAACAGTCAGGGGACGCCCATTGATGTGGGCACCGTCCAGTACTATGCCGGAGCGTGGAGAGCGTTCGGGACGACCACGAACGGTGTCGCCACAAAGGAGCTTCTCCCGAATACGTACTCGTTCCGGATGACCTACGCCTACGGGAGCAACGACAAACAACAGAATATCGGCACAGACCCGAACGTGATCTTTCGGACTGTCAATGCGACCGTCCAACTCAAAGACAGCCAGGGGAACTTGCGCGATCAGGGAACAGTGCAGTATTACGCCGGCGCCTGGCGGTCGTTCGGAACAACGTCGGGCGGAATCTCCACCAAAGAGCTCCTCCCAACAAGCTATTCTTTCCGGATGACGAGCGACTACGTGTCGAACGACAAGACGCAAGATCTCTCGTCCAACAGCACTGTCAGCTTCTCGTCAGTTCTCTGCACAATCAGCGTGAAGAATGGCCAGGGGGAGCCCGTCAGCGGCGCAACGATAAGCTACTACGCCGGCGCGTGGCGCACCATCGGCACGACAGCCAACGGGGTGATCACCAAGGAGCTGCTGCCCGCAAATCTTTCGTTCAGGGTGAGCTACAACGGGGCGACGCAGGACAAAACGCAGAACATAGGCGCGAGTCCAGCAGTGGAGTTCGTGCTTCCGTAACTCACCCCCTGGCCCCCTCTCTTTCGAAGAGAGGGGGGACGTTAAGCTCGGATGATAACGGCTAGCCGATCACACCCCTTCTCTTGGGAAGAGAAGGGGACGGGGGATGAGTTCAACTCAGCGCACTCAGTACCCCGTTAGTACATCGAGGAATGCCTATGAAATCTCTGACGATTATCGCTCTCATCCTTGCGTTGCTCGCCCCTGGCGCGCTCGGCCAGCCCCTCTATCGCGTCCCCGCCGACTCCAGAGGCAACACGCTCGTCCTGACCGTGGCGAACGAGTCACAGACGACGACGGCGAACGCGGTGACTGTAAAGCTCGCGGGATCGCATCCCGGACTGAACCTCTCGCCATCGAGTGTGACAGTGAAGTCGCTCGCCGCGACGAACTCGGCCGACGTCTCCTTCTCCTTCGACGTGGATCGGGAGGCAAAGCTGAATCAGCCCGACACGCTCGACTTCGAGCTTCGCGATAAAGCGGGCGAACGATGGACAAAGACCATTATTCTCGAATACACAGGGCCGCAGGAATTCCGGCTCGATCAGAACTATCCGAATCCGTTTAATCCAACGACAGTGATCAGGTTTCAGACGCCAGGCGTCAGTAGAGTGCAGATCGTCGTCTACAACATCCTCGGTCAGGAAGTCGCGAAGCTCGTGGATGAAACAAAGGAGGCGGGATATTACTCAGCAATATTCAATGCTGGAAAGCTTGCAAGCGGAGCGTATATCTATAGAATGATCGCGCAGCCGGTGGCGGGGGGAAAGGCGTACGTGGCGGTGAAAAAGCTGACGGCGATCAAGTAGAGCTAGGAGTAAGAAGTAGGACGCAGGACGTAGGAAGAAAACGGGGGCAGGGAACGACTGTTCGCGCATCCCCAGCACCATCTTCCTTCCTACTTCCTACGTCCGACGTCCTACTCTCAGCTCTTCTCAGTTCATCGGTAGCTTCACAATAAACGTCGATCCCTTCCCGAGCTCGCTTGCGACCTCGATCGTCCCCCGGTGCAGCTCTGCAATCCTTTTCGCGATCGAGAGGCCGAGGCCCGATCCGCCTTTCTCCCGCGAACGCGCCTTGTCGATCCGGTAAAACCTGTCGAAGATCTTCTCGAGCTCTTCGTGCGGGATGCCGATACCTGTGTCGGACACCGTGAACACGGCCGACCCGTTCTCTCGCGTCGTCGCCAGCCGCACCGTCCCTCCCTCCGGCGTATACTTGATCGCGTTGTCCACGAGATTGAGGAACAACTGGTGAAGCCTGAAGCGATCGCCGACGATCACCAGCGGCGCGGCAGTCGCAAGATCGACGTGGATCTCTTTCTCCTCCGCAAGAATGATGCTGTCCTCGTAAAGCTCCTCGACGAGTTCCTTGAGATTGACTTCGGAGAAATTGATGTCCAGGGTTCCCTGATCCGCCTTCGCGAGCGTGAGAAGGTTGTTGATGATGTTGCTCATCCGGAGGATTTCTTCGAGGGAGCTCTCAAGCGTATTGCGGTAATCCTCGGGAGTCTTCGGGCTCCTGAGCGCGATCTCAATCTCGCCGCGCATCACGGTGAGCGGCGTCCGGAGCTCGTGCGACGCATCCGCGGAAAATTGCCGGATCTGCGCGAAGGATTCGTGGAGCCGGCGGATCATGTCGTTGATCGTCGAGGCGAGCTTGCCTATTTCATCGCGTTCGTTCCTGATGGGAATGGTCTGATCCAGGTTCTCGGCGGTGATCTTTCGCGCCCGCGTCGAGATGTCGTGGACAGGCGCCAGCGCCCTGTCGGCAAGTGCCAGGCCTCCTATTGCGGAAACAGCGACGACAATGGGCACGAGGACGATAAAGATGAAGTAGAATCCGTCGAGGAGATCGCGCAGCTCGGCTTCCGGGTAGCCGACGATATACGTGTAGTTCTTGTCGCGCGTGGCCGCCGTCCGGATCGATTCGCCGTTCAAGTACCCCGTCATGAGACCGATCGAGCTCAACGGGATCGTGTCGTTGAGGACGAGGGTGTCGGTCGCGAGGTTGTAGGACCGGTAAAGAATGTTCCCCTTGCGGTCCGAAAGCTGAATGTAGGTCTTCTTCGGGCTGTGGAGGGTGTGCCGGAAGATCTGGTTCCAGATCTCGTCGGTTTCCTCCGAGAGCGTATCGACCTCGGGACGTTTCAGCGCGGTGATCGGTTCGCGGACTCTCCGCTCCAGAAGGTTGTCGATCGAGCCGCGGCCCGGTTTGATCTTGCTCACCTGGGGCTGGATGAAGTCGCGCATCCAGCGGACTTCGTTGCGAAGCGAAATGTCGAGGTTCTCGGAGAGCGTCCTGCCCGCGAAGTAATAGGAGAGTCCCCCGAAAGCGAGAAGAGTGAAGAGAACGAGAAGGGTGTAGGCAAGCGTGAGGCGGACCCTGATGGATGTGGTCCAGAGTGCCACGGTCAATCCTCTTTCATGACATACCCGACTCCCCGGACGGTCTGGATCAGCTTTTTCTCAAAACCCGCGTCGATCTTGTTCCGGAGATGGTTCACATAGACGTCGATCAGATTCGTCCCCGTGTCGAAATTGTACTCCCAGATGTGCTCGGAAATGATCGTCCGGCTCAGCACGCGGTCCTTGTTCCGGAGGAAGAACTCGAGCAGCGCGTATTCCTTCATCGTCAGATCGATCGTTCGCCCGGCCCGTTTCGCCTTGTGGGAGACCATGTCCAGTTCCAGGTCGGCGAGCGAAAGGATCGTGCTCTTCTCCGATCCGCCGCGCCGGAGCAGGGAGCGGATGCGCGCAAGCAGCTCAGCGAACGCGAAGGGCTTCGTCAGATAATCGTCTGCGCCGCTGTCCAACCCCTCGACCTTGTCGGCCGTCGACGTCTTCGCGGTGAGCATCAGGATCGGGACGGCACTCTTGCTCCTTCTGATCTCCCGGGTCAGTTCGACCCCATCCTTCTTCGGGAGCATGACATCCATGACGATGAGATCGTACGTTCCCGACGTTGCCATCGTCTCGCCCTTCTCTCCATCGTAGGCGACGTCGACAAGATAGTGTTCCTCTTCGAGTCCCTGCTGGATGAACCGGGCCACCTTCCGTTCGTCTTCAATGACCAGAATGCGCACAGAATTTGAGGCGTTGGTGATGGTATCGAAGGCAAGGTAGCGCAATTCACTCTCAGTTGCAAAATGCGGCGTTGAAACTCGGCCCTTTTTTGGCTATACTATCAATCCATATCAAGCCATCATCCCTATGCGCGTTTTCCCGTTCCTCTCGCTCGCGGTGTTGATCCCCTTCTCCGGCTGCATCCAGACGATCGCAGTGAACACCGTCGGCTCCATTGTGGATGAGGGGTTCTCCGCCTTCACAGAAGAGACCGACCTCCCGTTTGTCGAGCAGGCCCTCCCCGGCAATATCAAATTGCTGGAGGTCATGCTTAAGAACAATCCGACAAACGAAAAGCTCTTAACCCTCACGAGCGAAGGCTACAGCAGCTACGCGCTCGCTTTCCTCGAAGACAAAGATCCGGTCCGTGCACGGGAGTTCTATCTGCGCGGCAAGGAATTCGGTATGCGCATTCTCGAGCAGGATGATGATCTCGCCAGGGCGCTCGCCGGCTCCGCAGACCAGCTGAAAGCGGCTCTCGCAAAGCGGAATGCGAGCATCGTCCCGGGGGCGTTCTGGACCGCGTTCGGGTGGGGCAATTATATCTATCTTTCTCTCCAGAACCCGGACGCGATCGCCGACCTGCCCCGTGCTGAAGCGCTGATGCAGTTCGTTGCGGAGAAGGATTCGACGTTCTACTATGCGGGAGCGGATTTGTTCCTCGGAACGCTCTACGGCAGCCGTCCGAAAATCTTCGGCGGCGATCCCGTGATCAGCAAACAACACTTCGATCGCGCCCTGCGCATCACGCACGGGAAATTCCTCCTCGCCTACGTGTACGAGGCGCGTTCGTACGCCGTGCAGACGCAGGACCAGCAGCTCTTCGAGCAGTTGCTCAACACCGTGGATTCGACGTCGGTCGACGTGCTTCCCGAATTTCGCCTCGCGAATGCCATCGCCAAGGAGAAATCGAAAATCTGGCGCGCAAAGGAACAGGACTTGTTTTAACAAAGGATGATAAGGAGCTCGTACGTGAAACACTTCTGGAGATTGGTCCTTCTGGCACTGGTGCTGCCCCTTACGGCCGGAGCACAGGAGTACACCATCAAATTTGCGACCCTGGCCACCGAGGGCACGACGTGGTTGAATGTGATGAAAGAGTATGACCAGGCCGTGCGGAAGGAGAGCGGCGGGAGGCTGGGATTCAAGATCTACGCCGGCGGCGTGCAGGGCGAAGACAAGGATATGATGCGGAAGGTGCGTCTCGGGCAGCTGCAGAGCGTCGGCGTGACCGGCGTCGGCATCGGAGAGATCTCGTCCCGGCTGCGCGTCCTGGATGCGCCGTTCCTCTTCAATACGTATGACGAAGTCGACCGCCTCCATCAGGTCATGGATCCGGAATTCGACAAGGAGTTCACGGACAACGGCTTTGTGCTGCTCGGGTGGGCGGAAGTGGGCTTTGTGTACGTCCTGACCAATCAACCCGTCAAAAGCGTTGCAGATATGAACGGCGTGAAGATGTGGACCTGGGAAGGAGATCAGATCGCCGAAGCGGCGTTCCGCGCGCTCGGCGTCAATCCCATTCCGCTCTCGGTCGTGGATGTGTTGACGTCACTGCAGACGGGGTTGATCAACGGCGCGTACACCTCGCCTCTCGCGGCGCTTGCCATGCAGTGGAACACCCGCGTCAAATATATGCTGAACGTGCCTCTTGCCGACGCCTCTGGCGCGGTCGTGATCTCCAAGAAGGCCTACGATAAGCTTCCGCCGGATTTGCAGGATATTCTTCTGAGGAACGGCCGCAGCTTCATGGCGGAGCTCACGAAGAAGAGCCGCGAGGAGAATGCGGCGGCGATACAGACGATGAAGAAAAACGGCCTCCAGGTGGTCGATGTGACGTCCCAGCAGACGCTGCAGGATTTCCAGGCGATCGGCAAACGCGCCCGGCAATCGCTCGTCGGCAAGCTCTATGACCAGGCATGGCTTGACAAGGTCGAGAAGGTGGTGTCGGACTTCCGCGCGACGGAGAGGAAAGGCAAATGAAGACCATTGCCTTCCTGAAGCGTGCGTTGGAGAGAGTGGAGACGGTCTTCCTGGTTGTCTTTCTGAGTATTATGCTCGTGTTCGCGTTTGCGCAGGTTGTCATGCGCAACGTCTTCGGCACCGGCCTGCTGTGGGGTGATCCCCTCGTCCGCGAGATGGTCCTCTGGACGGGATTCATCGGCGCGGCGCTTGCCGCGGGACGGGAACGCCACATCAGCATCGATGCCCTCACGAAATTCCTCTCAGCGCGGCTCAAGCATCTCTCCTCAATTGTGACGAACGCCTTCGGCACGGCAATCTGCTACTATCTCGGGCTTGCAGCGTGGGGATTCATGCTCGAGGAGAAACAGAACGGCGGTGAGATCTTCCTCGGCATTCCATCGTGGGTGGGCATGATCATCATCCCGGTCGGGTACTGGTTTATTGCGGTCCACTTCCTCGTCAACATTGCTGACCACGGGGCTGCGCTCCTCTCTCGTGGAGAGAGGCCCACGGCACAATGAACACGATCCTGATTGCCGTTGGCCTTGTCCTCGTCGCGCTCTTCGGCGCCCCGCTCTTTACGATCATCGGCGCCGTTGCCATGATCGCCTTCAGCGGCGAAGGGATCAGCCCCTCCGTCATGATGGTGGACCTGAACCGGATCGCGACCAACCCGACGCTGGTGGCCATCCCGCTGTTCACCTTTGCGGGCTACGTGCTCGCCGAGAGCAAGGCGACAACGCGTCTCGTGAATCTGGCACGCGCATTTTTCGGCTGGATTCCCGGCGGCCTTGCCATCGTCGTGCTGATAACATGCGCGATGTTTACCGCCTTCACCGGCGCGTCCGGCGTGACGATCGTCGCACTGGGAGGCCTCCTCTACCCGATGCTCCTCGGCGAAAAATATCCGGAGAAATTTTCTCTCGGCCTGATCACGACTTCCGGCAGTCTCGGGCTGTTGTTTCCCCCGAGTCTGCCGATTATTCTCTATGCACTCATCACGACGATAAGCGTCGACAAGCTGTTCGCAGCGGGCATCATCCCGGGAATCTTCCTGGTCGTCGCCCTTGGCAGCTACAGCGTCTGGCAGGGAATCCGGTTCAAGGTTCCCCGGCATGCCTTCCGATGGGGTGAAGCGATCCAGTCACTCCGGGCTGCGATCTGGGAAATTCCTCTTCCTGTTATCATTGTCGGCGGGATCTACACGGGGGTGTTCACTGCAACGGAAGCGGCCGCGGTGACGGCATTCTATGTTCTCATCATCGAAGTGTTCGTGTATCGCGACCTGAATCTCTTCCGCGATATTCCGAGGGTGATGAAGGACAGCATGCTGCTGGTGGGCGCGATCCTGATGATTATCGGCGTGGCGATGGGGCTGACGGACTATCTCATCGATCAGGAGGTTCCGCAGAGGCTGTTCGAGATGACGCGGCAGTTCATCACGAGTCCGGTGATGTTTCTCGTGGTGCTCAACGCGTTCCTGATCATTGTGGGGATGATGATGGACATATTCTCCGCCATCATCGTCGTGGTTCCGTTGATCACACCGATCGCTGCATCATACGGCGTCGATCCCGTGCACCTCGGCATCATTTTCCTGACCAACCTCGAGATCGGCTACCTCACCCCGCCGGTGGGTTTGAACCTGTTTCTTTCCAGCCTGCGGTTCAACAAGACCGTCCTCGGCGTTACCCGCGCGACGCTCGTCTTCATCGTCATCCTCTTGATCGCGCTGCTCGTCATAACCTATGTGCCGGGAATGAGCCTGCTGCTCACCCACCATTAGGAGCAGGATGGGAGCGCGTTGATGCGTTGACGCGCTCCTCAGGGGAGCGGGCGCTCGACGCTGCGGTCCCGCGATTCCATCCGTACGCTCAACGAGTCCACCGGTGACGCTGCGAACGAAAAGGCGTACAAGCCACGTTGACGCACAGTGTCGACGAGCGTCCGCACAACTGCACCGCGCGATGTGATCCTGCCCGAGATCAGTTGAATCTTCACCGGCGCGTCCTCCGGCAGCCGGTACACTCCCCAGGCTTTTCCCGACGTCGTGTCGTAACGTCCGATCTGAAGTTCGAATGAGGGAGGGAACAACGTCGGGAGAGCGGCCGCCTCGAGAATTGTTCCCACGCCGGTCACCGCGTTCGGGCTCTCGTCGTCTCCTCTGTTGACTGTCGTCACCGCATAGCAGTACTTGATCGCCGAGGGCGCGGCGATGGTGTCGATCCACGATGTGCGGGTCGCGCCAAAGAACGCGACGATGGTTCTTGCGTCGGACAGGTCCGGCGGAGCGTTCGGCGAGCGGTAGACGACATAGGCATTGGCTTCCGGCGTTCCCCGCCACTCCAGCTGGAACACGGCGGGGTGCGTTTCAGAGACCGCGAGAACGGGAGGAGGCTGCGACTCGCGGCGGTATTTCCACGGCATCGGCGGGATGAGTGCGGGGTACGCATAAGCCTTGCGGAGGACTGGACTGT
>DATJPR010000284.1:0-12008 GCA_035506295.1 Bacteroidota bacterium | reverse complement strand
GCGGACAGCAGACCGTCGAGGGTATCTTTTGACGACACACTGTCCGCTGTCTGCTGTCGACTGTCCGCTGACCTCGTCAGCTCATAGCCAGCATCCTCTCGATCGGCCTCCGCGCTTTCTCCATGATCTCGGCAGAGAGCGTGACTTCCGGCGAGCGATCGCCCATGCAGCGGTAGAGCTTCTCCAGCGTATTCAGCTTCATGTATGGACATTCGTTACATGCGCAATTGGCTTCAGGAGGCGCGGCGATGAATTCTTTTTTCGGAGCCTGGATCTTCATCTGATGCAGGATCCCCGGTTCCGTCGCGACGATGAACTGCCTCCTGGAGGAATTGAGGACATGCTTCAGGAGACCGGTGGTGGATCCTATGAACGATGCACGTTCCAACACCGGCTCCTCGCATTCGGGATGTGCCACGACCTCGGCGTCGGGATATTCCGTCTGGAGCGCGACGAGTTTTCGAAGACTGAAGGTCTCATGGACTACACACGATCCCTCCCAGAGGAGCATCTCCCGCCCCGTGGTCTTTATGAGATACCGGCCGAGATTGCGGTCCGGCGCGAAGAAAATCGGCTTCCCCTCGGGAATCTGCCGGATGATCTTCTCTGCGTTGCTCGAGGTGCAGATGATGTCGCTGAGCGCCTTGACTTCGGCCGAGCAATTGATGTAGGTGATGGAGACATGATTGGGGTTCGCCGCACGCATGGCGCGGAACTGTGCGGCGGGACATCCCTCCGCGAGCGAGCAGCCGGCGTTCAGGTCGGGGAGAAGAACTTGTTTGCCGGGGTTCAGGATCTTCGCCGTCTCCGCCATGAAGTGCACTCCGGCGAAGACGATGACATCCGCCTCCGTCCCGGCAGCCTTCCTCGAGAGATCAAGACTGTCTCCAACGAAATCTGCGAGATCCTGAATTTCCGACTCCTGGTAGTAGTGTGCCAGAAGGACCGCGTTCAACTCGTTCTTGAGATGCCGGACCCCGTTGCGCAGCTCTTCCTTTGAGAGCCCGGCGTCCTTCTTTCCATTCAACGGCTTGATCATTTCTGAACACTCCTCCGGCGAAGAATCTCATCCGCCGTCTGAATCACATTCTCTTCCGTGATTTCCTCGATCCGACCGTTGGGAGCAGCAAGGCATCGGTTCTGTTCTCCGATCGGAGCCCATTGTCGGAAGTCTGTGGGCCCGAACAGCGAGAGTACCGGCGCCCCCACAGCCCCTGCAACATGCATGATACCTGTATCGTTTGTTATCACCAAATCTGCCTCAGCAAGACATGAAGCAACAACCCGAATCGCTTCATTTTGAATAAGTTGATACTCGTCCTTTAGCGCTGATACCATCTCCTGGACTGGTTCCTGATCCATGGGTCCGCACGTGATGATGGTGCGGGCATTCCAGCGCCGTGAGAGCGTGTTTGCCACCCGGGCGAATCTCCCGGCAGGCCACCGATTGGCTGCCTTTCCCGCGCCGGGGTGGTAAACAACGAGCATGAGCCCCTTTCCCCGGAGGTCCAAGAACCTGTTCTTGCCCCGCTCACGCTCCCCGGGAGTGAGTGTAATCTCGCTCGAAAGATCGTCCGTCTCGATCCCCTTCCCCGCGACGACGTCGAGGTTTCGTCTTGTCTGATGCCGATGCGGGTCTCTTCTCCAGTCAAGCTCAGCCTTTTCCGTATAAACAAAAGCGGAGGGGTTGGGAATTCCATCCAGGCTGGAAGGGCCGATGCGCCGCCTGGCCCCGGAAAGGAACGCAAATAGGTCGCTCGTGAAGGACATCGACACAGTGGAGGGGACAATCACCGTATCGAATGCATGAGCCCGAAGTTTCCGGATGAATGAGAGAAGAGCGCCCACACGAAGAGACCATTTCCCCAGGAAGTCGCGCTTGTCATAGAGGATCGTCCCATCCAGGAAGCGATTCCCTTCCATGACTTCGTGGTTGACGAGGCTCGTCATCAGCACAATCCGCGCTTCACGGTAGGTCGAGCGGAGCGCCCGAAGCAGCGGCACGACGCAGAGCATGTCGCCCAGCTGGTTGTGCTGCCGGATGACCAGGATCGACCTCGGGGAACCCGGGGGAGAAGGAGGATTGCCCGGGAAGCACAGACGCAACGCTGCAATGACCAACCGCTTGACGGACCGATCAAGAGTGCCGGACAAGGTCAGGAGGAGGATGTGGAGGTTGGATTGTTCTTCTCGTCCTTCGGAGGCGTGATATCCTCAAAGTCCGCTTCCTGCACGTCGGAGAAATCACGGGCATGCCGGCGCTGCCCGACCGGACGATGACTGCCGGAGGGGCCGACAAGTACGTGAAAGACGCCGAACACGATCCGCCAGACGACATAAAAGAAAACCAGGTACAACACAAAACGTATCACGGCGCTCTCCCCTTCCTCAACTCTTCGTCAACGTCGGCGGGTTGTAGTACTCGACGGCCGCACGATTCGGCCGGAAGATCGCCCGCAGCAAATCTTCATACTGACTCTGTTCCGCGACGAAGTCCATTTCCGCCCCGTTCACGATCAGCAGCGGCGTCGCTCGATAGCGGAAGAAAAAGTAATTGTACGCTTCGTTGAGGTCGCGGATGTAATCCTTCGGCATTTCCGACTCGTAGCTGCGGTTCCGCTGTTTGATGTTTTGCAGGAGCCGGGGAACGGTGGACTGCAGGTAGATCACGATGTCCGGCGCCACGATGGAATGCTGGATGCTCGAAACAAGTGTCTCGTACAGTTTCAGCTCCTCGTCCTGCAGGTTCAGGTACGCGAAGATCTTGTCCTTCTCAAAAATATAATCGGTGATCAGAAACCGATGGAACAGATCGGCCTGCATCAATTCCTGTTGTTGCTTGTACCGGGTCAGGAGGAAAAAAATCTGTGTCTGGAACGCGTACCGTTCGGGATCTCTGTAGAAATCCCGGAGGAAGGGGTTCTCCTCGAACCTTTCGAGGACGACCTGTGCACCGAGTGTCTCTCCGAGCATCCTGGCAAGCGTGGTTTTCCCCGCCCCGATGCATCCCTCCACGGCAATATACCGGAGATTGGTCTGCGCGATCAGCGATTGGAGAGGTTCCTGTGGGCTCACGCTGGCTCCCTGCTCTGGCCTGTTATGGATTGATGCGATGCGACGTTTTCACAACCTTGCCCTTGTCCGCGCACGCCGCTGCCAGCTCTTCGATCGTCATCCCGTTCACGGGGTGGACGACATCGGGCGCGATCTCCCGGAACGGGACAAGCACGAACCGGCGGTCGTGGAGATGAGGGTGCGGGACGATGACCGTGGCATTGGAGACGACGAGTCCGTCGTACAGGAGAATATCAAGGTCGATTTCCCGCGGCGCCCATGGCGTCGTGGAAGGCGTCCGCCCCATCTTATTCTCGATCTCTTTCAGGCCGGCAAGAAGCTCTTCGGGAAGCAGTTCGGTTTCGATTTCCGCGACAGCGTTGTAAAACCTCTCCTGCTCCGGATTCCCCCACGGGTCCGTTTCGTAGATGGAGGAGTACCATACCACGCGGACACCCGGGATGGCCCGGATGGCCTCCGAAGCGGTCTGCAAGTACTTGGCCCGGTCCCCGATATTGGACCCCAGCCCGAGAAATACCCGATAGGTTTTCATCGCTGGTGTGCCACCTCGACTTCCACGTGATCCACAACGCCCTTGACTGGCGGATGCGGTTTGCGAATCCTCACCGTCACCGACTCCAGCTCAGGGAAGGAATCGATAAGCCCCCGTGCTATGGTCCCCCCCAGCGCCTCCAGGAGCCGATATTTCTTGGCAAGAATAACCCGCTGGATGACCCCGTAGGCCTTCTCATAGTCGAGCGTCTTCCGCAGCGAATCGCTTTCGACGGCGGCAGAGAGATCGCAATACATATCGACATCAACCTCGAACTTCCCGCCGAGATTCTGCTCGTCCTCCATGGCGCCGTGATAGGCATAGAAGACAGCGTTCTTGATCCGAATGACGTTGTGTACGACCATGAGAATCCGTTACGACTTTTCGATTTTCGCCCATGTGTCGCGAAGGGTGACCGCCCGGTTGAACACCAGGGCGCTGTCGCGCGAATCGTCATCGACGCAGAAGTATCCCATCCGTTCGAACTGCATCCGATCTTGCGGTTTGGCCGAAGCCAGCGATTCCTCCACCTTGCACCCCCGAAGAACCTCAAGAGAATTCGGGTTGAGACTGTCCTTCCAGTTTTCCCCTGATGGATTCTCGACGCTAAAAAGTCTGTCGTAGAGTCTGACTTCGGCATCAAGGGCGTGCGGCGCGGAGACCCAATGAATCGTCCCTTTCACCCTCCTCCCCGCCCCCGGGGTGTTGCTCTTTGATTCGGGGTCGTACGTGCAATGAATTTCTGTCACTTCGTTTGTGCGCGGGTCTTTCACCACGCTGGTGCATTTCACAATATACGCATACCGGAGCCGAACCTCAGCCCCGGGAGAAAGCCGGAAATACTTTTTCGGGGGATTCTCCCGGAAATCGTCCCGTTCGATGAACAACTCCCGCGAGAATCGCACGGATCTCGTCCCGGCGGAGGGGTCTTCCGGATTGTTCACGGCCTCAAGCGACTCGACCTTTCCTGCCTCGAAGTTGTCGATCACGAGCTTCAGAGGCCGCAGGACCGCCATCACGCGCGGCGCGCGCTTGTTCAGGTCGTCCCGGAGACAGTCCTCCAGCAAGGCCATCTCGGACGTGCTCTCGCTGCGGGCCACGCCGATGCGGTCGGCGAATTCGCGGATGGATTCCGGCGTGTAGCCCCGGCGCCGCAGACCGGATATCGTCGGCATACGCGCATCGTCCCACCCTCCCACGTGTCCTTCCTGCACCAATTGCAGCAGCCTCCGCTTGCTCATGACGGTATAGGTCAGATTCAAGCGGGCGAATTCAATTTGCTGCGAGTGATAGATTCCCAGCGCGTCCAGAAACCAGTCGTACAGCGGCCGGTGGTCGGTAAACTCGAGCGTACAGATGGAGTGCGTGATCTGTTCAATCGAATCGCACTGCCCGTGCGCCCAGTCGTACATGGGATAGATGCACCAGGCATCTCCCGTTCTGTGGTGCGTGGCGCGGAGAATCCTGTACATGACCGGGTCGCGCATATTCAGATTCGGCGATGCCATATCGATCTTGGCGCGCAACGTCCTGGAGCCATCAGGAAATTCTCCCTTGCGCATCCGTTGGAACAGGTCCAGGTTTTCCGCTATGCTGCGGTTGCGGAAGGGGCTCTCGCGTCCCGGCTCCGTCAAGGTGCCTCGATACTCGCGCATCTGATCGGCGTCGAGGTCGCAGACGTACGCTTTTCCCTTGTTGATCAGCAGGAGCGCAAACTCGAAGAGTTTCTCGAAGTAATCCGATGCGTAGTACAGTCTGTCCCCCCAATCGAACCCGAGCCATCGGACGTCGTTCATGATCGACTCGACGTACTCCGTCTCCTCCTTCGCCGGGTTGGTGTCGTCGAACCGCAGATTGCACATTCCGTTGTAGTCCCGTGCAACGCCGAAGTTGAGGCAAATGGACTTCGCATGACCGATATGGAGGTAGCCGTTCGGTTCGGGCGGAAAGCGCGTGTGGACGCGCCCGTCGAACCGCCCGGTCTTCATATGCTCATCGATGATTTCTCTGATGAAATTTTTCCGCTCCCCTCCGACACTCCCGCCGGGAGAGGGTACAGATTCAGGTTTTGTCGTCATAGTCATTGAGGAAGTCTCTTGATGGCCGCCAGAATTCTCCTCGCCGATTCGTCCTTTCCAAGAATCGAGAGAATGTCGTACAGACCCGGGCCCGCAGTCACGCCCGATACCGCAAGGCGGAGCGGGTGAATGAGGTCGGCCGGTTTTACCTCCAGTGCTGCAGCGCTCTTCTTCAGCGCCTCTTCGAATGCTTCGTTCGACGATTCCGGCACCGCCGCAATCGCCTCCGCCAGCGTTTTCATCCGGTCCGAGGTTCCCGGCTTCCAGCGTTTCGACACGCCTTCCGGATCGTACGATTCGGGCGGCTCGTACAGGTACCGGCACTTCTCGATGAAGTCGCCCATGAAGGTCACCCGGTCGCGCATCACTCGAACAATCTTCTGCAATGTCACCTGCTCTGGCAGCCGTACGGGCGGATTGCAGCCTGCTCCGTACGCACGCACCGCCTTCTCAATTTCCCCGTCCGACATCCTCCGCACATGCTGGCTGTTGAGCCAGTTCAGCTTTTCGACATTGAACACGGCTCCAGATTTCCCGACCCGTTCCAGGGAAAACTCCTGGATGAGTTCTTCGAGCGTGAAGATTTCCCGTTCGTCGCCGGGATTCCAGCCGAGGAACGCGACGAAGTTGAGGAGCGCCTCAGCAAGATATCCCTTTTGCCGGTATTCCTCAACGGCCACATCGCCCTGTCGCTTGCTGAGCTTGGATTTGTCTGGATTCAGCAGCAGCGGGAGATGCGCGAAAACCGGTGTCTCCCATCCAAAGAACCGGTACAGGAGAATATGCTTCGGCGTGCTTGACAGCCATTCCTCACCGCGGATGACATGGGTGATGCCCATGGTATGATCATCGACGACATTGGCGAGGTGGTATGTCGGATACCCGTCGGATTTGAGAAGCACCTGATCGTCGATCACACTGCTGTCGAATTCCACCCTCCCCCGCACCACATCGTCGAACCCGATCTGCTCGTTGTCGGGCGTCTTCATCCGCAGAACATATGGAATACCTGAAGCGAGGTTCCGTCGGACCTCCTCCGCCGAGAGTTTCAGCGCCCGCCGGTCGTACTTCGGCGGAAGACGGAGCTCCTCGCGATCCTTCCGCATCTGTTCCAGTTCTTCCGCGGTGTCAAAGGCGTAGTACGCGTTGCCCTTTGCGACAAGCTCTTCCGCGAACCGGCGGTACAGCGGCAGTCGCTCGGATTGCACATACGGGCCATGTTCTCCGCCCTTCGCGGGGCCTTCATCGAACTCGAGCCCGCTCCAGCGGAGGGTCTCGAGAAGATTCGTGACCGCATCTTCGACGTAGCGGGAACGATCCGTGTCTTCGATACGAAGGACGAATGTCCCGCCGTGCTTTCGTGCGAAAAGATAGTTGTAGAGGGCGGTGCGCAGACCGCCCACGTGCAGGTAGCCAGTGGGGCTTGGAGCGAATCGGACGCGAACGGTAGACAACGTTGCCAGTATTCGGATGCATCGTTGCCTTCAACGCTCGGGCAAGGCAAACGATGAGATTGTCGAAAACGAATTTTGTTAATCTATGGAAATCTGACGTCAAATTCCATGAAAAAAGGCCCGTTCGCGGACGCGGACGGGCCTTCAAGAATGATATCGATCGCCTAGCGGCGCGACACGCGATCCATTTGCACGGCGGGGACGAGTTTTTCCACCAGCGCAAAGAGTCCGAACAGAATGCCCACGTACGCCAGATCGCCGAGCAGCGTGTTCCGGAAGAACGGGATGCCCGCGACATAGCACTCGATGAGGCCGTTGATGGTATGCGGGTAGAAGGACGGCGTCGCAGCCCACATGCCGAAATTCGTCACTATGAAGAACAACACCGATCCGCTCAACGTCGCGCCGACCGTTGCGGCGAACGACTGGTGGTTCTTCAACCAGAATCCGATGAAGACGATGCCGACAAAGCTTCCATACACCCACGCCATGTCGTTGTGGAAACCAAGGACGAGATCGCTCAGAAACATTGCAGCCAGCGGAACGATGAACGCGGAGCGACGATCAAGATGCACAGCCGCAAAGAGCGCCAGCGCGGTCACTGGAGTAACGTTTGCCGGATGAGGCAGCAGGCGGGAGAGTGCGGCCGCCAGGATCATTCCGACCACATACATCACGCGTGTCATGGGTTCTCCTTAAGAAAGACTCTTCGGATATCCGTCTTCATTTCGTCGTATATCTTCAACTTACAAAATCTGCGTCCCGTATTCAAGCCGTCATCCGTTCGCGCGCGGGCTCGGCGTCTGCGACCCGATGGCCGAGCATTTTCGTTGCCAACCCCGTCAGCGTCGGCCATGTCACGTTGACGCCGTGATGCGGCTCGATATGGACGTCACCGAGGTATGCCTCTCCGCGTGCGATTTCTTCTCCGAATGCGCGGAGTTTCCCCGTCAGCGTATACAGTGCTGCCTGGTGCGTCGAACATGACACCGGCGGGTTATCCTCCCCAAACTGGACATACCCGGCAGGGATCACGGTCCGCTCGATCGTGCCGTGCCAGTGCGCAAGGGCGACGCCGCTCCGTTCGAACGTCCGCAGGAACAGGGCGCCGGGATCGATTCTCTTGAGCACCGAGGCAATGAGGCTGTTGGCGATCGCATGGGCTAGGATGGTGAGCGTATCGTACGAGGGCCGGGCGTCCACGCTCGCGTCGAGGTCCTTCGGCGTTTGCATGTAGATGGTTCCGTCGCGGATCCCAAGAAGGACAAGGTCCCGATGACCGTTCACATGCGACTTGTCGCAGCCCGATCGCGTCGCAAGCACGGAGACGTCGTCGAGCGGCGCCACCATCGGATGCGAGCGTACATTCATTCGCACGTACATGATTCCATTCGACCTGCCGATCCCGGAGCTCTGCAGCATCGGCCAGCAACCGAGCCGCGAGGCTTCTTCTTCCGTGAGCGCTGGCTGAACCGCGATCGCGGGCTGGCGCGAGAGGAATCCATAGCTCATCCCCGACCGCTTATCGAGATAAGCGGCTGCGACACGCCGATAGTAGGTGTTCCTGAATTTCACGTCATTCATCGAGGTATGGAACAGCATCACCCCGGTTTCCGCCCAGAGAGGAGAGCTTTCCTCGAAATCCCGGACGTAGGGCTCCCAGCGCATCGCTCCCAGGTCGAGCGCGCCCTCCTCAACCTGAAAGTCCGAAGCGTGGGGAGGGACAACAGGAGCAGCCAGTTTCGGGATCAGCGTCCCGTACACGTCTTCGGAGAACGTCCCGCCCCCTTTGCAGGGAATGATCGCCCCGTTCATGGTGCATACCGTCCACTGCGGATCGTCGACATAGATCACCACCTGCACGATGCTCCAGACGAGGGCTTCGACGATGGTATTGAGCTTGTCCTGCTGGTCGGACCGATCGCGCGCCGGGCACGGACCGTCAACGATGCCGACGACGGCGTTGGTCCGGAGATTGGGGACGTAGTCGACGGGCAGGCGACCTTCTTCGAGAGTGCCCGGAGCGATGATGACGATCCCTTCTTGAATTTTGCCCCGTCGTCCGGCAGCGATCGCCCGGTCGAAAGGCACAACGTCCACCCCGCACGACGCCATCGCCTGGCGCAGGCGATCGGCGAAGCGCGCAACACGCTGAGAGCTGCGTCCGAACGGAAAAAACGTCACGCGAAGACTCTCAGCCATTTGCTGATGCGTCATCGGGACGGTCTTGCAGATTCCGAGCAGCGCCCGGCTGGCTTCTTCAGAGATCATTCCTGCAGGAACCTCCGGCTGTAAGTGCGAACGGGCCGTTATTTCGAGACATGAGACTGAGCCGTCACGGTGCCTTCAAGGCGAAACAGGCGGATGAGGCCATCGGCGAATCGCGAGGATAGAGCGGCGGCCCAGAGCAGAAGTTTGGGGCCTAGAAGAGGGACGATGATCTCAGGTTTGTTGCTCACGAGCGAGCGTTCGACCACATCCGCCACGCGCTCGGGAGAGATTTTCCGGGAGACCCAGGGGACCATGAGCGTTCCGATCATCGGCGTATCGACCCTGCCTGGCAGGACGGTGGTCAGTGCCACCCCGCTCCCCCGGAGGTCCTGCCGCATCGAATCCATGAATCCCGTCACGGCGAATTTCGCCGCAACGTACGGTGCGTCGAAGGGCAAACCTTTTTTTCCGTCGACCGAAGAGATGGCGATCAACCTTCCGCTCGCACGCTGGAGCATCCCCGGGAGCACGGCGAGAAAAACGTTCACTGTGCCGTAGAAATTGACGTCCATGCTCTTTTCGACATCCCCGATCGTTACCTTCCGCCCATGGACCCGAACGTACTGTCCGGCAGCAGCGACAACGATATCGACGCCGCCCCACCGCTTCTCCGCGCGTTCCACCATCCGTTGCACTGCGGCTCTGTCGGTGACGTCAACGGGTTCAATCGCGATATCCGCGATAGAATTATGGGTTTCCTTCGCTACGTCGTCCAACCCTTCCCTGTGCCTGGCCACCAGGGTGAGCTTCGCCCCCCGTTGCGCAAAACGCAGGGCAACGCATTTCCCGATGCCGCTCGAGGCTCCCGTAACGATGACACTCTTGCCGCGAAGATCTCCATCCATGAACGCAGAACGACGATGTGGGAGATGAAAAACACGTATATGTTATAGCAAAAAAAACAGGGTGATGCAACTACTGTCCAAAGGCGCCTGTTGCGGCATCGAGGGCGACACGGGCCATCATGTACTCGTACCGCGCCTGAAGCTGCTCGAGGTGCGCTTTCGAGACGTTCGTTTCAGCATCAAGAAGATCCAAATTCGTCCCTGCCCCGCTTTCATACCGAACCCTGGCGTTGGCCACCGCGCTCTCGGCCTCGCGCACCTGCAGATCGGTGCTGGCGATCTGCGCCCGGGAGGACTGAAGCCCTTCGTATGCCTGCCGGACTTCAGACTCGGCATTCCGGATCATATCGTTGAGCCGTTCCTGAGCAGCGCGTACATTCGCCTCTGCCTCGTCGATCTTCCCGCGCGTATTGGAGCCATTATAGATCGGGACCTCGAGAGAGACTCCCGCAGCCCAGTTCCCGCGGAGAACGTCGAGGTTGGGCTCATACCCGTTCGTGAAGCCGTAGGCGGCGTGCAAGCGCAGCACAGGATCGTCGTCTCCGCGCGCAACGGCGACCTGCGCCTGAGCACTGGTCACGGCATCCGTCGCGCTGACGAGGTCAGGACGGCGATCGCGCGCCAGACGCAAAAGCGTATCCAGGGAAACATCGTTGACCGGCTGATAGAACGTCCCGCTCACAAGCGCCGGCGCGCCCCACGGCAGTCCGAGAATCTTGCGAAGATTGATCTGCTGGTCGTGGAGCGAACGTTCAAGCGCGATCCGCACATTCTCCGACTGGGAGACGCGCACCGACGTGCTCAGTGCGTCGAAATCCGTTGCGCTGCCGCTTTCCACACGCTGCTGGGTAATGTGGAGGTGCTCGTTCAATGCCTCGATCTGTTCATTCTGAACCCTGACGCTCCGCTCCAGAAGCATCGTCGTGTAAAATGTCTGTTTCACCTGAAGAATCAGTGCTGACCGAATGCCGCGCGCGTTGTCCTCGGCCGCGGCGACCAACGTTTGACTCGCATCCACCTTCGCGCTTCGCACCCCCAGGTCGAGCAAGGTCTCGGTTGCCGCGACCCGGGCGTTGACGGAGGATGAAGGGAACAGCGGGATGGTCCCAAACACCGGGAAGGAAAACTCGCCGATCGGCCCGAGCTTCGTATAGTCCGCCATCACGTTTACGCGAGGATAATAGTCGCTGCGCGACTGCGTCACCTTCGCCTGTGCCGCCTGACGCTGTGCCTCCGCCTGGCGGAGCGTGATGCTATTCTGGATCGCGAGACGCACGGCAGCGTCGATCGTCAGGGAATCAAGCTGTTGCGCGGAAAGTCCATTGGCGTAGAGCAGTGAACCGGCGAGGACAATGGACTGCAGAGTTTTCATTGATGAGAATTCCTTTCGGGAGAATGGCTGCGGTCAATCCAGGGCGACGGGCTTCGGGCCGATGGCAGGCGCACGTTTCTTCGAGCGCAGGAAGAAGATCGGGATCACCCCGACGATTGTGATCGCCGCGGCGATCAGGAAATCGTCGTTGATCGCCTGCACGAAAGCCTGCTGGCTCAGATGAACTCCGAGCAGCGCTTTGGCGCGCATGGCGGCTTCGGCGACGTTCCCTCCGACCGTGACCTGCGCATGATGCGCCAATGCCGCCGCGGCGCGACTAAACTCCGGAGACTGGGCGTTCACGGCCTGGCCGAACATCGCAGAATGGTAGATCACGCGCCGCGTCAGCATGGTGCCGATAATCGCGACGCCGAAACTGCC
>DATJPR010000283.1:0-40395 GCA_035506295.1 Bacteroidota bacterium | reverse complement strand
GGCCCGACGCTGCGCGGGTCCGGTGTCCGCTGGGATATCCGAAAGAATGATCCCTATTCAGTCTACCCGAAGCTCGATTTTGAAATCCCGATCGGCCGCGGGCTGAAGGGAACAGTCGGCGATTGCTGGGACCGGTACATGGTGCGCGTCCACGAGATGGAGCAGAGCGTGCGGATCATGGAGCAGGCAGTGGAGCTGATGCCCGACGAAGGGGACGTCCAGGCGGCGCTGCCGAAACGCATTCGCCCGAACCCCGGTGAGGCGTACGGGCGCACCGAAACGCCAAAAGGCGAGTTGGGCTTCTACATTGTCTCCGACGGGACGGCGAGTCCGTTCCGCGTGAAGTCGAAAAGCCCGTGCTTCGTCAATCTTTCGGCGCTGCCGACAATGTGCCGCGGCGCCATGATCGCGGATGTCGTCGCGATTCTCGGCAGTATCGACATTGTGCTCGGCGAAGTCGACAGGTAACGGCGTGAACATGTTCATCGGATCACACTCATGATTGATACGCTTGTTCGCTTTGTCCAGATTCCGATTGTCACATACGCATTGATGGCGTTCGGGCCGCTGTTTATCTGGGTGATCCCGTTTGCTCTCTTTGCCGTCTGGTGGGAGAGGAAAATCTCCGCGCACATGCAGGACCGGCTTGGTCCCATGCGCACGGGCGGATGGCACGGATGGTCGCAGACGATCGCGGATATCCTGAAGCTTATCCAGAAAGAGGACATCATCCCGACCGCCGCGGACAAGAAGCTTTTTATTCTCGCGCCGTACGTCGTGTTTGTGGGCTCGTACGCTGCGTACGCCGCCATTCCGTTCAGCGCGGCCTTCGTCGGGAGCGAGATCAACGTTGGGTTGTTCTACGTCATTGCGATCACCTCGCTGGTGGTCATCGGCCTCCTCATGGCCGGCTGGGCTTCGAACAACAAGTGGTCGCTTTTCGGAGCGCTCCGGAGCGCGGCGCAGATCGTCTCGTATGAGATTCCCGTCGCCCTCGCGATCCTGGCCGTCGTCATGATCGCGGGAACGTTTGACATGCAGGAGATCAACCGGCTCCAGACGGGCTGGTTCTGGAATTGGTTTGTCTTCCAGAAGGCGCCGTTCATGCTGATGGCGTTCGGGATTTATTTCGTGGCCTCGCTTGCAGAAGTGAACCGCACGCCCTTCGACATCCCGGAAGCGGAGTCTGAGCTTGTGGGCGGGTATCACACCGAATACGGCGGCATGCGGTTCGCGCTGCTGTTTCTCTCCGAGTATGCCAACATGTTCGCGGTCTCCGCGATCGCCGCGACGATTTTCTTCGGCGGGTGGAACAGCCCGTTCGGCGATTTCCTGGCAGGACCCTGGTGGGGGTTCTTCTGGTTCATCCTGAAAGGGATGACGTTCATCTTTGTGCAAATGTGGCTTCGCTGGACGCTTCCGCGGCTGAGAGTCGATCAGCTCATGTATGTGGGGTGGAAGGTGCTCATCCCGTTCGCCTTCGTGGTGGTCTTCGGCGTCGGCATCTGGTCGCTTGCGGCACGCTGAACCGTGTGCGTGAACACTTAGGGACTTCGATCTTATGGGAACGTATTTTCACAACATCTGGGACGGCGTCATCACGGTGTTGATCGGGATGAAGGTGACGTGGAAGCATCTGTTCACGCCGGCGGTCACGATCCAGTACCCCGACGTGAAGCTGAAACTCCCGGAGCGCGCCCGCAACCGGCTCTACGTGAACATCGATGATTGCATCGGGTGCGACCAGTGCTCGATGGCCTGTCCGGTGGATTGCATCACCATCGAAACCATCAAGTCGACACCGGAGGTGAACCTGGGGTTGACCTCCAAGGGGACGAAGAAACGTCTTTATGTGCCGGTGTTCACGATCGACATTGCCAAGTGCTGCTACTGCGGACTGTGCGTGCCGCCGTGCCCGACGGATTGCATTTACATGACCGATGTCTACGAGTTCTCCGAGTATGAGCGCAACAATCTGATCTACAATTTTGCGACGATGACGCCGCAACAGGCGGACGAGGCAAAGGTCAAGCTCGCGGCGTACGACAAGGATCAGGCCGCCAAGAAAGCGGCAGCCGCCGCCGCGGCAGCAGCGGCGAAAGCCGCGGCGCCGGCTGCACCCGCGCCGTCAGCTCCGGCGCCCGCCGCGACATCTGCGTCGCCTGCGAGTTCTCCGGCACCCCCGGCATCCTCGCCTTCTCCGGCAACTCCACCTGAAAAACAATCCTGATGGCCATGGAATTGTTCGACATCATCTTCTATGTCTTCGCCGTGGTTGCGGTCGTCTCCGCGGGGATCGTCGTCTTCTCCCGCAACGTCCTCTACGCCGCGTTTTCCCTGGTGTTCACGCTCTTCAGCGTGGCAGCCTTCTACGCCCTCCTCCAGGCGGACTTTCTGGCCGTGACCCAGGTGCTGATCTATGTGGGCGGGATCCTCGTCCTCATGCTGTTCGGCTTGATGCTGACCACCAACGTCGTGAGCGTGGACATCAAGAGCGGATCGATGCATGTTTGGGTCGCGCTGGTGATCGCCGCAATGGTGTTTGGATCGCTCGCCGGCATCTTCTACTCCACCTGGAGCCAGACGCCGGTCGTGCCTCTTGAGGCGACCTCGACGACATCGACGATCGGATCCATGTTGATGACCACGTATCTGTTGCCGTTTGAGGTTGCGTCCGTCGTCCTTCTTGTGGCACTCATCGGCGCGGTGATGATCGCCCGCCGTCATCGAAAGGCGTGACCATGGAATTCCTCCGGGCGGTGTGGCAGGGCATCATGACGTGGCTCCCCCACGTGCAACTTGCGCATTTTCTGATTGTCAGCGCGGTGCTCTTCGCGTTCGGTCTGTATGCGATCGTGACCCGCAGGAATGCCATCCTCCTACTCATGGGGATCGAGCTGGTGCTGAACGCGGCGAACATCAATCTTGTCGCCTTCGCGCGATACGGGTCGCTGAATCTGGACGGTCAGGTGGCAGCGATTTTCGTGATCATCCTCGCGGCTTCTGAGGCCGCCGTCGCGCTGGCGATCGTCCTCAACATCTACCATCGCTTCCAGACGATCAACGTCGACGAAGTCAGCTCGCTGAAGGAATAGGTGACGGCTTCTCTCTTCCAAACTCTTGACGCTTCTCTATGGCACATGATACGCTGATCACGCTCGCCCTGACGGTTCTCCTCCTTCCGCTCGGAGGGTTCGTCCTCTTGATCTTCTTCGGCAAGAGGCTCCCCCGGGGAGGCGACTGGCTTGAGACGGGTATCCTTACGGTTGCGCTGCTGCTCTCCGGCGTGATCCTTGTGCAGAAGCTCGGGGCATCGCCGACCGAGACGATCACGATGCGGTTCCCGTGGATCGATTTCCATTCCGTTCCGGGGATCGGTCCGCTCAAGATCATCCTCGGGATTCAGATCGATAATCTCGCCGCGATCATGCTGGTGGTGGTGACGCTGGTCAGCACGCTCGTGCACTATTTTTCCATCGGGTACATGAAGGACGACATCCGGTACTCCCGGTATTTCGCCTTCCTCGGTCTCTTCTCGTTCTCCATGCTCAACATCGTGCTGGCCGATAACCTGTTCATGCTGTATGTCGGCTGGGAACTGGTTGGTATCTGCTCCTATTTGTTGATCGGTCATTGGTACGAGAAGAAGAGCGCCTCCGATGCCGCCATCAAGGCGTTTATCACCAATCGGATCGGTGATTTCGGATTTCTCATTGGAATCCTGACGCTCTATGCGACCTTCCACACCTTCGGCTTGCAGGAGATCTTCGAAGGGATCAAGAACGGAGTCCTTCCGGGGAACAGTCCCTGGATGCTGACGGTCGCGGGCGTGTTGATCTTCTGCGGCGCGATCGGCAAGTCCGCACAATTCCCACTGCATGTCTGGCTGCCGGATGCGATGGAAGGCCCGACACCGGTGAGCGCGCTAATCCATGCGGCCACCATGGTCGCGGCAGGCGTCTATCTCGTCGCGCGGACATTTCCGCTGATGACCGGCGAAGCGCTCATCGTTATCGCGTACATCGGGGCGATCACCTCCTTCATTGCGGCCACGATCGCGATTGTCCAGAACGACATCAAGAAGGTGCTTGCATATTCGACCATCAGCCAGCTCGGCTACATGATCATGGCGCTCGGTGTCGGGGGATATACCGGAGGGGTCTTCCACCTTGCCACGCATGCGATGTTCAAGGCCGGGCTGTTCCTCGGCTCCGGATCGGTGATCCATGCGATGCACCACGCGCTGCAAAATGACCACGGGACCGACCCGCAGGACATCCGGAACATGGGCGGGCTCAGGGCTCGGATGCCGGTGACCTTCTGGACGTTCCTCGTCTACACACTCGCGATTTCCGGGATCCCCCTGACGTCGGGTTTCCTCAGCAAGGACGAGATCCTGGGAGGAACCCTGGCTTTCGCAGGACTCACCGGCCACACCCTGATTCCTGTGATCGGCTTCGTGGTTGCGGGAATGACGGCGTTTTATATGTTCCGGCTCGTTATCCTCGCCTTCCTCGGTCAGCACAGCGATCCCCACAGGATCGAGCATATACATGAATCGCCGAAGGTGATGACGGTGCCGCTCATCATCCTGGCGGTGTTCTCCTGTTTCTTCGCCTTCAGCTGGAATCCGTTCGGGACAGCGCAAAGCTGGCTCGTCCGGGCAGTGGAGCGCCCGGAGTCGGTCGTCCCCGTGATTCTCGCGGCGCCGGGTCGGGAAGCTTTTGAAGAAGCGCTCCACCACGTCCACCTGACGGCCATGGCACTGTCGTTGTCCGTTGCCGGCCTCGGCATTCTGGCGGCGTTCGCGACCTACTATTGGAAGAAAATCGACGCCGATGCCGTCGCACGCGCCCTCAAGCCGGTCCACACCTTCCTGCTGCATAAGTGGTATTTCGACGAACTGTACATGGGCGTGGTGATCAACGGAACGCTGTTGCTCTCTCGCATACTTCGATGGTTCGATAATACCATCGTCGACGGGATCGTGAACGGCGCAGGTCTGCTCACCCGGGGCGTCTCGTTCGTGAGCGGTAAGTTCGACACCTACGTGATCGACGGCCTTGTGAATTTCTCTGCGCGGTTCTCGGGCGCGGTCGGACTGGTCGTCCGGAAAACCCAAACCGGCCGCGTGCAGACCTATGTGGCCCTCGCGGTCTTCGGCGTCATGGTCTTCTACTTCATTTTCCGGCTGGGATAATCTCTCCGTCCGGCGGTTCGCGTCACGGTTCTTTCTGACCATTTGCAGTACGTTAAGGATGCTACGCATATGACTTCGTCATTTCTCGGAATCGGGATCCTGTCCTGGCTGACCTTCCTCCCCGTCCTCGGCATGGTGATCGTGCTCCTGCTGCCCAAGGGCCGGCCGGACACTATTCGCTGGACAACGCTGGGGGTCACATTGCTCCAGCTGATCCTTGCGGTCGTCGTGTTCAGCCGGTTCGATCGCGGCCTTGCGGGGATCAACAATCAGTCGACGATGCAGTTCCTGGAGAAAGCGCAGTGGATCGACGTGAAGGGGGTCTCCTGGTTCGGTCGCGTGCACATCGAGTACCTCCTCGGCATCGACGGCATCAGCGTGGTGATGGTGCTCTTGACCGCCATCGTATGTTTTATTGCCACGATCTCGTCATGGACGATCGAGAAGTCCGTGAAGGGTTACTTCGCCCTCTTTCTGCTGCTCGATACCGGGATGATGGGCGTATTCGTGGCGCTGGATTTCTTCCTGTTCTACGTGTTCTGGGAAATCATGCTGCTGCCGATGTACTTCCTCATCGGCATCTGGGGCGGGCCGCGGCGCGAATATGCGGCAATCAAGTTTTTCCTGTATACGTTGCTGGGAAGCGTCCTCATGCTTCTCGCGATGCTGGCCCTCTACTTCAGCACCAACGTGTACATTGATCCCGCGGGCACCCTGTATTCGATGTCCGAGGTCGCGACACGCAGCCTGCAGGGCCTCGAAAAGATCCATACCTTCAATCTTCTTCAGATGATGGACCCGGGGAATTTCATCGCCGGTTCGCTCCTCGCCGGAAGCGGGACCTGGTGGCGCTACGCCGCCTACATCGCGTTGTTCATTGGGTTCGCGATCAAGATTCCGCTCTTCCCGTTCCATACCTGGCTGCCCGATGCGCACGTGGAAGCGCCGACCCCCATCAGCGTTATTCTCGCAGGCGTCCTGCTGAAAATGGGGGCGTACGGTATGCTCAGGATCAGCTTCCCGGTGTTCCCCGACGCGATGCGGCACTTCTCCTGGGAGCTTGCCTTGCTCGGCGTGATCAGCATGGTCTACGGCGCCCTGGTGGCCATGGCGCAGACGGACTTCAAAAAACTTATCGCTTATTCCTCCGTCAGCCACATGGGCATCGTGGTCCTGGGGATGGCGTCGATGAATACGCAGGGGATGACGGGCGCGGTGTTCCAAATGTTTAACCATGGCACGATCACCGCGATGCTCTTCCTTATTGTCGGCGTGATCTACGATCGGACGCACACGCGCGGACTGAACGAGTTCGGTGGGCTCATGAACCAGATGCCGCGGTATGCCGGCGCAATGACGGTCGCGTTCTTTGCCGCGCTCGGACTCCCCGGGCTGAGCGGCTTCGTCAGCGAAGTGCTGTCGCTCCTCGGCGCATTCCAGACGTTCCGCACCCTGACCATCATCAGCGCGGTCACGATCGTCCTGACCGCGGGCTACATGTTGTGGGTGCTGCAGCGGGTGTTCCTGGGCACGCTTCCCGACAAGTGGAAGGGGTTGAAAGACATGAACGGCCGCGAAACCCTGATGTTGGCATCACTCGGCGCGATCGTCGTGTTCCTCGGCATCTATCCGGCTCCGATTCTTGATCTGATGAACAGCTCACTCAATACGCTGGCGGTGATCCTGCAGGCCTCCGGACCGGCGATGATCGGCATGAACTAGGCGCACTTTCCATGGCAGAACAGATTCTCAACGATCTCCACTACCTCCTGCCGGAGGTCATCCTGACGGCGACCCTGCTGATTGCGATCATCACGGATCTCATCACCAGGCGCGCGGCGATCACTGCCGGCGTCGTGGTTGCCGGGCTTCTTACGGCTCTCGGGTTTGTGATCGGCCGGTGGGGAGTCAACGTCTCCATTTTCAGCAACATGTATGCGGTCGATCCCTTTGCCGCCTTCTTCAACCTCGTGATCCTCACCTCGGCGGTGCTGATCGTCGTGTTCTCGCAATGGTCGTCCGAGCTCAAAAGCCGTCCCCGGCCCATGGGAGAATTCTTCAGCCTGATCGTCGGGTTGACGCTGGGCATGGTCCTGATGGCAGGCGCGAACAACCTGTTGATGATGTACATCGCGCTCGAACTGTCGTCAATCTCCTCGTATATCCTTTCCGGCTACACTCGCGAGGCGGCGGACTCCAGCGAGGCCTCGCTCAAGTATGTCATTTACGGATCCTTCTCTTCGGGGATGATGATCTACGGCATTTCCATCCTCTACGGTCTGACAGGGTCGCTCGATCTCACGATGATCAACCATGAACTTCCCGCCATAGTGGCCCGGGGCGGGAGCGGGGTCTATGCGCTGGCCATCGCTGGGATTCTGACGCTGGCGGGATTCGGCTACAAGATTTCGGCGGTCCCGTTCCACTTCTGGACCCCGGACGTCTACGAAGGAGCGCCGATCACCATCACGGCGTTCCTTTCCGTAGCGTCGAAGGCGGGCGGCTTCGCGATGATGATCAGGTTCTTCAAGGTGACGTTTATCGACACGGCCGTCACGACGTTGCCTGCGGGCGCGTGGGCTTCGCTGAGCGGCTTCCCCTGGTATCAACTTGTGGCAGCGCTGTCGATCCTGACGATGACCGTGGGAAACGTCGTCGCTCTCTGGCAGACGAACATGAAACGCATGCTCGCGTACTCGAGCATCGCCCACGCGGGATATTTGCTGATGGGCGTCGTGGTGATGAACAACCAGGGGCTTGCCGCAGTGCTGGTGTATTTCGTTGTCTACCTCTTCATGAACCTCGGCGCCTTCTACGTCGTGATGCTCATTGCGGACAGGATCGGCAGCGAGGATATGGAGGACTACAAGGGATTGGGCCCGCGGGCGCCATTTGTCACAGTGGCGCTGTCAATCTTCCTTATTTCCCTGACCGGGATTCCTCCCACGGCGGGGTTCATCGGGAAGTTGTATCTCTTCGGCGCGGCGTTGAATGATGGGTGGGTATGGCTGGCTCTGATCGCTGCACTCAACAGCGTGATCGCGCTCTACTATTATGTACGCGTCATGAAGAACATGTACCTCGAGAAGAGCGAGGTCACCACGGCGGTGACCTTCAGCGCTCCGCAGAAGGCCGTTGTCCTCGTGCTCGTGGTTCCCGTGCTGTTGCTCGGCATCTATTTTACGCCGCTCTCGGATTTGGCGCAGGCGTGCGTGCGGATCGTGGGAACGCCATGAGGTGTTGACAGGGTGGGAAATACGCGGTAGGACCTAACGGGCAGGCACGCGACCTGCCCGTTCGCATATCAGGCGGATCCCGTCGAGGACCAGGTTCGGCTCGACGGCTTCAATGGAAGGACAGTGGGGCGCCACGACGGCCGAAAGGCCGCCCGTGGCAATGACGCGCGCTGTGCTTTTCAGTTCGGCCCGGATTCTTGCCACCATTCCCTCGATCGCGTCAGCAGCGGCAAACATCACCCCTGACTGCATGCTGCTTTCCGTGTCCTTGCCTATGACCTTCGAAGGAAACTTCAACTCGATCCTCGGCAGCTTCGCCGCTCTCCGATGGAGCTCGGCGGCTTCGGATTCGAGTCCGAGAGCGATCGCCCCACCGAGGTAGTTTCCTGCAGCATCGACGACGTCGTACGTTGTCGCAGTCCCGAGATCGATGATGATCAAGGGGCCGCCGTATCGGGCGTATCCGGCGACAACATTGCAGAGCCGATCCGCTCCCACCGATGCAGGATCCACGACCAGTACCCGGATCCCGGGCACTGCTGTACCATCGATGAGGAACGGAGCGACGTTCAGAAAACGCTCTGCGATAGCGGAGTAGAGCGGTGTCAGGTCAGGGACAACGGAGGAGATGCCGACCTGCGTGATGGAGGTCGGAGCTACCCCTTTCTCGGCAAGGAAGCTTTTGAGGAGATGCCAGGTTTCATCCGCCGTCCGGGGGACGGCGGTGGAGAGCCGCCATTCAGCGAGAAGACGATCAGCGGAGAAGACCCCTACGACGGTGTGCGTGTTCCCTACATCAATGGCAAGCAGCATAAGTCCTAGTGTGACATGAAGGCGTGCTCGAGGATTGTCACGTCGCCGGCGAGGAATGCCCGCTCCTCTCCGTCGTGGTCAAGGAGCAGCTCGCCGTGGCTGGTGAGCCCCTTGACCGTCCCCGTGAGCACCGTCCCGTTCTGCGAAACAGCAATCCGTGATCCTACCATGCGTGATTTGCTCATCCAGAGCGGGACAATCTCGTCGAACCCCTTCTGTCGCACGCGACGGTAGTGCCGTTCGAGGGAGGAAAGAATGTCCTGAAATATCCGCACGCGATCGAATTCCCGTCCCGCCGCAAGGGCCAGAGAGGTGGCTTTGGAAGCGATCTCCGGGGCAAAGGTCTGCTGGTTGACGTTCAACCCTATCCCGACCACCACAAAATCGATCGTGGACTCTCGCAGGGAGCCCTCGATGAGGATCCCGGCAGCCTTCTTGCCGTCGATCAGGATATCGTTCGGCCATTTGCAGACCACTTCCAGACCGGTGGATCGCTCGATGGCCTCGGCTAGTGCGACGCCCACGCATAGTGGGAGGACATTAAGCGTTTCGGCCGCCCCCATCGGACGTAGGATGATGGAGAACGTCAGATTCTCCCGGGGGTTGGCGAACCAGGATCTTCCCAGACGCCCCTTTCCAGCAGTCTGTTGCTCTGCAAACACCACCGTTCCCTCTGGCGCCCAGCAGCCCGCTAAAACCCGGGCACAATTGTTCGTCGAATCGATGGTGTCAAACGTGTAAATCTTCGACCCGAACACCCTGGCCTTCAATCCATTGCGCAACTCACCCTCTGTAGCCATGACAATCCTCCCTCATACCATGTCTAGTTATCATCGCGGTACTGGAGTTTGGATGCGGTTTGCTGACGAGATCCAGGCAGGAAGTGACCCGGCTATACTAGGAAATCATTTCTCCAATGTCAAGAATTCACGGTCGGAAATATTGTCAGGGTCGTCCTCTGACAAGTCGACGCATTTCCGTCATTTTGGCGCAGTGGAGTCGCCAATGCATTGAAAGCCCCAATCTCCATGCCTGTAAAGCCATTTAATTGAACAGCTTATGAACTGCGACTAAATGGGGGCGTGGCATATCAATTGCGTTACTGGGGACAAATAATGAATCTGAGGAAGGAGTCTGCCAGAAATGGGTAAGATTATTGGAATAGACCTTGGAACAACGAATAGCTGCGTGGCGGTGATGGAGGGGAATGACCCCGTCGTTATCCCCAACTCGGAGGGTGCCAGGACAACCCCTTCGGTGGTCGGCTTTGCGAAGAACGGAGAGCGTCTCGTTGGACAGGCTGCGAAGCGCCAGGCTGTGACGAACTCACAAAACACCGTCTTTTCTATTAAGCGGTTCATGGGACGATTCCACAACGAAGTCAATGAAGAGATGAAGCTCGTCCCTTATAAGGTCGTCCAGGGAGAAAACAACACGGCGCGTGTTGACGTCGGCGGACGGGTGTACTCCCCGCCGGAAATCAGCGCGATGATTCTTCAGAAGATGAAGCAGACGGCCGAGGATTACCTTGGTCAGAAGGTGACGGAAGCGGTCATCACCGTGCCGGCATACTTTAACGATGCGCAGCGACAGGCGACGAAAGAGGCCGGGGAAATTGCAGGACTGACTGTCCGGCGCATCATCAATGAGCCGACGGCTGCCGCGCTTGCCTATGGTCTCGACAAGAAGAACAAGGACCTGAAAGTCGCCATTTACGACCTGGGCGGCGGCACGTTCGATATCTCCATCCTGGAGCTTGGCGACGGGGTGTTCGAGGTAAAGTCGACGAACGGCGACACGCACCTTGGCGGCGACAATTTCGACCAGCGCATCCTGGACTACGTTGCCGATGAGTTCAAGAAGCAGGAGAACATCGATCTGCGGAAGGACCCGATGGCGCTGCAGCGGCTGCGCGAAGCGGCGGAAAAGGCAAAGATGGAGCTCTCCACGCTAATGCAGACGGAGATCAATCTTCCATTCATCACCGCGACCGCCGAAGGCCCGAAGCACCTCAACATGACGCTGACCCGGGCAAAATTCGAGCAGCTCGTGGACGACCTGATCCAGCGGACGTTTGGTCCGACCGAGCGCGCAATGAAGGATGCGGGGATGTCGCCCGGACAGATCGACGAAGTGATCCTGGTTGGCGGCATGACTCGTGTGCCGAAGGTGCAGCAGCTGGTGAAGGAAATGTTCGGCAAGGAGCCGCACAAGGGCGTGAACCCGGATGAAGTGGTCGCGGTCGGTGCTGCGATCCAGGGCGGTGTTCTCGCGGGCGATGTAACCGATGTTCTGCTGCTCGACGTGACCCCGTTGTCGCTGGGCATCGAAACGCTCGGCAACGTCATGACCAAACTGATCGACGCCAACACGACGATCCCGACGAAAAAGAGCGAGGTGTTCTCCACCGCTTCCGACAGTCAGACCTCGGTGGAGATCCACGTGCTGCAGGGCGAGCGCCCGATGGCGGTGGACAACAGGACGCTGGGGCGGTTCCACCTGGACGGGATTCCGCCGGCACCGCGCGGTGTGCCGCAGATCGAGGTCACGTTTGACATCGACGCGAACGGCATTCTCCACGTCTCCGCAAAAGACAAGGCGACGAGCAAGGAACAATCCATACGCATCACGTCGTCGAGCGGCCTGACGAAGGAAGAGGTTGAGAAGATGAAGACCGACGCTCAGTCGCACGCGGCGGAGGACAAGAAGCACAAGGAAGAGATCGACGTCAAGAACCAGGCGGACAACCTGACCTTCCAAACGGAGAAACAGTTGAAGGAGCTGGAGTCGAAGCTCAGCGCGGAGGTCAAGGCGAAGATCGAGAGCGCCAATGAGAAGCTGAAGGAGGCGATCAAGGGCGGAAACGCCGCGACGATCAAGTCGGCTATGGAAACGCTGAACAACACCTGGAACGAGGCATCGAGCCAGATGTACCAGCAGGCGACGTCGGCGGGGCCGCAAGCTGGCCCTCAGCAAGGGGCTCCGGGCGGCCAGGAAGGGCCTTCCGGAGGCGACAAGAAGGTGGAGGATGCGCAGTACGAAGTCGTTGACGACAAGGATAAGGACAAGAACAAGAAGTAAGTCAGCGGCTCAGCAGTCATTCTCCCGGCAGAAGCGGAAGGCGAGGTGACCCCTCGCCTTTCGCATATGCGGGCTACCGGTGGCATGAGGAGGGACCATGGCAGAAATCCTCGCGGGGGTCGTCGTTCTTATTTTGCTCGTCCTCCTCGTGTGGTTCGTCGTGAGCTTCAGGTTCTCGAGGAACAGCGCGGGGGGCGCGTCGCTGACGGCCATGCATGATTTTGCCCCTCAGGACAAACAGCACGCCTTCGAATATATCATCGAACAGAAGGCGGGGAAGCGAATGTCGGAGGATGAGAACGGGGGTCCCCCCCGACCCGGAGCCGGAGATGGGGAAACAGAGAGCGGCCTCCCGCAGGAAAGGATTCAACAATGAACTTCAACAAATTTACCATCAAATCTCAAGAGGCGGTGCAGAACGCGCAGGAAATCGCCTCGAGCTACAACAACCCTGCGATCGAACCGGAGCATCTTCTTGCAGCAATGCTGCAGGATTCTTCAGGGACTGTCGTTCCCATTCTGCAGAAGGCGGGCGCGAACGTCAATTACATCAAGATCAAGATGACCGAGCTCCTCGAACGCCTTCCCAAGGCGACCGGGTCGACTGTCAGCAACCAGAGTATCTCGCAGGCACTGGGGCGTGTGTTCGAGAACGCCCTCCGGCAGGCGCAGGATCTGAAGGATGAGTACGTCAGCACGGAACATCTCCTGCTGGGCATTGTGGAAGAAGGAGGCACTGCGGCTTCGCGCATTCTGCGCGATCAAGGGCTGACGAAGGAGGCGCTCTTCTCCGTCCTGAAGGAGATCCGCGGCAATCAACGGGTGACGGACCAGAACCCCGAGGACAAGTACCAGGCGCTGCAGCGGTACGGTCGGGACCTCAACGAGCTCGCCCGGAAAGGAAAGCTCGACCCGGTGATCGGCCGCGACGAGGAAATCCGCCGTGTCCTTCAGGTGCTCGCCCGGAGGACGAAAAACAACCCGGTTCTCATCGGTGAGCCCGGTGTCGGGAAAACGGCAATCGCAGAGGGTATTGCCGGTCGAATTGTGAAGGGAGACGTCCCGGAGACACTGCGAACGAAACGTATTGTCGCGCTGGATATGGGTTCACTTGTGGCCGGGACGAGCTTCAGAGGTCAATTTGAAGAAAGATTGAAAGCCCTGTTGAAAGAAGTGGAGGAATCCGAGGGAGAGATCATCCTCTTCATCGACGAGCTGCATACGCTTGTCGGTGCGGGCGCAGCACAAGGTTCGGTTGACGCGGCGAACATGCTCAAACCCGCTCTCGCGAAAGGGGAACTCCGGGCCATCGGCGCGACCACCATCGATGAATACCGGAAGTATATCGAAAAGGACCCTGCCCTCGAGCGGCGCTTCCAACCCGTGATGATCAATGAGCCTTCGGTTGAAGACACCATCTCAATACTGCGCGGGTTGAAGGAGCGGTATGAAGTCCATCACGGCGTCCGTATCACGGACGGCGCGCTGGTTGCGGCGGCCCAGTTGAGCGACCGGTACATTGCGGACCGCTTTCTCCCCGACAAGGCAATCGATCTTGTAGACGAGGCCGCCTCCAAGCTCCGTATCGAGATCGACTCGATGCCGGAGGAGCTCGATGCAGTCGAACGCAAGATCAAGCAATTGGAAATCGAGCGCGAAGCGGTCAAACGGGAGAGAGATGACGCTTCGAAAGAGCGGCTGACCGAAATCGAACGCGAGCTCGCGGAACAGAACCAGGATCGATCGGGGCTGAAAGCTCATTGGCAGGTCGAAAAGGAGCTGATCCAATCCATCCGGTCCATGAAAGAGGGCGTTGAGCGGGCACGCACCGACGCAGAGCACGAAGAACGCAACGGCAATCTCGGGCGCGTTGCGGAGCTGCGCTACGGGACAATCGCCGACCTCGAGAAAAAGATCAAGGAAGCATCCGCAAAGCTCGCGGACGTGCAGAAAGAGCGGAAGATGCTCAAGGAGGAAGTCGATGCAGAAGACATCGCCGAGATCGTGGCCCGCTGGACCGGCATTCCGGTGAGCAGGATGCTCGAAAGCGACAGGATGAAGCTTTTGCATCTCGAAGAGCGGTTGCATGAACGCGTTGTCGCGCAGGATGAAGCGGTGCGGGTGGTGAGCGACGCCATCCGGCGATCGCGCGCGGGTTTGCAGGACGAGAAGCGGCCGATCGGCTCGTTCATCTTTCTCGGGAGTACCGGGGTCGGCAAGACCGAGCTCGCCAGGGCGCTCGCGGCGTTCCTGTTTAACGACGAGAACGCCATGGTGCGGATCGACATGAGCGAGTACATGGAGAAATTTTCCGTCTCCCGGCTCATCGGCGCTCCTCCCGGGTACGTCGGGTATGATGAAGGCGGCCAGCTGACGGAAGCTGTCCGGCGACGTCCCTACTCCGTGGTGCTGCTTGACGAAATCGAGAAGGCCCATCAGGATGTGTTCAATATCCTCCTGCAGGTGCTCGACGACGGCCGCCTTACGGATAGCAAAGGGAGGACGGTCGACTTCAAAAACACCATCATCATCATGACGTCGAACATAGGGTCGCAGCTCATCAGCGAGCGGATCACGCCGAATTTCGACAAGAACGAGAAATGGGATGAAGTCTTTGACGAACTCCGCCTGGAACTGTTCCAGCTTCTGCGCCAGACGATTCGACCGGAGTTCCTGAACCGCATCGACGAGATCATCGTGTTCAAGCCGCTCCGCCCCGAGGATATTCGGCAGGTCGTGACATTGCAGCTGAAGCGGGTGCAGTCGCTTCTCGACAACCACGGGATCACGTTGCAGGTTTCCGAAGAAGCGAAGGACTGGCTTGCGAAACTTGGCTACGACCCCATGTATGGCGCGCGGCCGTTGAAACGGGTGATCCAGAAACATGTGACAAACCCGCTCTCCGAGAAGATCCTGAAAGGGGAGCTCGCCGGCGGCGAGGCCGTGGAACTGGGACTCGACAAGGCGGGCCTTCTGACCTTTACGACAGTGCCGGTCACGGAGGAGGTCCGGCACTGATGCGTGATCGAAGCGTGCGCGCGTCATGAAAGAAAGCTCGCTCTACGGACATGTCGTTGAACTGCTGGGATTGATCGATCGGTCGCAGAAGCCGGCCGACGAAATCGTCGCGGAGTTCTTTCGGGGGAGGCGATATCTCGGTGCTCGCGACCGGCGGTTCATTGCGGATGCGGTGTACGACATCGTCCGCAACGCCGCGCTGGTCGACCGAATCGTGCAAACGGCCGTCGCATCGTCTCCGGCATCAATGCCGGACATCGAAGCACGGCCGTTTTCACGTCTCCTCGCCTACCTTCTCGCGATAAGGGCCCTTGGCAAAGCAGAAATCGAAGCCGCAGCCGGCTCCCTGTGGACCTCCTATGTCCGCGGCGTTCCTCTCCAAGATTCCTTCGACACCCTGGCATCAACTTGGAGCTCATTCCATTGGCCGGAATCCGCCGCAGAGCAGCTCGCCCTGCGGTATTCAATCCCTCGCGAAGTTACAGTCGAATGGGTGGACAGACTCGGATCCGCGGATGCGGAAAGTCTCTGCAAAGCCTCGAATGCCGCCCCCCCTGTCGCCATTCGTGTCAATACGCTTCTCTGTTCGCGGCAAGAATGTCGTGAGAGCCTTCTCCTTGAAGGGATCGAATCAGTCCCGACTCCACTCTCGCCGGTCGGACTCATCTTTCCCAAACGGACGAGCGTCCAGGCGCTCCAGACGTTTCGACGCGGCTGCTTCGAGATGCAGGATGAGGGGAGTCAGATCCTCTCCTATCTCACACAGGCGCAAACCGGACAGGCAATCCTTGATGCATGCGCCGGAGCAGGAGGGAAGACATTGCACCTCGCCGCCCTCATGGGGAACACCGGGACCCTCGTTGCGACGGACGGCTCTCGCCGTCGGCTCGATAATCTGCGAGAGCGATCGCGTCGTGCGGGAGCGACAATGATTCGTGTGAGTGAACCGGAGGAGCAAGGGAAGCCGTCGCCCGATCTCGGCTATGACACAGTCCTTGTTGACGCCCCCTGCAGCGGGACAGGTACCTACCGGCGCAACCCGTGGCTCAAGCAGACATTCACGGAGTCGATGCTCGAGCAGATGGTGCAGACGCAGAGGGGATTGCTCAGACGGTACGCAGAAGCAGTGAAGCCGGGAGGAAGACTGGTGTATGCGACCTGTTCGCTGCTTTCACGGGAGAACGAAGGACAGGTCGAGGCGTTCCTCCGCGAGCGCCCCGACTTCGCGGTTGTTCCCGCGGCCGGGATTCTTCAAGCAGCGGGGATCGTCGTCGATATGAAATCGGAATTCCTCGAGCTCCTTCCACATCGTCACGGAACCGATGGATTTTTCGGAGCAGTGTTGGCAAGAAAACGTTGATTGATTCTCGCAGTCGATTTGGGTAAGTTATTTATTCACGGGTTGTGATGTTTCATCACTTGGAGAGACAACGGATGCGTTTCCGATTGTGGCTCATGATGTCGGCGGTGATTCTCCTTGCCGGATGCAGGAAGCCGAGTGCAGACGAGCTTATGCAGAACGCGGAATCGACCTATGCGCGGGCGGAGGCATCAGCGGATTCGGTGCGTGCCGGCGGAGACATCAAAGCATTCTTCCAGCCTTCCATCGCGGCCTACGAGAAAGTGATCGCTGAATATCCCGGCACGCCCCAGGCGGAACGGGCTCTGTACCTTCTCGCCACGATCCGGAACAACGATACGCATGAGCCGCAGCTCGCCATCGATGCATACCGACGGTATCTTGCGGCCTTTCCGGAGGGCGCACAGGCCCCGTCGGCGCTATTTCTGATCGGGTTCATCTACAATAATGAGCTCCATGCGCTCGACAGCGCAGCAGCGGCCTATCACGAGTTCCTGTCACGTTTTCCGCAGGACGAAATGGCGTCGTCTGCCCAATACGAGCTGGATCATCTCGGGAAATCCCCCGAGGATTCCCTGCCGGATACGACCGCGCAGCCACCGGAGGCGTCGGGACGGGGACGTGCGCGTCAAAGCAAAACGATGTAAAACGTCATAGAGTGCCTGTGTCCGACGATTACCGGCAGTATCTTCAGCCGCAAGTGGTCTCGCGTCTCTCGAACATGGAGCTGCGCGCACGGATGGTCGTGGAAGGCTTCATTACCGGCCTTCACCAGAGTCCCTACCACGGGTTCAGCGTTGAGTTCGCAGAACACCGGCAATACATGCCGGGCGACGAGATCAGGCGGATCGACTGGAAGCTTTTCGGAAAGACCGGCCGGTATTTTGTGAAGGAATTTGAGGAAGAGACGAACCTCAAATCGTACCTCATTCTCGACACCAGCATGTCCATGGGGTTTGCTTCCCCCGGCAATGTCACGAAACTGATGTATGGATCGTATCTCGCCGCGGCCCTCGCCTTTTTGATGATCAAGCAACAGGATGCCGTCGGTCTTACACTCTTCGACGAGCGGATCTCTTCGTTCCTTCCCCCGCACGCCACGAGAACATATCTCCGGCAGATTCTGCTCGCGCTGCAACGGGCTTCAGCGGGCGGGACGACGGGCACCGCCCCGTCGCTCCATCAGGTGGCGGACAGGATCAAACGCAGGGGGCTCGTCATCATTCTCAGCGACCTGTTCGACGAACCCCGCGAAGTGATGACGGCCCTGAAGCATTTCCGGCACAAGAAGAATGAAGTCATCGTCCTCCATATCCTCGACCCCCTCGAACAGTCGTTCGCGTTCGGCAACGACGCCGCATTCCGGGATCTGGAAACCGGCGAGCGCATCACGACCCAGCCGTGGCATATCCAGTCGTCATACCGGAAGGCCCTCAGGTCATTTGTGGATCAGTACAAACGCGAGTGCCGGGAGCACAACGTGGATTATGTTCTCCTGGACACTGCAACCCCGTTCGACGTCGCCCTGGCGGAGTACCTCAACAAGCGTCGCCGCATTGTGTAGCACAACCACCCATCACCCATGCCAGCCGAATCCGCCCGCATCACCGACGACATGATTGTCGTTCGGGGCGCGCGCGAACATAATCTGAAGAACATCGACGTCGATATCCCGCGCAACGCGCTGGTTGTCATCACGGGCCTGTCGGGTTCGGGGAAGTCCACGCTCGCCTTCGATACGATCTACGCCGAAGGGCAGCGGCGCTTTGTGGAAAGCCTTTCGGCATACGCCAGGCAGTTCCTCGATGTGATGGAACGTCCCGATGTCGATTATATCGAGGGCTTGAGTCCGGCGATCTCGATCGAACAGAAGACCATCAGCCCGAATCCCCGGTCCACCGTGGGGACCGTGACCGAGATCTATGACTATCTGCGGCTCCTTTTTGCCCGATGCGGAATTCAGTTCTGCGCCAACTGCGGCAGGAAGGTGCAAAAGCAGACTTCCGATCAGATTGTGGAAAGCCTCACGACGCTTCCCGCGGGAACGCGGATTCAGATTCTTGCGCCGGTGGTGCGCGGACGCAAAGGTCACTACCGGGAGCTTTTCGAAGAGATTCTCAAGGATGGTTTCCTCCGGGTGCGGGTGGACGGCGTCGTTCGCGAGATTGCGCCGGGCATGACCGTCGACCGGTACAAGGTTCATACGATCGAAATCGTCGTCGACCGTGTGGTCACGGGAGAGAAGATACGGTCGCGAATCGCGGACAGCGTGGAGGTGGCGCTCCGGTTCGGGAACGGTGCGATGATCGCGAATGTCGAAGGGAAAGAACAGCCGCAGAAGAAACAGAAGGGGAAAGGCGCGCAGACGGGGGAAGACGTTCTGTATAGCCGCCATCTTGCCTGTGCCTCCTGCGGCATCAGCTATGAGGATCCCGCGCCGAATTCCTTCTCATTCAATTCTCCGTTCGGCGCCTGTCCGGACTGCAACGGTCTCGGCGAGACCAAGGAGCTTGACGTCGCCCTGATCATTCCGGATTCCTCGAAGAGCATCAATGAGGAAGGGCTTGCTCCGTTCGGCAAGCCGAGGTCGACGTGGGCGTTCGCACAACTTCGGGGAGTGGCGAAGCGGTACGGCTTCGATTTCGACACGCCGCTCAAGAAGCTGTCGAAGCCGGCGAAGCAGGTGCTCTTACACGGCGGTGGGGAAGAGCGGTTCGAGATGGAATACACGTATGCAGGTGGCCGGACGGTGACATACAAACACCGGTTCACCGGCGTGCTGGCGATGATGAAACATTACTATGCTGAGTCTTCGTCGAACACCATTCGCGAGTGGGTCGAGGCGTTCATGAACTCGGTCCCATGCGGAACATGCAAGGGGGGACGGCTCAAGAAGGAAAGCCTTGCCATCCGTATCGAAGACACGAAGACGGGGAAGCGCTTCAACATACAGGAAGTTGTTTCCCTGCCTGTCACCACCGCCGTCGGATTTTTCAATGACTTCCGATTTAACGAGCGCACCGCGGTGATTGCCGGACCTATCCTGAAAGAAATCCGGCAGAGGTTGGGATTCCTGGAAAACGTGGGACTGGATTACCTCACGCTGGACAGGCCCGCGCGGACGCTGTCGGGCGGGGAAGGGCAGCGGATCCGCCTTGCGACGCAGATCGGTTCGCAGCTTGTCGGTGTGCTCTATATCCTCGATGAACCGAGCATCGGGCTTCACCAACGCGATAATTTGAAGCTCATCGAGTCGTTGAAACGCCTCCGCGACCTGGGGAACACCGTGATTGTCGTCGAGCACGACAAGGAGATGATCGAAAGCGCCGATCACGTGATCGATCTCGGTCCCGGCGCCGGCGAACATGGCGGGCGACTGGTGACCTCCGGAGCGCCTTCCCGTCTTGCCCTGCGCAACGCTTCGCTTCCGGAGTCCGGGAACGGGTTCGAACCGATCTCGTATACGGCGCATTATCTCCGGGGGAAGAAGATGATCCCGATTCCGGCGACGCGCAGGCCCGGAAACGGGAAAACCCTGACGGTCAGCGGCGCGCGCGGAAACAATCTGCAGGAACTCACGCTCGACCTGCCGCTCGGCACCTTCGTCGCCATTACCGGCGTTAGCGGCTCGGGAAAATCGTCGTTGATCTCCGAGACGTTGTACCGGATTCTCGCGCGAACGTTCTTCGGATCGCGGGCCGTTCCCCTTCCGTACAAGGAAATCTCGGGAGTCGAGCACATCGACAAAGTCATCGAGATTGATCAGTCTCCGATCGGACGAACACCGCGATCGAACCCTGCGACGTATACGGGCGTCTTTGGCATGATCCGCGATCTGTTCTCCCAGCTGCCCGAAGCCAAGATCAGGGGATACAAGCCGGGGCGGTTCAGCTTCAATGTGGCGGGAGGGCGGTGCGAAGCGTGTGAAGGAGATGGCGTCAAGAAAATCGAAATGAATTTCCTTCCGGATGTCTTCGTGCTGTGCGATGTCTGCCGCGGTCGGCGCTACAACCGGGAAACACTGCAGGTGCTCTACAAGGGGAAATCGATTGCCGATGTCCTCCGGATGACCGTGACGGAGGCGGTGGAATTTTTCAGTGAAATCCCTGCGGTGCAACGCAAGCTCGGAACACTGCACGACGTCGGGCTCGGCTATATCACCCTCGGGCAGCAGGCGACGACCCTGAGCGGAGGCGAGGCGCAGCGGGTCAAACTCTCGACGGAACTCTCGCGCGTAAGCACGGGAAAGACATTGTACATCCTGGACGAACCGACGACTGGGCTTCATTTCGAGGATATACGGATGCTGCTCGACGTGCTCAACCGTCTGGTGGACAAAGGAAATACCGTTGTCGTGATCGAACACAACCTGGATGTGATCAAGACGGCGGACTGGGTCGTGGATCTCGGTCCGGGCGGCGGGGAATCCGGCGGGCGGATCGTTGCCGTGGGGACTCCGGAACAGGTGGCAGCGATGAAAGGATCGGCGACCGGGGCATTCTTGAAAAAGGAATTGAAAGCGGGCCGATGAACCGGAATCGCTGCGAGTGAGCTTCGTTTGAAACAGAAAACAAGAGCAGTTATATTACTGCATTCATCGAACCCCGCAACCCTCTGGAAAAGAACCGTGCCTGACTTCGCTGAAAACCGCAGCTTTAGTACAGCTCCGCACCGGACTCACGCCGTGATCGCGCAATTCATGATTGTCGCGGCACTGCTTGCTTCAGCGTACGCGTGCGGGCCTTCGCGGGAATCGGCCCCTCCTCAAGGCGCTGGAACCATGCGAGGCGTCGTATACGTTGTGGGAAACGAGCCCTTTACGTCTCTCGCCCTTCAGGACAGCAGCGGCACCATGCACCGGATTCGTGGCCCGAAGGAGCTGGAAAACGTCCTCTATCAACGACAGGGAAAGGTGGCCGTCGTCACCGTCGTGAACACGGAGCAACACCCGGAGGGACCGATCGTGGTGATCAGTGGAGCGACCTTCCCAACGCATCAACCCGGGGGACCTGCCGATACGACCGGTCGTTAACTACAGCGTAGTCTTCCATCCATTTCTACTGGAGTCAGCGTGAAGATCGCGATCGCCATTAGTGCGCTCCTTATTCTTGTCTCACTCCCGGCAAAGGCGCAAATCAACGTGCAGACGGCGCCGGAAGCGCTTGCACCCGCCGTGCAAAAGGCGGCGCTTGACCCGGTTTCAGGCGTTGTCGGTGCCTACCCGATGTGCGGATCGATCCTGTTGCACGACCAAGAGCAGGCCCTTCTCCAGTACCTCGCCCGGCATCCTGAAGCGTCCCTGCCGAGCGTGAAGAAAACGGATGCGTGGGGATTCACCGTGGGCTCAACCCACGCGTGGTACGCCTATGATTATTCGACGACCAGCCAGTATTCGACAAACTCCACGTGCCGGGGCGTCGGCGTTCACTGCTACATCTTTGTGGAAGACTCCATGTGGACGACCGGGAAGGTGAACCAGACCGTGGTGGATAGCGTCATGTACGCGTTCGACAACGCCGTCCCGGCAAACCCGTCGAAAGGGGTCTACCAGACGGACGTGGACGCGTTCGGGAATCCGCCCGATGTGGACAATGATCCTCGAATCATCATTCTGATCCTGAACATCCGGGACGGATGGACCGGGAGCGGAGGATACATTGAAGGGTATTTCTATAGTCTGAACGAGTTGAATGTCGCGATGAGCAATCAGGCCGAGATCTATTTCCTGGATGCGTACCCGACAAACCTCAGGAGCAGCGCCGGGCTGGAGAGCGGGATGTCGACGACGGCGCACGAATTTCAGCACATGATTCACTGGAACTACAACAAGTCGCAGATCTCGTTTGTGAACGAGGGGTGCTCACTGATTGCCGAGGTGAACTGCGGCTATCCGATCTATTCGCAGTACTATTACGCGAACGAGCCGAATCACTATCTTCTCGACTGGCGGTCGAACGATATCAACAAGACCCTCTACGACTACTCGCGGGCGGCGCGGTTTTTCAATTATCTCCGCGAACAGTTCACGATGTCCATCTTCGCCCCGATCGTCCAGAACTCGGGGCGCACGGGGATTGCCAGCATCAATTGGGGGCTGCAGCAGGTCTCCTCCACACGGAGCTTCACCGATGTGTACCTCGACTGGGAGATCGCGAATACGCTTGACGACAGGACCGTGGATCCGCGGTACGGCTACATCTACACCGGGCTGGACAAACCGGTTGCCGACACGCATGTGAATCCGAACATTGAGGGCCAGACTGGATGGATCCAGCCGTTGGGAGCCTCTTACCTATCCTTCACGGGAGGATCCAACCTGGCCTTGACGGTCTCGGCGAGTTCTCCGAATATCGTCGCAAAGATCGTCGAGATCGGGACACCAAGCACGGTGGGTCAGCTCAGCCCAGGAGTGATGTTTGCCGAACCGAATTTCGGGACGACCTACAAGACGGTGACCGTGGCGTTGATGGACACGAGCACGACGGATTCCGAGCAAGTGTCGATCGCCGCGACGGGAAGCGCTCCGGCGGCGATAACCCTTGCGTACGAGAATGCAGAGCCTACAGGTTTTCTCGCCCTGGAGCGGGGAGATACCGTCGCCGTGGTGTTTGATGGAGTTTCCGGGGCGCACATCGATTCCGTCAGAGTGGCGCTCCGAAGGGCGCTTCCGATCACCGGGGGCGTCTGGTCCTACGGCTCCGCGACGCATGTCCTCGGGCCCGCGCTGTGCCCCCCGATCACCGCGACAGGACTCCTGAATCCCGCGGTCCCATATCCGGTGCCGTGGACCAACTGGGTCACGGTCGACCTCCGCGCGTACAACATCGATGCAACGAACAAATTCGCCGTGGGATTTGCGTATGCCGGGGACTCCATCACACAACAACGAGTGATGGTTTCACCGCAACCGACGGCGAACGGGGTGCACAGCTTCACGTTGTACAACGAAGTGGAGCCGCCAGCCTGGTATTACCTGACTTCGAATTCAGCGGCCGACAGCGCATGGGCGTATTTGATACGCGCGTATCTGAGCTTCGGGTCCGTGGCGTCCACCCTCACCGTCTATCCGGGCGATGCCAACAATGACGGCGTAGTGGATGTCCGCGATATTCTCCCGCTCGGTCAGTACTATGGCAAAACGGGTCCCACACGCGCTGGTGCCTCTCTAACGTGGGGAGCGCAATCTGTCACGCTCGGCTGGTCGCCTGAAGCGGCCGCGTACGCCGACTGCAACGGCGACGGCGTCGTGAATGCCACCGACCTCACCGCGATCATCCAAAACTGGTCGTCGACACGGACTTCGCCCAAAGCGGGGAATGTCGACACGAAGGCCGTGTGCCAGGAGTTGCTCGATGCAATCGACGCACAGTCGCCGAGCAGCGGCCTCAAGGAAATGCGGCAGGCCCTTGTTGAGTACATGACCAGGGACCTGGGTGTCTCGTTCGCCTATGCCCTTGATCAAAACTATCCGAACCCGTTCAACCCGTCGACAACACTCCAGTTCGCGGTCCCCGTTCGGACGGATATCGTCCGGCTCGTGATCTACTCCGTGCTCGGAGAAAAAGTGTGGGAACAACAGCTGACGGGGGTTGGGGCTGGACGATACAAAGTTGTCTGGGACGGCAACGATGCCGCGGGGCAGAAGGTAAGCTCCGGCGTGTATTTCTGCCGCATGACTGCCGGCTCTTTCCGGGCTGTGCGCCAACTTCTTCTCGAAAAATAGTCCTGGAGAGCATCCACATGAAACAGGTTTTGATCTGGATGGGGTTGGGAGCGTTGCTCCTCGCCGGATGCAGTAAAAGCAGCGACAACGGAGTCGGTCCGACAACCACTACCGGCGACGATTGGACGTTTCCTGCAAACAGCACAAAATTCAGTGCAACAATTATCACCTCCAAGACTCCGGTTGCGGTTGGAGAGGTCTTCTACACGAAGATCGTATATTATAACATCACCCAAACGTTTGGCACAGCAATTGAAGTATCCTACTCTCCAGACAAGGTGCGCATTCTTGAGCTTGCACCGGGTCCGTTAATCGCGAACGATTCAACGAGTCTCAACGTTATCCAGATTGACTCGGTCGCGGGAAAGGTGAGCTTCGGAATTACCTACAAGGCGGGAAGCGGAAAAGTCTTTACTGGGAGCAACGTCCTTGCCCGTCTCAAATGCCAGGGAAAGGCAGCAGGGACTGCATCGTTCACTATTGACCCGTCGACATTCACTATCGTCCAGTCCGACGGAACGGTCATCCCGAACTTCAGCACGCTTGTGCTGGAAAACTTGTCCATGCAGGTACAATAACAATAGCGAGATAGAATGGGGGACAACCCGGGGTCTGACAGGCGTATTGCGGCCGGGGAGGAGAATCTCCGTTGCAGCTTCTCCCGAACTTTGCGATTGAAACCGCCGGCGAAAGCCGGCATTATGTTTCTTCTCCTTCTGTCTTTGTGCTCCGTTACCGTTCCTGCACAAGTGCTCGTCGAGCCCGGCCAGGTATCCTCAGCCTCCCAGGTCGAGAAACCAAATCTTGATCCGGTATCCGGCGTGATCGGTGCCTATCCGCTCTGCGGATCGATCCTCTTGCACAACAAGGAACAGGGCCTGCTCCAGTACCTCGCCGAACATCCCGAAGCGTCCCTGCCGGGCCTCAAGAAAGCCGATGCCTGGGGGTTCACCCTGGGCGCAACCCACGCATGGTACGCCTACGACTACGTTGGATCGACGCAATACCTCACCAACTCCACCTGTCGCGGGGTGGGCGTGCACTGTTACATTTTTGTGGAAGATTCGATGTGGACGACGGGGAGAGTGAATCAGACCGTTGTCGATAGTGTGATGAATGCATTCGACAATGCCGTGCCGGCGAACTCGTCGAAGGGCGTGTATCAGATGGACGTGGACGCGTTCGGGAATCCACCCGATGTGGACAGTGATCCACGGATCATCATCCTGATCCTGAACATCCGGGATGGCTGGAGCGGCAGCGGCGGGTACATCGAGGGGTATTTCTACAGCTTGAACGAGTACAATGTCACGGGAAGCAATAAGGCGGAGATCTATTTCCTTGATGCGAACCCGACGAATCTCCTGAGCAGCGGCGGTCTCAAGAGCGGGATGTCGACAACGGCCCACGAGTTTCAGCACATGATTCACTGGAACTACAACAAGTCGCAGATCTCGTTCGTGAACGAGGGATGTTCTCTGGTTGCTGAAGTTAATTGTGGCTACCCGATCTATTCCCAGTCCCTTTTTGTGAATGAGACAAACCACTATCTCCTGGATTGGCGGAGCTCAAATATTAACAAGGTGCTCTACGACTATTCCAGGGCGGCGCGGTATTTCACCTATCTACGCGATCAATACACCATGGCCATCTTTGCACCCATCGTGCAAAAGTCGGGCCTGATCGGGATCTCCAGCATCAATTGGGGCCTCCAGCAGGTCTCCTCATCGCGGCAGTTCGACGACGTGTTCCTCGACTGGGCCGTCGCGAATACGCTCGATGACAGAACCGTGAACACGGACTACGGCTATCTCTACCCCGGCCTGGCCAAAGCCGTCGCCGAGAATCACGCGAATCCCAACATGACAAGCACGGTCGAATGGATCCAACCGTTGGGGGTGAAGTACGTCTCGTTCACCGCAGGCTCGAACCTGCAGGTGACGGCGACAACGAGCTCGCCGAAGGTGGTATCGAAAGTGGTGGAGATCGGGTCGCCGAGCGCGGTGAGCCAGCTGAGTTCCGGTGTGCTTCTCGCGCTTCCGGGTTTCGGCTCGACGTACTCGAGAGTCACCGTCGCGCTGGTGGACACGAGCACGACGGATTCGGAACAGGTCACACTTCAGGCAGCGGGGAACACGATCGCTGCAATAGCGGAGACGCAAAACGGGACACCGGCTTCGTTCTCCCTTCAACAAAATTACCCGAATCCATTTAATCCACAAACAGTCGTCAGTGGTCAGTGGCCGGTGGCAAGTGACGTACGGCTTGCAGTATACGACTTGCTTGGACGGGAAGTGGCAGTACTTGCTGATGGGAGATACGCGGCCGGCAAGTATGCGTTCAGGTTTGATGGAAGCCGGGTTGCAAGCGGGATCTATATCTATCGGCTGACGGCCGGTCCCTACTCTGCCGTACGGATGATGACGTTGCTGAGATGACACGCCAGCGGCTTCCCCACGCCCTCTTCGGGGCCGTGCTCTCAATCGTCCTGTGCATACGTCTGGCGAACAGCCAGTCGCCCGCGCCTGTCGTGGTCGAGTCGCCCTTACGCCCTTCCATCGTTCTCTCTGTCGCTGACGATATCGAGCTTCGATGGGATTTTAATGAGCCGGTGGGCTTCATGGCGCTGCATGATGGAGACAGCGCGTGTGTCACGTTCCCCGCGGTCCCCGGGGGGAGACTCGACTCTCTCCGTATCGGTCTTCGCCGGGCCGGGTCCATAAGCGGAATTGTTTGGCGACATGGGTCATCCGGATCGCCGCTCCGCCCTCCAGTGCTTGCCCAATTCCTCGCATCAAGCAGCAATAATCCTCCGCTGCCGTATCCTGTGCCGTGGACAAACTGGGCCGTCGTCGACCTCAGGGGATCTTCCATCTCCACGGATACCGCATTTTCCGTCTCGATCGTCAATAGTGGTGATCCACAGCTGGCTCAGAGAGTGATGGTCACTATCGTCACCGGCTCGCCCGTTCACAGCTACACGTATTTGCAGAAGTCTGACAGCGTGACTGCCAACGGTTGGTACGTCCTGCCGGTGTCCACTTCACCAGATACCACGTATGCATATCTCGTGCGCGCGTACGTCGCCACGCCGACTTCAGCCGATCCGATTCACCTTGTCGCATCGCCGGCACAATTTGGACTCGAACAAAATTACCCGAATCCATTTAATCCAGAAACAGTCGTCAGTGGCCAGTGGCCAGTGGCCAGTGACGTACGGCTTGCAGTGTACGACTTGCTTGGTCGGGAAGTGGCAGTACTAGCTGATGGCAGATATCCGGCAGGCAAGTATTCGTTCAGGTTCGATGGAAGCAGATATTCGAGCGGGGTGTATATCTATCGACTGACAGCAGGGAGTTGTACGGACGTACGAACGATGACTTTGCTGAAATAACAGTGAATTGCCGCCTGCCGCATCTTCCTCCTCGCGTTTTCTCACCCTCGGGATACAAACGGGTTCCCGTTGGCATAGAACCGCCACAGGCGTTCGGTGCCGACGCGGATACCGATTCTTCTTGATCGTACGATCCCGTGTCCCCGGAAATTCGGGTCATCGCTGATCCAGATGCAATCCCCACAAAGGTCTGTCCCATTTTCTTTCCGCGCGATTGCCAACGCCTGACACAGTTTCGCAGGGCCGTTCGTAAGCTCTATGTTCCGATGTGAGATGGCGGCGTCATGGTCGCGTCTTGCTTCGACGTCGATCGATCGGTTTGCCGCCATTGTCTCGATGCCGGAGATTGGCTCAAGAGCTCGTAGGAGAACGGCCCGGCCGATTCCGGCGGATTCCGTCACGACATTACAGCAGAAGTGCATCCCGTAGGTGAAGTAGACATAGAGATATCCTCCTTCACGAAACATCACGCTGTTTCGCTGCGTCTCACCACGGTAGGCATGACTCGCCGGGTCGCGCTCTCCGAGATAGGCCTCGACCTCGACAATCCGGCCGATAAGCGTCCTCTTGTTGATTCGTCGTACGAGGAGCTTTCCCAGGAGTTCGCGAGCAACGAGCAGCGTGGGGCGTAGGTAGAAGGAGCGGGCAAGGGGAGTGAGGGGGAGAGGGGAAGATGGGGGAAACCGGAAGAAGGAGGACTTCGGGACTCTGTGCGATCCCGGAGTTTTCTGCTTGCTGCCTGCTGCGTACTGCTTGCTCATCTTGCCTTTACATAGGACGTTGCTTAGATCTGCAGATCGATCTGACTGTCGGGTTCCCCCGCTCGTGTGCGAGGCTTGAAAGGCTGACCGAAGTGCTGATAGGCTTTCGGTGTCACTTCCCGTCCACGCGCGTTGCGGGAAAGAAAGCCCTGTTGGATCAGATACGGTTCGTACACTTCCTCGATCGTCCCCGGATCTTCGCCGACGGCTGCCGCAATCGTATTGAGACCGGCAGGGCCTCCGCGATGGGCTTCGATCAAATAGAGGAGGATGCGTTTGTCCATGTCGTCGAGCCCGGCCGAGTCCACCTCCAGGGCATGAAGCGAGTACTCCGCAACTTCGCGGGTGATGCGCCCCTTATGTTTTGCCAGTGCAGGGTCCGCCTGAGCGAAATCGCGACAGCGGCGGAGCAACCTGTTGGCAATGCGCGGGGTGCCTCGCGATCGTCGCGCAATCTCCTGTGTTCCTCCTTCATCGATTTTGACGTCAAGGATGGCGGCCGACCGCCGGACAATCGAAGTAAGTGTCTCGGGGGAATAGTAGTCGAGGCGGTCAGTAACGCCAAAGCGTGCGCGGAGGGGGGCGGAAAGCAAACCCGCGCGGGTCGTCGCGCCGACCATCGTGAACCTGTTCAGACTCAACTGCACCGTTCGCGCATTCGGGCCCTGGTCGATCACAATGTCCAGTCGGAAGTCCTCCATCGCAGAGTACAAGTACTCCTCGACAGCGGGTGGCATCCGATGGATCTCGTCGATGAACAGCACTTCGCCTGGCTGCAATCCTGTGAGGATCCCCGCGAGATTGCCCGGCTTGTCGAGCGCCGGCCCGCTGGTCATCTTGATGGAAGTTCCCATCTCGTGGGCGATGATATACGCGAGGGTGGTCTTCCCGAGGCCTGGCGGACCGGTGAAGAGCACATGTTCGAGCGGCTCTTCTCTGCCCTTGGCAGCCTGGATGAAGACGCGGAGGTTGCTGACGATCTTCTCCTGACCGGCAAACTCGCTAAGATAGGGGGGGCGAAGAGACTGTTCGACGTCGCCGTCTTCGTCCGTCAATTCTGGTTTTGTCGATTCGGATTTCCGGAGTCGGGATGACACAATACTTGCTCTCGGAGCTGGAGTGAAGGAACGCCCTCATGGTACGCATGATCGCGTTACCAATCAAGCGATGCGAAGATCAGCGGGACGGGTGGATGGCTGCCTTGATGAGCGATTGCAGGGTGTTTGCGCACTGTGGATCTGTCTTGATTGCCAGAGCGACCGCGCGCTCCGCAGCCGGGCGGTTGTATCCCAGAGACACGAGGGCAAGGACTGCCTCCTCGCGGTTACCAGAGGTCGCCGGTGTGTGAGCATCGGAGAGACTCGCGGCCGCCGCGACCTTCCCGAGTTTGTCCCGGAGTTCCACGACGAGGCGTTCCGCGAGTTTCTTGCCGACGCCGGGGATTGCTGTCAGCGCAGAGAGATCGCCCCGAGCGATCGCGTCATGCAGGTCGGTGACACCGATCCCGGAGAGAATTCCCTGGGCCATCTTTGGACCAATCCCCGTTACCGACATAAGGAGGCGGAATGTCTCGCGTTCCTCCCCGGAGGCAAAGCCGTACAATTGGAGTGCATCCTCCCTTACGATCATATGCGTCAGCAGATGCGCGGATGTCCCCGGTTCGCCGAGTTTCTCGAACGTTGAAAGTGGGATGTTCACGAGATAGCCGATTCCTCCCACTTCAAGAAGGACTTCTGTGGGCTTCTTCTCGCGGAGGACTCCCTGGAGCGAGGCGATCATCGCACAACCCTCTCCGGGTGTGTGGTCACGTAGGCTTTCCACGTCCGGGAAGAGCCGGACGTTGTGACGATTCTTCGGTGAAGATGGCAAAGCGCGACGGCGATCGCGTCGGAGGTGTCAAGCACGAGGGGCCGGTCGTATACCCGGAGGAGAGAACGCACCATATACTGGACCTGATGTTTTCCCGCGCCCCCGTTGCCGACCACCGCTTGCTTCACTTCCCGGGGCGTATACTCGTGGCAGGGAAGTCCGCACCTCATGCCTGCAAGAAGGGCGACGCCCCGTGCCTGCCCCAGTTTCAGAGCGGACTGCGCATTCTTTCCGTAAAACGACGACTCGATCGCAAATTCGGATGGAGTGAACTCCCGGATGATTGCAAGAAGCCCATCGTGAATACTCAGCAATCGATCCGGGATCGGGAGTCGGGAGGAATTCTTGATGGCCCCGGCCGCCAACAGGGACAGATGCCCGCCGGCGTCTTTTGCGACGACCCCGTACCCGGTGATCAACGTGCCGGGATCGACACCGAGGATAATCCTTGCCGGAGGCGCCGCACTTGAGACCCGGCGGCGGCTAGCCGTTGAGCGTGGCAAGTTCCTTCTCATCGATATCGAAATTGGCGTAGACGTTTTGGACGTCGTCGTGCTCCTCGAGGGCCTCCATCAACTTCATCACGTTCTCAGCGTCCCTGCCGGTGACCTTTACGGTGTTCATCGGCACCATGCCGAGTGTAGCGCTTTCGATGGTGATGCCGTGATCCTCGACCGCCTTTTTCACGGCTTCAAATTCCGGCGGGGTCGTCATGATCGTCAGATCGTCCCCGTCGGTGTGCATGTCCTCCGCGCCGGCATCGAGAATGACGGCCATGATATCGTCTTCCGTCGCCTTGTTCTTCGACTTCAGCAGCGTGATCGTCCCCATCTTCTGGAAGATCCGGGCCACGCTTCCTTTCTGCCCCAGGTTGCCGTTGTTCCGAGAAAAGATGTGACGGATTTCGGACACGGTCCGGTTGGCGTTATCGGTCACCACTTCGACGAGGACGCCGACACCGCCGGGCGCAAAGCCCTCGTAGGTGATTTCTTCGTACGTTGTCCCGGGAAGCTCCCCGGTCCCTTTCTGGATCGCCCGCTTGATGTTGTCCGCGGGCATATTGTTCGCTTTGGCGGTCTGAATTGCCAGGCGGAGCCGGGGATTGCCGTCGGGGCTTCCGCCGCCCTGGCGGACGGCGATGGTGATTTCCTTGATGAGGCGGGTAAACAAGCGCCCGCGGGCTGCATCCGTCGCCCCCTTCTTCCTTTTAATCGTCGCCCATTTCGAGTGGCCGGACATGGTGGCGTTCTCCTTAGCTTAATTCGTACGCAAGTTATCGAAGGTCTCTAATCTTGAGCTGCGGGGTCGTTTCTCCGGAGCGCGCCTCCCCGTTCGGCGCCCAATCATTCTCTTCAACCGTATAGATCAGTTCCAGATCGCGCCGGCCATGCACCTCGTTCAGACGGTCTCCCATCCCGAACGCGATTGCGTCGAACACGTTGCCGTTCTGCCGCACCTTGAAGCGCAGGTGGTTCTTCCCGACGACGCGGGGTGTTCCGACCACCTCAAGATTTCGTGAAAGGAACACGGGGCGCATGTTCCCGGGTCCGAAGGGCGCAAACTCGCCGAGAATACTGCGGAACCGGGGGGTGATCTCGTTCAGCCCCAGTTCCACATCCACGCGAATCTCCGGAGTCTTCAGGTCATCTGTCATCAGCTCACGCACGGCGGCGTTGAAGGCGCGCCGGAAGTCCCCGAGCTTGTCCAGCTCGACCGTGAGTCCCGCCGCATATTTGTGGCCGCCGAACTGGATGATCGTTTCTTCGCACCGCTTCAATGCCTTGTACACGTCGAATCCCGGGATGCTCCTGGCGGATCCCTTCGCCACGCCGTCCACGGTCGCCATCATGACGGATGGTTTGTAGTATTTTTCCACCATGCGTGATGCCACGATGCCGACGACACCGGAATGCCACCGCTCGTCGTGCAGCACGAGCGCCGCATCATCGTCGCCATTGTAATACTGCTCGGCCAGGTGCTGCGCTTCGAGGAACGTGTCCTCATCGATCTTTCGTCTGTTCCGATTCTCTTCTTCCATCACGGCGGCGAGTTCCTGCGCCTCTGCCGGATCCGTCGATGTCAGGAGGCGGATCGCGCGCATGGCGTCGCCCAGGCGGCCGACGGCGTTGATGCGCGGGGCAAGGTTGAACACGATCTGTCCCGTATGGATCTTGCCGGGTTTGTTGCCGGCGACATCCATGAGCGCCTTGATCCCCGGCCGCGGGTGCTGGTTGATCGCCTCGAGGCCGAAGCGGACCAGGATCCTGTTCTCGCCGATCAACGGAACGATGTCGGCTGTGCTCGCGAGGGTGACAAAGTCCAGATAATCCTCGACAAATTCCTCCCGGCCGATTCTCCTGGCCACGGCCTGAATCAGCTTGAAGCCGACCCCGCACCCGCAGAGGTTCTTGAAAGGATAGGCGCACCCCGGCTTGATCGGATCGAGCACGGCGACGGCGTCGGGAATGGTCTCGCCGGGCTCGTGATGGTCGCAGATGATCACGTCCAGGCCCATCTCTCGCGCGTAGCGGACCTGCTCCACCGCAGTGATCCCGCAATCGATGGCGATGAACAGCGAGACCCCTTTGTCGCGGGCGTAGTCGATCCCGCGGTGAGAGACGCCGTAACCCTCCTTGATCCTATCGGGTGTGTAGTACTCCACGTCGCCCCCCAGCCGCGTCAGGAAGAGATAGAGCATTGACGCGCCATTCGTCCCGTCGACGTCATAGTCGCCGAATACGATGAACTTTTCCCGGCGCTCGAGGGCAAGGAGAATTCGCTGAACGGCGAGCTCCATCCCGTCCATCAGAAACGGGTCGTGCAACTGGGAGAGATCGGGTTGGAAGTACTTCGTCGCCGCCTCCATGGTGTCTATCCCCCGGTCGACGAGAATTCGCGCAATAGCCTCGGGGACCCGTATCTCCTCTGCGAGGCGGCTGATGCGTTCGGAGGAAGGAGATACGGAGATCGTCCAACGAAAGTGACGGTATCCTGGATTCACGCACGCTCCCCACAGGAAATCCCTGACGCCGGAAGGATGCCGTGCGACAAGGAGGTGGCGCAGACCTGTAAGCCGAATTCTGTCTGTCCCCGTCCGGTATGAGCGGAAGAGGAGAGGCAACCATTTCTCTGGGCCAGAGATTGCTCGCTGGCTCTAGCGACCTACCCGGGAACCGCGGCCATCCCGGAGGACGCCGCGACGGCGAGCAGCCTGATTCCCTTCTTGGTCTTGCTCCTGATGGGGTTTGTCGTGCCCCCTTGGTTACCCTCGGGGCGGTGAGCTCTTACCTCGCCTTTTCACCCTTTCCGGGCAACAGGGTTCGTCATAAGGGGCTGAGAGTAGGAAGTAGGACGTCGGAAGTGGGAAGAAAGCGAATTCGATGGATGCGGCGTCCGCTCCCTTCCTACGTCTTTCTTCCTACGTCCTACTCATCGTTCTCATTCCTCTTATATGCCCTGATGCCAGGTGGTTTGTTTTCTGTGACGCTTTCCGTCACCACCGGCTTACGCCGCTGGTGCCCCTGCTATTCGCAGGGCATCATGCTCTATGGAGTTCGGACTTTCCTCATCCCGATTCGCATCGGGACGCGGTTGCCCGGTCTGCGCCGTTATTGGATCAGTGAATTACACCCGGTTATGCAGTGCGGACGTGGCGGTCGATGCCGATGTTGGCAAGCCGGTCCGCTTCGCTGTTCTCCTCGCGGAGCACGTGCCGGATCTCGACCGGGAACGGCATCGACGCGAGTTTCTCTTTCGCTCTGCGGTAATACTCTTTGAGATTCGGACTCTTGATCTTGTACGATCCGGAGAGCTGACGGACCATGAGTTCGCTGTCCGAATGGACGATCAACCTCGAGCAGGACAACTGCTGCGCGCGGTCGAGAAGCGCCAGCAACGCCTCATATTCCGCCGCGTTATTGGTGGTCTTCCCGATATATGAGGCCTCCGCGACAAGGTTGTCCCCGCCTTCCGTGCGGATGACGATACCGATCCCGCTCTCGCCGGGGTTGCCGCGCGACGCGCCGTCGGTGAACCCGTGGAGGATCATAGGGTCCCGACGACGCTTTTCACGATCTCATCCGAGACAAGGATGCGACCGCAATGCTCGCAGGTGTACACGCGCGAGTTCTGCTTCAACTCGAGTATCTTCTGGGGCGGCACTCTGTTGTAGCATCCGCCGCACGCGTCGCGCTCGACGGGGACGACGGCTTTCCCGCGCTTCGCCTTGCGGATGCGCTCGTAGGCCGCCAGGTCGCTTTTGCCGAGCTTCCCGGCCATCTTCCTGCGCTCTTCGCGGTAGCGCGATTCTTCGACTTCATTGCTCGCGCTGATGACGGAAAGATCGGCGCGTTTTTCCTCCAGCACCTTGTTCAACTCGTCAAACTGCCCCGTGAGGATCTCGATTTCGCCGCGGGCGACGGTAGCCTTCGTTTCCAGCGCGGCCATATCCTGCTCGAGCTTGGTCACCTTTTCCGTGGCGTGGTCCATTTCTTTCATGAGCGCATCGTATTCCCGGTTGTTCCGGACCTTGGTCTGATGCGCCTTGTAGCGTTCCAGCTTTTCCTTGAGGCTGATGATGTCGCTGTCTGCCTGGTCGCGCTGGGCAAACGCGTTCTTCATGAGTTGTTCCTGCGTGGCCTTGGCGGTTGCCAGGTCATGCAATCTCTCTTCGATCCCCTTGATCTCCCCCGGGAGGTCACCCTTCAGTTCCTCCATCTCATCGAGTCGTGAATCAATAAATTGCAGTGCAAAGAGGTTACGCAGTCTGCTTTCCAATTCGAGCTCCTCAATAATGACTAAACATAGCGCACAGGATTGACCGGACTGGACGCCGTGCGTACGGCGATCCGTTCCTTCCGGCGGTCAAATTCTTGACGCAAGCGCGTGGCAAGCGTCGCAACGACGGGGTGCTCCGTCTCGAAGTGCCCTGCATCGATCACCACGATCCGCCCCAGGGCCTCATGGAAAGAATGATATTTGACATCCGCGGTCACGAACACGTCGGCACCGGTCCGGATGGCTTCCTCGAGCAGGCTTCCGCCCGAACCGCCGCACGCGGCGACGCGGCTGACCTTTCGCCCCGTGTCGGGTGAGTGCCGGAGAGCAGGGATCCGGAGTTGTCGTTTCAACACTTTCAGGAACGCAGCCAGGGAGACCGGGCGAGGAAGATTGCCGACCATGCCCATGCCGTACTGCGCGCTCAGGTTCTCCAGTGGGTAGATATCGTAGGCCGGTTCCTCGTATGGATGAACCCGGCGGAGAGCTGCCACGACGACTGCAAGCCGCCATTGCGGCACGATCATCTCCAGCCGAATTTCCGGTATACGTTCGAACTGCTCCGGAAGGCCGACAACAGGATGCGTCTCCTTGCCTCCCATGAACGTGCCGGTGCCTTCCGCTCTGAAGGAGCAACGCTCGTATTTGCCGATGTTCCCCGCACCTGCTTGTGCAAGCCGGTCGGCGACCGCGTCAACGTCCGAGGGTGGAACAAATGTGACGATCTTCCGCATCGTCCGTTGTTGAGGGAACAAGACCTCCGTGTCCGTCAGCCCCAGGATTTCCGCGAGAGCATCGTTTGTGCCAAGCGGCGATGCATCGAGGTTCGTGTGCGCGGCATACAGCGCAATCCGTGATTGCAGAAGGTGCTGAAGCATCCTCCCGGCCGGCGTCTGGCAATCGATCCGCCGGAGGGGATGGAAGAGCAGCGGGTGGTGCGTCACCAACATTTGCACCGACTTGTTCTCGGCTTCCTTGACGGTCTTCTCGGTCGGGTCGAGGGCGACAAGGATCGACGTGACCTTCTGCGAACCGTCGCCGCATTGGAGTCCAACATTATCGTCTTCCCATGCGACCTCCTTCGGGGCCCAGGATTCGATGATGCCGCCAATGTCTCGAACAGTCATGTTGCGATCGGTCTAAAGACAAAAAAAGAATCCCACCTTTAGGCGGGATTCTGTGTGTTAAATTTTTGCTGCAGCGTTCGGGAAATGCAAGCTTTGTATGGAGTGTTCCTCACCATATCGACAGAAGGGTGGACCGGACATAAGGAATAGATCAATATACCCAAACGGCGAGAGAGAAGCAAGCTCTCAGACTACACCACGTTGAGATCCCTCAATTTCTGGATTTCCGCCTCAATAATGGAAATGCTCCCGTCCAGCTCGCTGATCAATTTTCGTTCCCCGTCGGAAAGCCACTGCCGTGAAAGGATGTCGGTGCTGATTTTGATCGCCGCCAGAGGGTTGTTGAACTCATGGCAAATGGTGACAACGAGCTCGTGGATTGCGTCTGCGCGCTTTTTCTCGAGGAGATCGGTCTTCTCCTGCTCCATCACCCGCTTCCGGAGCCGGGTTCGCTCGATGACGTTCACCACCGTTCTCGCGAGGAGGGGGCCGACTGCATCCTCTTTCAGCAAATACTCCTCGACGCCGAACCGCAGGGCCTCCACGGCGAGATGGAACTCGCGTTGGGAGGTCAGGAGGATCACAGGCACATCGATCCCGTCTTCCTTCAAATGTTGAAGGAAATCGAACCCCGTGGACTCGGAGACATAATGGTCAAGGACGAGAAGGTTGATCGAGGGGTTGGACTTGAGCTCTGCCAGCCCTTCAGGACCGTTGTTCTTCCAAATCACACTAAACGGCCCACCCGACGCGGACTGCAGGACATGGCGCGCGACGGTCACATACGCTTCGTCAATGTCGACGAATAAGAGTGTAATTGGAGAAGATGTCTTCGCTGATGCCACGTCCAAGTATATCCATTTGGGCCAAAAGTTGCAACTTGAGACCATCTCCTCGGGTGTTGCATTTGTTGACCTGATTGGGTATTATCACGAAATCAGAAGGTGGATGTCGTGGGCCGGACGGAATTGCGTGACTCACCCTTGGAGTTTAGATGGCGAATAAGAACAGCATTCTCGTGGTCGATGACGAAGAGGCGATCCGGAGTGTTCTGGGAAGCGAGTTGGCCAACGAAGGCTACGACGTCAGAATGGCAGGGGACGGCGACGAGGCCATACACGAGCTAGACAAATCGACATGCGACCTCGTCCTCCTTGACATCAAGATGCCCAAGCTGAACGGGTTCGAGGTTCTGAAGTACATCAAGGAGAAACACGAAAAGACCAAGGTCGTCATGCTCACCGGCTTCGCCGACCTCAAGAATGCCATTGAGTCGAAGAAACTGGGTGCCGACGATTTCGTAAGCAAGCCCTATGATCTCGTGGATCTCCTGACCACCATCGAACGGGTTCTCAACGAGTAAAGCATGGGCCAGCTGTATCACCTGCTCATTGTCGACGACGAGGAGCCTCTTCGCGTCATCCTCGAAAGCGAACTGGGCGACACTGGCGAGTTTTCTATTCAGACCGCGGCTGATGGGGCTCAGGCGATCAACCTCATCCAGGCGAAGGTCTTCGATGTCATTCTCCTCGATATCCGCATGCCCCGGGTAGGCGGGATCGAGGTCCTGCAGTTCGTCCACGAGTACTCTCCCACCACGCAGGTCATCATCCTGACCAATTACGCCGATGTTCGCACGGCGATTGAGACCATCAAACTCGGCGCTTACGATTTCATCGCCAAGCCGTATGAGTTCGATGAGCTGCTGAGCACCATCCGCCGCGCGATCGAGCGCCGCCAACTGACGATCGACAACACGCTCATGAAGAGCGAGCTGTCGAGGAAGTCCGGAAAATTCGAGCTCGTCGGCCAGAGCCCTTCGTTTATGAAGCTTGTGGAGAGCGCAACAAGATTTGCCGCCAGCGACTCCTTTGTCCTGATTCAGGGCGCGAGCGGAACGGGGAAGGAGCTCATCGCGAGCCTCATTCACCGTCGCAGCCCGAGGAACGACCGGCCGTTCGTCGCGGTGAATTGCGCTTCCTTGCCCGACGCACTGCTCGAGAGCGAGCTCTTCGGCCATGAAAAGGGGGCGTTTACGGACGCCTATGAGGCCAAACAGGGACTGGTCGAAGTCGCCAACGGGGGAACGCTGTTCCTTGACGAGATCGGCGATATCAGCCTCTCCATCCAGCCAAAACTGCTGCGGTTCCTGGAGACCGGGGAATTCCGGCGTGTCGGCGGGACCAACCAGCTCTCTGTCGACGTGCGTGTCATTTCCGCGACCAACAAGGATCTTCGCTCGGAAGTGGCCGCCGGACGCTTCCGGGAAGATCTCCTGTACCGCATCAACGTCATCACGCTCACCGTGCCGTCGCTGCGGGAACGGAGTGAGGATATCGCGCTGCTTGCGAGCCACTTTCTCACGCGGAAGTCTACATCCCGGGTGCTGAAATCGCTTTCTCCGGAAGCGATGCGGCTCATGGAAGGGTACGACTGGCCTGGCAACGTGCGAGAGTTGGAACATGTGATCGAAGGTGCGGTCCTCATGAGCTCCGGCACCACGGTGGAGGCGGCCGATCTACCCCCGTCTCTGCAGAGGAAAGGCACCAGGAATACTGCCGCCCCTGCCGCGGGAGAAAGTCCAGTCCTGACCCTCGACCAGCTCGAGTGCATCCACATCAAGCGTGCGCTTGAGGAATTCGGGTACAACCGGGCGAAGACCGCCGAGGCACTCGGCATCAGCAAGAAAACGCTCTACCTCAAGATCAAACAATTCGGCATACCTATTCCGGATTGATTTCACTTCCGTTTTTCCGTATTTTCCATACTCAAATCCTCTGAGCCCTGTCCATCGAAATCGACGCAGGGCTTTTTGTCATCACCTTCCTCGAGACAAAAAAGACGCCCATGCCGAAGTTCCAAGGGGTCGACTACTATTCTCTCGATGGCCTGCTGACCGCAGAGGAAATTCTTGTGCGGAACACCGTGCGGGAATTCGTCGACGAGCGTGTTCTTCCAATCATAGAGCAGCACAACCGCGCGGGCACATTCCCGATGGATCTTGTCCCGGCGATGGCCGAGCTCGGCCTCTTCGGGGCGACCCTTCCTGCGGCGTACGGGTGCGCGGGAATGAACAACGTCGCTTACGGTCTGGTCATGCAGGAATTGGAGCGCGGCGACAGCGGAGTGCGGAGTTTTGCCTCCGTTCAAAGCGCTCTCGTCATGTATCCGATTTTTGCCTTCGGATCAGAGGAACAGAAGTCCCGCTGGCTTCCCTTGCTCGCCCAGGGGAAAAAGATCGGCTGCTTCGGATTGACTGAACCGGACTTTGGGTCCAACCCCGGCGGCATGATCACGCGCGCGGAAGATACGCCGTCGGGCTTTCTGTTGAACGGGGCGAAGATGTGGATCACCAACGGCACGATCGCCGATGTCGCCGTCGTCTGGGCCAAGCTGAACGGTGTGGTGCACGGGTTTCTCGTGGAGAAGGGGACGCCCGGATATTCCGCACCGGAAATGAAGGGAAAGCATTCCCTCCGCGCCTCGGTGACGTCCGAGTTGATCCTGCAGGATGTGCTCGTGCCGCATGAGAACATACTGCCGGGAGGAGACGGGCTCCGGCTTCCGCTCTCCTGCCTCAGCCAGGCCCGCTACGGCATCGCCTGGGGCGCGATCGGAGCAGCGATGGCGTGCTATTCATCGGCTCTCGCCTATGCGAAATCCCGCGTCCAGTTCGACCGCCCCATCGCCGCTTTCCAGATCACGCAAGAGAAGCTCGTCTATATGATCACCGAGATTACGAAGGCCCAGCTTCTCTGTCTCCAGCTCGGACGATTGAAGGATGCGGGACACATGCGGTTCCAGCAGGTCTCGCTCGCAAAGCGCAACAACGTCTATCACGCGCTCGAGATCGCCAGGATGGCCCGAACGATTCTTGGCGCAAACGGCATCCTCGACGAATATCCGGTAATGCGGCATGCAGCGAATCTGGAGTCCGTCCTCACATACGAGGGGACGCATGAAATGCACACGTTGATCGTGGGGGAGGACGTTACCGGCATACAGGCATTTTCTTGAAAGGATCGATAGTCAATAGT
>DATJPR010000282.1:0-8476 GCA_035506295.1 Bacteroidota bacterium | reverse complement strand
ACTGTGTTATCTTCGTTCGCCGGCCGGTCGCTCATACCCCGGAAGCGCAGGGTCGCCTCGATCCCGCTGGAGTGACGCGCAGTTAGCCCTCCTGTGAGCGAAAGTGTCGGCGCAAGAGGAATGTAGTTCTCCCCAACCGGCAGGTTCCTGTAGCGGCCTCGCGCCACCGCCATATCCAGATCGGTCCAGAGCCATTCGAGAAGCTGGTGGCGCAATCCAAGATCGATGCCAAGCCGGCGCGTCGCGCCGCTCTCTTCCGTTGTGCCGTCATCGCCGTTGTACACAAGCTCGTGCTGAAGGTCAAGCCCCCAGAATGCGAGGCTCACCGTCATTCCCGGGACCGTGTACCGTGTGCCGATTTCCGCGCCCACGGCCCTTGGAAGTGCGGTCGAAGCCCCACCCGCCAGGATCGCCCGGGCATCGTTTGAGTGGAATCCCGATCCTGCGTCAAAGTACAAGTTCCAGTCTTCGGCCGGAGAGTACACAATGTCGCCTTTGGGCCCGATGATCGATTGTGTCACATATCCTGTGATATCACCGGGAAGACCCGCGTTGAGCCCGTCCTTCACGTCGAAGAGAAAGAAATCGCTTCGAAGCCCCAGCTCAAGCCTGATGGCACGCGTAAGCCTATAGTCCTGCTGAACGTAAAGCGAAAAGCTCATTTCGTGGAGATCTGCGTTGGCTTCATTCTGAAGGCGCTGGCGCTTCGTGACGTGCCAGAGCTGATTGTGAATCCAATCGGATCGCACGGAGGAACCGACAACCGTTTGAATGTCCGGGTTGCCGAACATGCTGTTCACGCTGTATTCGGCGCGGCCGCCTGCAATCGTACGATCGTCGTCCTGCTCGATTTCATCACCGTTCACCGGATCGGTTTTGTAGAATGTGAAATCCGAGAAGAGCTGAAAATGGTATCTCGACATATATGCCTGCGCGATAAAACCGGAGGAGCCTCCAAACTGCGAATACTGGATGTTCACGTTTTCTCTTGAGGTGCCCCCGCCCTCCGTGGGATCGATTGCCCCGAAGCGGTCGATGACCCCTTCGGCGACCGCCCGTTCAGGGATCTGTCCCGAGGCATCCCAGGTCGATGTGAAGCCGGATGTCCATGCCGAGAGCACTTTTTCGTCGTCAATGCGGGCGACGAGTTTCCCGAAGAGATTGTACCGCCGGAAATTCTGACTGTGGTCGAAGTAGCTTTCGTTCCGCAGGACCTCCCCCGCAATATATGCGCTCATGTTTTCCGACGTGGTCGGGACTCTGATCAGTCCTGACAACCGGGCGAGATCGAATTCACCACCCTCGATGTTGATCGAAGTATGATCGATCTCATCCAGAGTAGTGAACTTCACCGTCCCTGCCGTGGCAAAATCACCGAATTGTGCAAAGTACGGACCCTTGTACACCTCCATCCCACTCACAATCTCGGGCATTACGAAATGCAGGTCGGCGTACCCCTGACCGTGACCGTGGCTGACCATATTCACCGGCAATCCGTCAACGGCGATGTTGATGTCCGTCCCATGGTCGCAGTCAAATCCCCTCAGGAATATCTGTTCTGCCTTCCCTCCCCCGGCGTGCTGAGCGATGAAGAGGTCAGGAACCAGTTTGAGGAGATCCTGGGAAGAAAGGCGGGGCCGGAGCTCGAAATCCATTGCGCTGATTGAGCCCGCGGAGGCCGCAGAGACGGCCGGTTTCGCTACGACCACGATCTCCGGAGCGGACGCCGAAGAATCCTCGAGTTCCACCGTGAGCTCTGAAGTCCTGTCGCCGTAAACCGTCACACGCTTCAGGACGCTGGCGTACCCTACGATGCTTACAACGACCTCTTGGGAACCTTGCGCAACGCCTGAGATACTGAATGTCCCGTCGGTCTTCGTATACGTCCCAAGCCGGGTCCCCTTGACCGCGACGTCCGCAAACGGAATGGCCAGGTTCGAGCTTTTTTCCGTGACTCGCCCCTTAATGCGCCCGAAGGATCCCGCGGTCGCCTCCGGCGGAATGACTGTGAACGTCAGGGCGAACAGCGCCGCGAAATGTCGTGCCAACTTCCTGCAATTCACGACTGTTCCGCAGTCGTTATCACCAGCCGGCTGTAGTGTATGCCTTTCGGTGAAGAGAGGCTGGTTGCTATCTTCTTGATGAGGCCGACCTTCCCCTTCAGCAGAATAACCTCGAGGCATCGGTGATGGTCTATGTGGACATGCGTGGTCGAAATCACCTCCCCGTGGTGGTCGTGCTGCAAATCCGTCAGATGGTCCTGGAGGTCGCGCTTGTGGTGGTCATACACGAGCGCGAGCACTCCGATTGCGGAAGCGTTCACGTCTGCTTCATCGTGTTCCAGAAGACGGGCGCGGATCAGCTCGCGAAGGGCCTCTGAGCGGTTAGGAATACCGTCTCGCGCGATGATGCTATCGAATCTTGACAGAAGATCGGATTCCAGCGATACGCCAAAGCGAATCAGGTCAGGCATCGTGGCACCTTTTTTCTTGAAAGTAACACGAATAATCGTTATAGTCAACCGGCTCCACGCGGGCAGACTCTGCCCGGAATGCAGATACAACGGAGGTTCGCCATGACCAAGCTATCGCGTATCCTGGGCCTTCTTCTCGTGAACGGCTGGCTCTGGGAATTGATCGCCATACCCCACGCATGGGCACAGAATACGTCCGACCAGCCTTCTCCATTCGTCATTCAAATCGATCCGAAGGCAACTCACCCGCAGGAATTCCTCACAGGCGCGCCACAGACCAGAACGATGGAATCCGGCTACGTGGCACTCCCGCCGCTCAGATCAGTCGGCGCACATAACACACAAAGCTACGAAGAGATTGTGCTCGTGTTCAGCGGAAGAGGCGAGCTGAGGCTGGGGGGGGGAGCGACACTGCCACTGACGCCGAATAGCCTCGCCTATTGCCCCCCGTTCACCGAGCATAATGTGGTCAACACGGGGGGTGATACGCTGCGGTACATCTGGCTGGCCGCGAAGGCGATTGTACGCAAGTGACGGGGGGGTGAGCTGGATGTGGAATCTGCGCCCTACCGACCGCCTCTTCGTGGATGCGCCAAGTGCGCTGCGGTCGAGAAGAAGAAAGGGCCCGCTACAAAGCTACCTGGATGCCGGAGGTAACCCGGTATTGCTCGTCGATCTGGTTTCCCGCAAGATCTTTGACCATCGGTATCTGGCCGAAGATGTCAAGCTCGAACCCCGGCACCGGCATGAACGAGAACCCTGCGTTCAGAAACATGTAGTGCCCTCCCGAATCCGGAATGTAGGCCCCGTTGTATCTCTCCTTCCAGCTCACAGTACCCACAACACCCAGATGGGTAATAAGCATCGGCCCGTCTTCAGCATCTTCCGGGAAGTTCCTGAACCGGAATGACGCCTCGTAGTTGAATGACTCCGGCTCCCGATACGGGCCGTACACGTGAACGGGCAATCCCGCGAGAACCGAAACGCTCCCCGATTGCTTGAGCCCGCCGTATGAGCCGCTCGCGCCGATGAGTGCAAGCGTGGTTCCTGAGCCGGACTGCAGATGGGGATGCACCAGGTATCCGAAGGCGTCCCTGACGGAAATGGATCCTGTGGCCGCTTTTACACCCCCCTGGAGGAAGACCGAAGCAAAATGGTCCCCGGAGAGCAGGAACACCGCGTATCGGGCGAGCGCGGAAACGTCGCCAAGGCCTCTCGTCGTTTGAGTTTCAATTGACGAGGAGTCAAGGGTGGACACTACCCGCCCCACGTGTTCGTAGTGGAGCGAGTAGTCTCCAGTGTACGTATTCCTCTGGGTTCGGTACACGTACGGTGCAATAAATGTCAACCCCCACCTTCCGGAGGCATAGTTCACCGTAAGAAACGTCGTGAGATATTTGGTCGAGACCTCATCGAGCGGTGATGAGCTGTTCGTCAGTCCCGAATACACCTGCAGCCGCGAGTCGAGACGGAGCATCGTTCGGTTCAGGTCAAACACGTAGCCGTGCTCGCTGATGAAGCAGTATTCACAGGATCTCGACACGCCCGGCAGGAGTGCAAGTGCACATACAACGGCCAGCACGGGAATTCTCATGGCACCTCCGGAGGCGGGTGATGGAGCGGCACGCGGACTCATTCCGCGCGCATGATGTTCAGACACCGAAGCCCATTGTGAGACTCACGAGAGCCGGGGCGACAAGCTGATTGCCCCGCACGTGCGTGAACACAGGGATCCTGACGTCGCCGTACAGGCTCACGCGGGCCGAGAGGAGAATCTGCACACCCGGGGCAACGTACGCCCGGTCGTACCCGGTATTGTCAGGATCCGAGTTCACCCCGCTGTCAATTCCCCGAAATGATCCCCCCACCTGTACCGTGGGCACAATCGGGAACCGGGAGAGAAGTCCGTCATAGTGGAAGCCGACATTCGCGTCGAAACTGTCCCCCGGCCTGTAACCATCGCGCGTGTTGAGCGCATGCATCCACATGACCTGCGCGTACCAGCCCCAGGTCCCCTCCTGCCCCATCCGGTACCCTCCCAGGAGGAGGTCGGTCGTTCCGGTGCCGATTTGCGTATCCCGGTCGAGGAGCGATTCGTTGAACGGCCCGGTGGGGAGTTTCGCCCCCACTTCGATCCCCGTCGACATGTCTTCCGAGAGGCCCGTGTACATCCCCATCAGGCGGACATCGCCGAACGACGTGTGGTTGGCGGAGACGATATTCCCGTCATCGTCTGTCGTCCTGAAGAACCGGTCCCACACCGGCGCCTCCGCCATGATACCCCACTCGCGGTCGATCATGAACTGCGCGCCAAGCGTGTAGAAGTGCGTGCGTATCTCGAGATCCGAGTTTGCATCGGCCGGGGCGCTGTTCCATCCCCCCCAGTTTCTGCTCTGATCCATGTAGTTGTACTGCATGTAGGCGCCGAATCCCGAGGCGACGGGCATCGTCCACCGCGCCCCGACGTTGAACACATTGCAGCCGCAGGCACAGGCATGCGCGCGGGCCTGCAGGCAAAGCGCGCCGACAAGAATGAACGTGATGCGTCTGAGAGACGTGAGCATTACGATCTCCTCCATTGAAAGTTTATCCTCCTGTGAAGTGAATCTCAGGCGAGGATGAACTTCGGGGGATGGTCTATCTGATCGTAGAGTGGATCGGGAATGGGCACCGCAGAACGCGGACCGGGGACCCGGATGGATCCCGGGGCGAATAGTCTGAACGTGGCGGCCAGAGGAACGGGCTGAAGGTCGTCCAGCTCGGTCAGGTTTCGTGCGGGCGGATTGTGATCAGTCTGGTCATCATTGTTCAACTGCTTGCAGAGCTGGCAGCTGCCCTGGCAGGTATTTCCGGGCTGGTCGCGCTTCTCACAGAGGTTCTTCGCAATGTAGGGACGGTTGAGCGTAAATGAGAGGATGACGACGCACTCTCGCAATGTCCCGAGCATCAGGGCAAACGCCGCGAATATGGAGAGAACCGTTCTCACGGGGCCGGGCGAAACAGTGAACAGGGGCGGCGGAATGCAAAACACAGCCTTGAACTACGATGGCTAAACACTCCCGTTCCTTGGCTGGTTCCGTGGCACCTGCCCGGCATCGTGCAAAAGCGCGCCGGAAAGGCGGTTTCAGCAGACCTTTGCCGGTTGAACGAAGGCGAAAGTACACACGGACGCCAGCTGCATCGACTCACGAGCGTCAGAAGTGCAACGAGAGCTTCATTACGACGTTCCTTCGCTCCTCCCAACTCGCGCCCGTCGTGTAAGCACCTTTGAGCAAATGGGAGTGATCGAGGAGATTCGTGATATACACTGAAGGCTCGATCGTCGCTTCACTCGATGTATGCACCGTATGCCCTGCGCCGCAGTTCAGGATCGTGGAAGGAGAGGTGTGCGCGGGAGTATTGAAATCAAAGAGTCCCGTCCCGTAAACCGACACATTTCCCGGGTAGCCGTTCGAGAGTCCGGACCCGTAAATCGCTTCAAGATTGATAAACCAATCCGTCGGCTGATAGTTCATTCCAACAGCGATTGAAAGCCTCTGGTCATGATCGAGATCGGTCGCCGGCCCGTCGCTGCCTGGCGGGAGGAATCCGCCCGTGAGAGCACCGGACCCGACAGCATGTATCACGGACGAATTCACGTAACCCGAGACAGGCATCGAAGGCGCCCTGTACGAAAGCGCGAGTTCGAGTCCGTTGGTGTTGACTGTTTCAATGTTAAAAGGCGTCTTGATCGCACTTGACCCCAGAGTTGCGTCATCTGTAAACGGTGCCGCGTGCTTGTGAAATGCCGCCAGTTTCAGCCTCAGCCCAACGGGAAAGCTGTTCGTGTACACGGCCTCAAGAAAGGCATCCCTTTCGGGATATGTCGGCACGACAGAATTGCTGACGTTTCGCGCAATCGACCTCAGGCCTTCGATATTCGTCGGCATAAAGAGCCGTCCGTAATACACATAGGCTGAACTGAAAGCATCAATGACAAAACTCCACTTAATTCTCGGACTGACCTGGCGTTGAATCGGCACGTCGGGTGCGATATGCTGATCATATCTGACACCGACGTCAAGGGAACTCCAGTCGAAGATCTGCCATTCAGTTTGTTCAAATATCCCGAAATCAGATCCCGCGAAGTCCGTGGCTATGGCCGGCCCTGAGTTGTTCAGTGAGTCGCGCGACGTAAAGTTCTCACTCCCCGTTGTGCCGCTGAAATTTAATCCGGTTTTGATCATGACCTCGTGCGAGAACCTTATATCGTACGTTGAACGAACCCCCGTTGTATTGAACGTTCTGTCTTCAGCCAGTACATAGTTCTTCCCGGGATCATCAATGAATTGAAATGCGGGGGGATCGACGCTGCCGGGCGTGTACCGGAGGCTCCCCTGGCGAAGGTACCCGCCGATAAACAGGCTGGACTCCCGGTCAATATCTGAATTGAGCGCACGAAAGTAGGACACCGCCTGAAAGGAGTTGCCGGTTTCCTGAACGTCCGACGCGACGGAGAGCGACGGGTCGAAAGGAACTTCAGTATTCGTCCGCCCGAAGTTCAGGTTGCACGTGAGATAGTCAACATTGCTGAGGATGTAATCGAATTTCCCGTAGAGAAAGGAGTCAAATCCGTGGTCATGAAAGAGTCTGGGAACCGGTGTGTCGATGCGTCTGTCCGTCTCCTGCCTTGACGCTGAGACGTAAAATCCGAGCTTTCCGATGTGATCACTGACCGATAAGGCTTGTCCATTTGAGTTGAGAGCGCGAAACGGACCCACGCGAGCGCCCAGGGTATCGCCCGGCGCCGGGCTTGATCGGCCCGACTGAATATCTTTCCCGGGAGAGAACGGCTTTGTCCCGTTAAATACAAGGTAGCTCCCCCCATACGTCGACGCATCCAGATGGAAACTTCCGGTCGGCACCCGGTTGTTCAGGTCGATAATTGCCGACATCTGCCCGCCGTATTCTGCGGGAAAGCCTCCGGTGATGAATGTGGCACGTTCGATAACCGCAGGGTCGACGACCTCATTGAGGCCGCCGAATACGCCCAGCGGGACCGGCAGCCCATCTACGTAATAGGTAAACTCTCCGTGCTGCCCCCGAATATGCACTTCGCCCGTTGGAGCCCGGGCCGCTCCCATCACATTTTCCTGAATGAGCGTCGTCATGCGCGCAGTCGGGGGAACATGATACGTCTCGGATTCAAATACCTGATTACCGGTTCGCGGATCGATGTGGGAGATGGAAGGTTCCCTGTCAGCCGTAACCTCCACCTCCTGTGAGACCGTTCCCACCGGAACAAGCTCAACCCTGAACATCGTGTGCAGCGAATCGATACGCACGGAATCTGAATAGGTTTTATACCCGACAAACCAGGCTGTCATGCCATACATCCCCTCCTCAAGGTTATGAAAACGAACCTGGCCGGCCGGGTTGGTTGCATCTTCGGCAAACACCCTCCCCTCCCTCCGAAGAACGATGTGAGCCAGTTCAACAGGCACGTTCTCCCTGGCATCAATCACGCTCACCCGCACCTCCAGTCCCCCGACCCTGGACGCTCCGGCCGTGTGCCCCCCGGCGACGGCACATGGGCCGAACATCAGAACGAGGGCCCACGTTGAAGCCCAACGCCCGCGTGTGCCCGCCTCACGTTCACAGCCATGCAGTCGCAGCATCATCCACCGACAGGGAATATTATGTTGTAATACCCAAATATCAATACTTAGGTCACCCTAATTGCATAATAAAGGATAATCCACGATATTGTCAACATGACGGCACTGACATTTACCGAAGAGAACTACCTGAAGGCGATTATCGTTCTTTCCGGCAAGGCAGGCGGCCGGGTGACCAATCAGGCAATCGCCGGAGAACTGAAGATCAATCCGGCAACAGTCACCGAAATGCTCAGGAGATTGCGCAACAAAAAGCTCGTCGAGTACAGCCGGTCAGCGGGGGCAACCCTGACAAAAGCGGGGAAAGAACTCGCCCTGAAGGTGGTACGCAAACACCGATTGTGGG
>DATJPR010000281.1:0-3414 GCA_035506295.1 Bacteroidota bacterium | reverse complement strand
TTCATTTTCCCATTTCGACCGGGGATGCCCGGATGGAGGAACCTGCATTCCGTAGTCTGCGGAGGATCGTCCGTTCTGATCTGAGGGGATGGTCGGTTCCAAGGATGGCAGATGTCGAGTACTCCGCGGGACGTGAAATGTACGGACCGGTGTTAATCAGGGCGTGTTTGCATTTTGAGATTCTTCCCCTTATGGTATCTGCAGGATCTGTGATCTAGGTGGTATCCAAATTGGTATCCAAATTCGTTTTTGGATACCACCGGCTCAGGAAAAGTGCCGAATCCAATTCAATTTCATAACAAAGAAAGGATCGCCACGATTTCGTAAACCGCAGGTCGTGGGTTCAAATCCCACCTTCAGCTCGAAAAGCCGCAACTTTGCCTGCGATGCGGGGTTGTGGTATCAAAATTTGTGAGAACTACAACGATCTGGCATCACCCATACGGTAAATAGTTCGCGGTTGATTGGAACAATGGGCCCGGTGAACTTCTCATCGGGCCTTTCTTGTGCCCTCCCGGGAAAATGGACGCGGGTGCGACGGGAGATAAGTTCGTGAGAAGCCTAGCGCCGCCTGAAGGATGCGCCGTAACAGGGGGGGCATAAATCCCTTCTCAACCCAAGTTTTCGAGCTGCGTTGATACTTAGCAGCCTCGCCTCCAAGATGGTTTGTTGCCACTCCCGCTCGTTTATCGTACATTGCCGCGGAGCCGCTGGGGTTACATGTTGTTGGGACGGTCCAGGTCTATGTAGCTCTCCACTGATTGGCGACACTAACAAGGAGACTGGTTCGCCCTTTCGATCGAGCAGTCCTTGAGTGCCTCGAGCAGAGTTGACCAGGCGCACCACGACAGCAGTCTGCTAGGACACCATATAACTTCTTTCCTGTTTTCTTCATTTACGGGGTTCACTACAATGAACTATCGCCCCCTCATGACGATCGTCTCCCGATTCCTTCTGCTGCTGTCGACCATCCTGTCCAATATTGCGTTCGCCCAGACAAGGGAATCAAACGATCACAACCACATTTTCTCTGCCCAGCAACTGGACAACCTCGAGGCTTTCACAAGACTCTACGGGTACGTACGGTTCTTTCATCCCAGTGACGAAGCTGCGGGGCTTGACTGGGACAAATTCGCGATGTACGGGTCCGCGAATATGCTGGCATGCAGGGACCGGGGGGAACTGAAGTCGGCGTTAACCCGGCTATTCGAGCCAGTCGCTCCTTCGGTCCTGATCTATGACACCAAGCATCCTCCTCGAGCTGATGTCGGAAAGTTCACCCCGATGGATACTTCAGGCCTCAAGATGGTAGCATGGCAGCATCTTGGGGTCGGGCTCTCCCCTGCGTCTGTCTACAGGAGCGTTCGCCTCAACCGCAAGAACACAGTGGCCGGAGGGAACAGCTACGGATTCGGGACCATAACAGGAAACCTCGATGCTTTGCGCCTCCGCGGAAAGCACATCACACTCAGAGCCGCGGTCAAGGCGGACAGCGGGAGCAGAGGACAGCTCTGGCTAAGGGTGGATCGTCCCGGCGGGAAGATGGGCTTCTTCGACAACATGGAGGACCGTCCGATATTGTCGAGGGCATGGAATCACTATGAGATCACGGGCAAAGTAGATTCGGACGCAGTCCGCATCATGTTCGGTTGCCTGTTGAACGGACTGGGGAAGATCTGGCTCGACGATGTCCACATGCTTTCCGGCGAAGGCAACCAGAGGGAAGAAATCAAGCTCGCAAATCCAGATTTCGAAAACGATTCTGTCGGCGCGATACCTCAGGATTGGATTTGCAGGAGCACGGGCTATTCCGTCGAGGTTACCACCGAGACGGCCTCAGCCGGAACCAAGTCGGTCTTCATCAAATCCACAAACGCTGAACAGCCTCCCGAGCTCTTCCCTCAGCGGCCCTTGATCGGTGATATTGTCTTCTGCGACCTCCCCGGCGGACTCTCCTCCAGAGTGCCGCTCGTACTCTATGCAGACAGTGTCGGAACCCTTCCTCGTGCCGACAAGAAAGCGCTGGATAGCCTGAACAAGAAGATGGAAGACGAGCTGCCGAAAACCACAACCGGCAAGGAGCTTAGCGTACGACTGGGTGACATCGTCATCGCGTGGAACGTCTTCCAACATTTCTATCCCTATTTCGATGTTGCCGGGTGCAACTGGGAGGATGAACTCCCAATAGCGCTGGAAGAAGCCGGCAGAGACTCCACCGAGACGGAATTTCTCAAAACGCTCCAGAGATTTGTCGCAAAGCTCCGGGACGGCCACGGGAGCGCCTCACTGGCCTCTGATAAATCCAGGGCGTTCCTCCCGCCTGTGCAGTGGACATGGGTGGAGGACAAACTCGTTATCAAGTCTGTGTACGACTCCTCGACCGCAATGCCGGCAGTCGGCGATATAGTGCTGGACGTCAACGGAAAGCCAGCGCGGCAAGCTCTCGAAGATGAGGAGATCCTCATATCGGCAGCGACCCCCCAGTGGAGGAGATTTCGCGCACTTGCTAACCTTCTGAGCGGCCCACAGAACTCCATGCTGGAATTTAGGACGGAGAACCGCATCGGCCAGAAGCGAACCTTCGCTCTTACCAGAACATTGTCGATGATGCAGCACCGGGACCTCGAGCGAGAGCACCTGCGCCCGACAGGAAAGATCGCAGAGGGGATATTTTACATCAACCTGAGTGTCAGTGACATGTCCCAGATCGACAGTCTCCTGCCCGATCTGGCCAGGGCGCGAGGTGTCATTTGCGACCTCCGTGGCTATCCGAACGGGAACCACGAATTGATCTCACATTTGCTGAGCGCTCCTGACACATCGACGCACTGGATGGCTATCCCGAAGACGATATACCCCGACCGGCAGAAGCCCGCCGGTTACGAATACGAGGGATGGCAAATGCAGCCGCAACAGCCGCACATCGCAGGAAAGGTTGTGTTCCTGACCGACGGACGGGCAATCAGTTACGCTGAGTCGTACATGGGCTTCATCGAGCACTACAAGCTGGCCGACATCGTTGGCGAGCCCACCGCAGGCACAAACGGGAACGTCAATCCTCTCGCACTCCCGGGCGGCTACCGGCTCACTTGGACCGGAATGAGAGTGACAAAACACGACGGGTCGCGGCACCACGGTATTGGGATACAACCCACGGTGCCGGTTCATCGTACTGTAAACGGGATACGCGACGGGAAGGACGAGCAGCTGGATGCTGCGCTCTACCTGATCAACACAATCTCAAAGTAGCGGCAACGGTGCATGACAAAGACGCCACTGTGAAACACTTGAACCGCCTGAAAGATGGATCCCCGGGTAATTTATGAGTGTCTACCATGCTGTCGAAGCACGACTTTGAGCACAATCAGCAGGGTTCGCTGAGACCCCCGTCCGCCCCGCTTGTTTTGGCCAATT
>DATJPR010000280.1:0-8524 GCA_035506295.1 Bacteroidota bacterium | reverse complement strand
GCCGCAAAGAGCCCGGCGATCCGGGCGAACGCGCCGAACTTGTTCTCCACGAGGAGCGATATTGTGTGCTGATGCTCTGCTTGTGCTGCCGCTTTCGCGCCGCGGCCTTCTGAGGTGTGGGGCATGGTATTGTCCGCCTTTTTGAACTCACCCCGCAGTCCCTCTCTTGGAAAAGAGAGGGACGGTGGGGCCGGTGAGTGAAGCTAAGATTCGCTCCTGCAAATATGCAACGATTCCCCCTCTCTTTAGAAGAGAGGGGGTTAGGGGGCGAGTTCGAGATCTGTCACCGCTCCAACACTGCTACTCGACACCTGCTTCGCGTACTTCGCCAGCACGCCTGATGTGTATTTCGACTTCGGCGGCTTCCAGGCCTTCCGGCGCCTGGCAAGTTCAGCTTTGGAGACATGCAGCTGGAGCACGTGCTTCTCCGCATCGATGGTGATCTCGTCCTTTTCCTTGACAAGGGCGATAGCACCGCCCACCGCCGCCTCGGGCGCAACGTGGCCGACAACAAGCCCGTATGTTCCTCCGGAGAACCGGCCGTCTGTGATCAACCCTACGGACGAGCCGAGCCCGGCCCCGACGATCGCCGAGGTCGGCGCGAGCATTTCCCGCATGCCTGGTCCGCCTTTCGGACCTTCGTACCGGATCACGATCACGTCACCCGTCTTGATCTTCCCTGCAAGGATGGCGGCGAGGCATTTCTCTTCCGAATCAAAGACACGAGCAGGGCCGGTGATCACGGGATGAGCGACACCCGTGATTTTCGCGACAGCGCCTTCCGTGGCAAGATTCCCCCGGAGGATCGCAAGATGCCCGTCTTTGTGGACCGGATCACTCCACTGATGAATGACCGCTTGTCCTGTCGGCGGAGCCACGGGGATCTCCTTGAGCACTTCTTCCACCGTCTGGCCTGTAATCGTCATGGCGTCGCCGTGCAGCAGGCCGTGTGCGAGGAGCATCTTCATAACCTGCGGGACACCGCCGGCCTCATGAAACTCGGTCGTCACGTATCTGCCGGAAGGCTTGAGGTCGCACAGGACGGGGACCTTTCTCCGGATCTTTTCAAAGTCGTCCAGCGAGAGCTTGATCTTTGCTGCGTGGGCAATGGCAAGAAGATGAAGGACGGCGTTCGTCGAACCGCCGAGCGCCATCACCACGGCAATCGCATTCTCGAACGCTTTGCGTGTGAGGATTGCGCGCGGACGGAGGTCGCTCTTGACGGCATTGTACAACGCGCGCGCCGCGGACGCTGTATTCTCGACCTTGCCGGGATCGTCGGCAGCCATCGTCGAGGAGTACATGACGCTCATCCCCATCGCCTCGAACACCGACGACATGGTGTTCGCCGTGTACATTCCTCCGCAGGAGCCGGGGCCGGGGCAGGCGTTCCGTTCCACCGCGGTCAGTTCTTCCTCGTTGATCTTGTGCGCGCCGTACTGACCGACGGCCTCGAACACGCTGACAATCGTCAGATCCTTACCGTCGAGCTTGCCGGGACGGATGGTCCCGCCGTACACGAACACCGCCGGGATGTTCATGCGCGCAATTGCGATCATCGCACCGGGCATGTTTTTGTCGCACCCGCCGAACGCCATCAGGCCGTCCATGCTCTGACAATTGCAGACCGTTTCGATCGAGTCGGCGATGACTTCGCGGGAAACGAGCGAATACTTCATGCCCTCGGTCCCCATCGAAATGCCGTCGCTCACCGTGATCGTTCCGAAGACCTGCGGCATCGCGCCTGCCTGCTGAAGCTCCTTCATCGCGCGGTGGACGAGGATGTCGATCCCGACATTGCAGGGGGTGATGGTGCTGTAACTGTTGGAAACGCCGATGATCGGCTTTGAAAAATCATTGTCGCCGAAGCCGACGGCACGGAGCATGGCGCGATTGGGAGAGCGCTCCACACCTTTGGTCACAGTCTCGCTTCGTCGATTGAATTTATCGTTATCGCTCATGGACATGATCCTGAAGAGGGAATATGACGCTCCGGCGGAGTTATCTCCGAAAGTACCCTGCCCGTAGAATCTTGACAGAAAGGAGGAGAAGAACCGAACAGGAATTACAGACTGGCCGTGCGATATCCGGTATTTGAATATAAGGAAAAGCTGTTCCCAATCAAGTACCACCGCGATCATTCCATTGCATTTCTAAATCGAATTTTCGTTCTTTTGTACTTGAAATGAAACGTGGTTCATCTTGATCCAGCCAGGAGAGCACATGAGCACGACCATTGAAGATGTTGTCGGAAGAGAGATTCTTGATTCCCGCGGCAACCCCACGATCGAAGTCGATGTCGTTCTGGAAAACGGCACACTCGGCCGGGCGGCGGTACCGAGCGGAGCATCGACAGGCGAAAACGAAGCCGTCGAACTGCGGGACGGCGACAAGGCCCGCTACAACGGAAAGGGCGTCCTCACCGCGGTGGAGAACGTCAATACCACGCTTGCGGAGAACGTTGTCGGACTCGATGCGCTCGATCAGACCGAAATCGACGCGCTGATGATCGGACTCGATGGGACGCCGACCAAAGCGAAGCTCGGCGCCAATGCCATCCTCGGCGTTTCGCTGGCCGTCGCGAAGGCCGCAGCGAAATCGCTGAAGGTCCCCCTCTATAAGTACATCGGCGGCGTGAACGCGAAGACGATTCCCGTACCGATGATGAATATTCTGAACGGCGGCAAGCACGCCGACAACAACGTCGATATCCAGGAATTCATGATCGTTCCTGCGAATGCCCCGACGTTCGCCGAGGCGCTGCGGATGGGCGCAGAGGTTTTCCACGCGCTGAAATCCGTGCTCTCGAAGAAGGGCTATAATACGGCCGTCGGCGACGAGGGCGGCTTTGCACCCAATCTGAAATCGAACGAAGAAGCGGTCGAAGTCATTCTCGAGGCGATCCAGAAGGCGAACTACGCACCGGGCAAGGATGTGTTCCTTGCGCTCGATCCCGCTTCCAGCGAGTTTTTCGACAACGGGAAGTACGTCTTCTCGAAGTCCGACAAGTCCTCCAAAACTCCGGAGCAGATCGTGAAGTTCTATGAGGCGTGGGTGAACAAGTATCCCATCGTGTCCATCGAGGACGGAATGGCAGAGGGCGATTGGGACGGCTGGAAGATCATGACCGATGCGCTCGGCAAGAAGATTCAAATTGTCGGCGATGACGTGTTTGTGACCAACACCAAGTTCCTCCAGAAGGGCATCGACCTTGGCGTCGCAAACTCCATCCTGATCAAGGTGAACCAGATCGGCACGCTGACGGAGACGCTCGACGCGATCGAGATGGCAAAGAAGGCGGGCTACACCAGCGTGATCAGCCACCGCTCGGGCGAGACCGAGGATGCAACCATCGCCGATATCGCGGTGGCGACGAACGTCGGGCAGATCAAGACCGGGTCCGCAAGCCGCACGGATCGGATTGCGAAATACAATCAGCTCATCCGGATCGAGGAAGAGCTCGGCGACTGTGCAATCTATCCCGGCCTTGCAATGTACAAGAAGGGAAAGTAACCTCAGCGGAGAACACCCCCGGCTGCGACACTCGGCCGGGGGTGCTCGTCTCACGGCCTGATCATCCAGGGAGCACACATGGGCGTAAGCATCAAATTCGGCACCGACGGTTGGCGAGCGGTGATCGCGGATGACTTCACGTTCTCGAATCTCGACCGCGTGGCCGTCGCGACCGCACGCTACTTCAAGAAGCACAAGAAGATCCGGAACGGCATCGTCATCGGGTATGATGCCCGGTTCATGTCGCGCGAATTCGCCGAACGCTCGGCGCAGGTCTTCGCCGAAAATGGCATCAAGGTGAAGCTCGCGGGGAGCATCGTCAGCACACCCATGGTGTCGCTGCTCACCAAGCTGGACAACGCCGCGGGCGGCATTGTGATCACCGCAAGCCACAACCCGCCGCGGTACAACGGCTTCAAGATCAAGGGAGACTTCGGCGGACCGGCGCACCCGGAGATGATTGCGAAGGTCGAGCTCGAGCTCGCGAAGGTGATGAAGCTGAAAACCGTCCCGGCGCCGAAGCTCTCCGTCGATCAATTGGTGACAAAGAAGAAGGTCACCATGATCGACATGCGACAGCGCTACCTCAGCGATCTTGCCACGAAGATCGACCTGAACAGGATCAAGAGCTCCGGCCTCAGAATCATGTACGACGTGATGTACGGCGCCGGGCAGGGAGTGCTCGACGACGTGCTTCCCGGGATCAAGCAGATCCATCACATCTATAACCCTTCGTTTGCGGGCGTCAATCCCGAGCCGCTTGCCTCGAACCTGACCGAACTGATGCAGACGATCGCCGCTGGAGGATACGACATCGGCATCGCCACGGACGGCGACGCGGACCGCATCGGAGCCGTGGATGAGAAGGGTAACTTCGTCGATTCCCACCGGATCTTTTCGCTGCTGCTGAAGTATCTGTACGAACAGAAGGGACTTCGAGGCGATGTCGTGAAGTCGTTCTCCGTGACGCAGATGGTCGACGATCAGTGCAAGAAATACGGCCTGCAAATGCTGGAGACGCCGATCGGGTTCAAGCACATCTGCAGGATGATGACGGAGCGCGACGTCCTGATCGGCGGCGAAGAATCGGGGGGCCTCGGCGTCAAGGGGCACATCCCCGAACGCGACGGGATATTCCTCGGACTGATGCTGTGCGAGCTGATGTCGGTCCGCGGAAAGAAACTGAGCGAGCTCGTCCAGGAGCTGATGGACGAATTCGGAAACCACGAGTTCAAGAGAATCGATCTCCATACCACGGAGCGGGAAAAAACCAGGATCATGCGTGCGTACCAGAAGGGGATCAAGGAGATTGGAGGCTACCGTGTCACCGGTAGGAAGGACACGGACGGCTTCAAGTTTTTTGTGGAGGGTGGATGGGTACTGGTGCGAGCCTCAGGGACAGAGCCGCTGATCCGTTTTTACGCGGAGGGAACAAGCGTGAGTATGGTCGACCAACTCTTGCAAGCAGCGACGAGCCACTGACCGAAGGTGTCTTGATGCAATTGGTGAATCTCTACAACATCATGCCCGACGGCACGGTGAAACAGGTGAATCCGTTCACCGGCACCGAGGTGTGGGCCGTACCGGGCCGACGAAGCAAGCCGATCACCAATGAAGTCCCGGAATACGCGGAGCCGCTCGAGCGGCATTCCCCGGAAGACTATTGCAGCTTCTGTCCGCCGCGCTACTACGAGACCCCGCCGGAAAAGTCGCGGCTCGTCCGCTGGCAGGACGGGCGATGGGAGCGCATCGACACGCTGCCGCCGGACAAGTACTTCGAGACGACGGCCGAATTCCGGCGCAGCGGCAACATGTTCGAGATTGTCACGCTGGACTACTGGCGGAAGAACTACGCCTATAAGATCCCGCCCGCCCGGCAGCGATGGCGCGAGGCCTATCTCGCCAACCCTGCGGGACTCAAGCACATCACGGACATCATCACCTACAAGCTGCGCCAGGAAGGGAAGACCGACGAACAGATCGAAAAGATCCCGATGAACGAGAAGTTCGCCATCGCGGATGCCTTCTTCGGCGGGGGGCACGAGCTGATCATCGCGAAGCGGCATTATCGCGAGAATGCCCAATACAACACCGATGTGTTCGCCTCCGGCGACATGAACGCTGAAGAACACTTCAGGTATTTCCGATTCACCATCGACGCCATCCAGGACATTGCCCAAAACAACCGCTACGTGCGGTACATCAGCGTGTTTCAGAACTGGCGGCGGGCAGCGGGTGCGTCGTTCGATCATCTGCACAAACAGCTCGTCTCGCTCGACGAGTGGGGCGCGTCGATTCAGAACCAGATCAAAATGCTGCGCGAAGACGGGAACGTCTTCAATGAATTCGCCGCAAACTTCGCCGCCCACCACAACCTTATCTTCGCGGAGAACGATTTCGCGATCGCTGTCGCGGGAATCGGCCACCGGTATCCCACCATCGAGATCTATTCCCGCTCACAGGCGGGGCGCCCGTATGAGCACAACGACGACGAGATCCGCGGCATGTCGGACCTCGTGCACGCGATCCACGCCGCGATGGGAGGGCAGATTTCGTGCAATGAGGAGTGGTACTACACGCCGATCGACGCCGTTTACAAAATGCCGTGGCACATCCTGATCAAGTGGCGCGTCAACGTTCCGGCGGGCTTCGAAGGGGGGACGAGCATCTTCATCAACCCGTTGACGCCGATCGAGCTGCGGGACAAGCTTGTGCCGAACCTCTACAAGCTTCGCGACGACAAGCGGATTGGGTGGCTGCGCCTCGCCGAGGAATGCCGGGTGGATCCGAATCCACTGAAGTACTATTTGAAGTAGAACCGCCGGGAGCCGCTCTCTTCCTCAGCTCCCGCACGGCATCGGAACAACTCTGAACAAAGAGAAGACCGCGGGGATTGAGGTCGTGTCCTTGACAAATCCCCGGAGCGCGACCAGCGCGACATATCTCGGCTCGAACGAGAACTCGTGTCGCCCCACCTCCTTGAACGCCGCGTTTTCCATCGGTCCGGCTGAATAGAGAAATCGCAGAACTTTCCCTTCCTTTTCAATCCTCAAAGCGCTGTACTTCAGGTTTTCCTCCACGAGCTTGTCCGTTTCGTTGTTCAGGGTGAAGACCGTCGTGTGCACGACTTCTTCGGGCTTCTCGGATTGTTTCCCCTGACAGGTGATCGCCTGGAGATGAATTTCCCCGGGGCCTGGAAATCCACCCAGGTAGTTGTTGAAGGCGATCGAGAACCGTACGCTTTTCCCCGCAAACGCCGTGTCCTCCATCAGCAGGAGTCCCGCCTGCTCCCAATTTGCTTTCGGCACAAAATGCAGAAGGTGCGCTTCAACAGCGAAGCATTCTCCGGACAGTTTTCTGTACAGGAGATTCCGCACATCAGGTGCATGGTTTGAATCGGGCCAGTTGTCTCCCTGCAACGTGTACAGCGTCAAATGTCCCGGACTCGCATCGCGCCTTGACCAGGCATCCCCATCTTTGTGCGACACGCCCCATCCTCGCAGAGCGAGAGAGTCGTCGTTGAGAGTATGAAAGTTCTCCTCAAACGTCTCTGCTGTTCTCGGCGCGAGAACGAAGAGTCTCAGCACTACCAAGATCAGGCAAGCCAGCATCAAACTCGCAGCAATGAACAGCCATCGTCTGCCTTTTGCCGGTGGCGATCCTTCGTGCCGCGCTTGCCGGTATTGGAACCAGAACGGGAAGTGTTGGTCCTGGTTTTGCCTCGCGGCCTCATCCGACTTGGGTGCATTTAGGACGTACCGGGCAAGAGTGTCAAGCGTAGCGATCGATGGGTTTTCTTCGCGCGCCGATTTCCGATCGAGCACGAACACGGAATAGTTCTTCAGGCTCTTCCATCCAACCACCAACCCCGACTGTTCCAGAATCACGTCGCTCAGGCGCCGGCTTTCTGGTTCGGTGAGAGGCTTCGTGAGCGGAGTGCCGAAGCATTTTGCGCATGCCTCCTTGAAGAGGAGAACAAACACCGAATATTCATCCCCGCGCATCGTATGTTCCTTCCGCGAGACTGCCAAGCGGTGAGTTCCGCGAGATTTCCGCGCTGTTTCCGCACCAATCTGCCGGAGTGAGAGTATTTTCCAGGAGGAACACCGCGAGGAAATAATGATCCATAGGATTCTTGTCTTTCAGATACTCCTGACAGGTCAGCTGTTCTGCCAGCAATTGCAGCTGCACTTCGATCCGCGGCATGCGATCGACCCCACGCGCTTTTCCCGGAATTACATGACGCTTTTCTATCAATATTTCCGGGCTGCCGCGCCCGACACGTCGTTCATCCGTGCCGGATCGACGATGTTTCAGGCGCAATGCGACTACACCGGGGCCAATGGGAATATCGGAAATGTCTACGTGCAATTCACCCAGGGAGTAAAGTTCTGGGATCCCGATGTTTACCTGGACCTTGAGTACAGCGGAGGGTTGGGTATTGTCGAGCCGGGAAGCTATGGATATTACATCGCGAACACCTACTCGATCGGCGCGACAACGACGGTTCTATGGAACTCGACCGTCTTCAACATCGCCGTTGCATCGATGCACACTGCGTTTGTGCGGCCAAGCCACGACATACGGGCGACGGTCTATTGGTGGAAGGGCCTGTTTAACTACACCGCGGAATTCGCTGGTGACATACAATTCTGGTCGCAGAACAGAGACCATGGCGACGCGGCGACGGCAGGACTGGAGGGGAAGTGGGTCTGCTTCTTCGGCGAGCCGCAGATCTGGTTTCGCGTTGCCGGCAACTTTTTCGTCGGATCGAAGGTCAACATCTACTATCATATTCTGTATCAGAACGATCGGGTGTTGGTGTTGCCGACGATCGCTGTCAGGTACAATTTATAATGGGGCCTGGCCCGGGACAGGGCGGGGACAGGCCCGGGACTGAAAAGACCAATTGACACTGGTCAATAGACGGTAGTCGATGGACTAAATCGCGAAACCGAACAGAGACGGGCCAGCGGACCCTCCGCGAAGAAATCGAACCGGACAGAACATC
>DATJPR010000279.1:0-4499 GCA_035506295.1 Bacteroidota bacterium | reverse complement strand
TGATGCGAAAGTTCGTCGCCATCGCATCCAAGCAATACGAGGTCGGAAAAGGATCGCAGGCCGATGTCCTTCGGGGGCAAACCGAGCTCTCCTCTCTGCTTGCCGGCATGGTCACCCTCCGGCAGGAGCTTGGCGTCGCCCGATCCATGATGAACACTCTGCTGTATCGGCCTGTCGATGCGCCACTCGGCGATGTGCCGGAGATCGAACGCGCCATGCCGGCGTGGACCTTCGAGCAGCTCCGGCCGTTGGCGCTCGAGAACCGCCCGGACCTCAAGGGAATGCAGTATTCTCTCGCGATGAACACGGCCGACCTCTCCGCCGCCAAACGTGAATATTGGCCGGACCTGATGGTCCAGGTGATGTACAAAGACATGGCGATGACACGGAATGATTTCTGGTCGACCATGATCGGCGTGAGCATTCCCATCGCGCCGTGGGCAAGTGGAAAGGTGACGTCGAAGGCGGATGAGGAAGAGCTCAACGTGAAGAATGCCGAGGAAGACCTTGCGGCAATGTCCAGCATGGTCCTCTTCGACGTCCAGGATGCCCTGGCGAAGGTGCGGTCGAACGAAGAAATCGTCACCCTGGACAAGACGACTGTCATCCCTCAGGCGGAACAGACCATGATCTCCACGCAGGCGGCGTATGCCACCGGCAAGACCGATTTCCTCGCGCTGCTTGATGCATACAAGACCCTCCTTTCAACCCGGCTGGATTATTATACGGCCGTCACGGCATTCATGAAGAGCCAGTCATGGCTCGAGCAGGCCGTCGGCCTGAGCATTCCCGAGATTGCACAACGCATTGCACAGTAATGACGATGGAGTCTTTTCCATGAAGAAGATCATATTCACTGCCGTCATCTGCGTCGCACTTGGAGTTCTTGGCGGCTGGCTGGTATTCCGACCGGCCGGTGTGCCGATCGCACCTGCCGACTCAGGCGCGCTCACCGCGTCCGGCGTCAAGAAGATTCTCTACTACAAGGACCCGATGCATCCCTGGTACACCTCGGACAAGCCAGGAAAGGCGCCCGATTGCGGCATGGATCTCGTGCCGGTGTATGAAGGCGAAACCACCTCCTCAGAGATCAGCATCGACCCGACCGTCGTGCAGAACATGGGTGTGAAGACGGAGGTCGTGGCAGTCCGCAACCTCCACCGGACTATCCGCACCGTCGGGAAGATCCAATACGATGAAACGAGAATCCATTCCATCAACACCAAGGTTGCCGGATGGGTGGAGAAGCTTCACGTCGACTACACCGGTCAGTCCGTGCGCAAGGGCGAGCCACTCCTGAGCCTGTACAGCCCGGATCTCGTCAGCACGCAGGAAGAATACCTGCAAGCCCTTCGCTACGAGAAGCAGCTCTCGGCAAGCACGATCCGCGAAGCGAAAGCAGGGGCGGAGGACCTGGCGGCCAGCGCAAAACGACGCCTGCTGTTCTGGGACATTCCGGAAAGTGAAATCGCATCCCTCCAACGCCGCGGCACTCCGGAGAAATTGATGACGGTGTACGCCCCCGTGGATGGCTACGTGATCGAGAAGTCGGTGTATGACGGTCAAAACGTGATGCCGGGAATGGAGCTGTATAAGATCGCCGATCTCTCCGATGTCTGGGCCATCGCCGACGTGTATCAGTACGAGCTCCCCTGGGTCAGGGTCGGGCAGAAGGCGTCGATTTCACTTTCGTACCTCCCGGGGAAGACCTTCGACGGGACCGTGAGCTTCATTTATCCCATGCTCAGTGCGGACACGCGCACAGTGAAAGTCCGGATCACCGTGCGGAACACTCCCGGCCTGGAGTTCAAGCCCGAGATGTTTGCCACAGTGGAGATCACCTCTCCCGTGGAAGTCCATGCCGTTGCCGTTCCCGAGCAGGCCGTCATCCGCTCGGGCGAGCGCAACATCGTCGTGATCGCAAATGGCAAGGGGCATTTCGATCCGAGAGACGTCGCGCTCGGTGTCTCCGCTGATGGTTACGTGCAGGTCCTCAACGGTGTGAAGGCGGGCGAATCGATCGTGGTCTCGTCGCAATTCCTCATCGACTCCGAAAGCAATCTCCAGGCCGCAATCGGTCAGATGTCAGGGCAGGCAGGAATGAACATGCCGGCGGCTGACACCTCCATGCCTCAACGCTCCGGCGGAGCGGAACCGCACCACGAAGGCATGCCAGGAATGTAGTAGGCATCATTGTCGGACTGATCACCCACGAGTCAACAGCAAGAGAGCATGATCCATGTTACAGAAGATCATTGAAGCCTCCATTCGGAACAAACTCCTGGTGATCCTGGGCGTGGTCTTCCTCGCCGGCTGGGGGATTTTCTCCATGCTCCACATGCCGGTCGATGCGATCCCCGACCTCAGCGATGTTCAGGTCATCATTTACACGGAATATCCCGGTCAGTCGCCTCGCATCGTGGAGGATCAGGTCACCTATCCACTCACGACCGCACTCGTCAGTGTTCCGGGATCAAAGGCGGTCCGGGGATATTCCTTCTTCGGCTACTCGCTGGTCTACGTCATCTTCGAAGAAGGGACGGACCTGTACTGGGCCCGGAGTCGGGTCCTGGAATACCTGAACTATGCGCAGAAGCAGATGCCCCCCGATATCGTCCCTACGCTCGGTCCGGACGCGTCCGGGGTCGGATGGGTATTCGAATACACTCTCTCCTCGAGGACGCGTTCCCTGCAAGAGCTGCGCTCGATCCAGGATTGGTACATGAAGTACGGGCTCACATCGGTGCCGGGCGTGGCCGAAGTCGCGAGCGTTGGAGGATACGTCAAGGAATACCAGGTGACCGTCGATCCCGCGAAGCTCCTCGCGTACAAGATCCCTCTCTCAATGGTCGAGATGGCCGTCAAGAACTCCAACAACGACGTCGGCGGAGAGGTCATCGAAATGGGGGAGATGGAGTTCATGGTGCGCGGCCTCGGGTACATCAAGTCCATCGAGGACATCAAGAATATTCCCCTGATGGTCGATCCACGGAGCGGCACCCCGGTGTACGTTCGTGACGTCGCGGACGTCGCGATCGGACCGTTGATGCGTCGGGGCCTGGCGGAGAGCAACGGCGAAGGTGAGGTCGTCGGAGGGATCGTCGTGATGCGCAACGGGCAGAACGCGCTGCAGGTCATCGATGCCGTCAAGCAGAAGATCGGAGTTCTCAAACAGGGCCTGCCCCATGACGTCACGATCACCACGGCGTATGACCGTTCAGGGCTCATCGAGCGCGCGATCGGCACGTTGAGGGACAAGCTGGCGGAAGAGATCATCATCGTCGCGCTTGTTTGCATGCTGTTCCTCCTGCATGCACGCAGCGCGCTCGTGGCGATCTTCACCCTGCCGACGGCAATCCTGATCGCGTTCATCATCATGAAGGCCCAGGGAATCAACGCGAACATCATGTCGCTGAGCGGCATTGCCATCGCCATCGGCGCCATGGTCGACGCTGCGATCGTCATGATCGAAAACGCCCACAAGCACATCGAGCGTGAAGCGCTGAAACCGCCCGCGGAGCGTCGCGACCACTGGCAGGTGGTCCTCGACGCCTCGAAGGAAGTGGGGCCTTCGTTGTTCTACTCGCTCCTCGTGATAACGGTGTCATTCATTCCTGTCTTCACACTCCAGGAACAGGAGGGACGGCTGTTTCAACCGCTCGCGTTCACCAAGACGTATTCGATGGCGGCGGCGGCAATATTGTCGATCACGATCGTGCCGATTCTCATGGGATACTGGATCCGTGGAAGAATTCTGCCTGAGGAAAGAAACCCGATCAACAAGTTTCTCATTCGCCTTTACACGCCGGTCGTGGATTTTGTGTTGAAGAAAAGCATGTGGGTGCTCGCGATCGCCGTAATCCTTCTGCTCGTCACCGCGTACCCCTTCACGAAGGTCGGCTCGGAATTCATGCCGCCTCTGTATGAGGGCGACCTGCTCTACATGCCAACGACCCTGCCGGGCATGTCGATCACCAAAGCGAAGGAGTTGCTCCAGCAGACGGACAAGATCCTACGGCGCTTCCCCGAGGTTCGAAACGTCTTTGGGAAAGTGGGACGGGCGGAGACGGCCACCGACCCCGCGGGACTCGATATGATCGAGACCACTATCATGTTGAGACCGGAAGGTGAATGGCCAAAGGGCATGACTGTTGAGAAGCTGATTGACGACTTGAATGCCGCCGTGCAATTCCCGGGTGTCACGAATGCGTGGACGATGCCGATTAAGACGCGGACGGATATGCTGAGCACCGGCATCAAGACGCCCGTGGGCGTGAAGATCTCCGGTCCCGACCTTGATACCCTCGAACAGATCGGCAAGGAGGTGGAGGCGTCGATCCGAACCCTTCCGGGCACGATGAGCGCGTTCGCGGAGCGTGCCGTGGGAGGCAACTACCTGGACTTCGATATTCATCGCGAGGAAGCGGCACGATACGGATTGACGGTCGGCGACGTTGAGAACGTGATCGAAACCGCGATCGGCGGCATGAGCGTCACAC
>DATJPR010000278.1:0-4714 GCA_035506295.1 Bacteroidota bacterium | reverse complement strand
CGCAGACGCCGGGGCGCTCGTCTTGATTGATGAAATCGGGTCGGGCACCGATCCGGCCGAGGGCGGCGCGATTGCTGCTGCGGTGCTCCAGCAACTCACGAGATGCGGCGCGTACACCGTTGCGACGACGCATCACAGCGCGCTCAAGGTGTTCGCCCATGATACTGACGGCATCGAGAACGGCGCGATGGAATTCGATCAACGCTCGCTGACGCCGACGTACCGCTTCCACGCAGGAGTCCCGGGAAGCAGTTACGCGCTGGAAATGGCGCAACGACTCGGCCTTCCCGCAGAGCTTCTCGCGCAAGCGCGAACCCAGCTCGGCGATCAGCAAGCCCAGCTGGATTCGCTCCTGACGCGCCTCGAGGCATCGGCGCAGGAGGCACGCTCACTGCAGGAGCGGATGCAGGTGGAAAAAGTTGAGCTCGACCGGCTCACTTCCGAGTACCGGGAAAAGATGGCCTCGGTGAATCGCGAGATCAAGTTGATGCGGCAGCAAGCGCTTCAGGAAGCGCAGGGCATTGTCGGGCAGGCGAACGCCATCATCGAGAAGAGCGTGCGCGAGATCAAGGAAACGAAAGCCGACCAGACGACCGTGCGCGCCGTGCGGCAGGAGGTCGAGTCGATCCGGGAGAAACTCAAGGAAGAACAGGACGATCTCGCCCCGGTTCCTGCGCCCGTACCCGAGACCATCAGCGTGGGATCGATGGTGTCGCTGGGGACTGCAGACGATGTTGGCGAAGTCGTCGCCATCAGCCCGGAGGGGAAAAACGCGACCGTGGTCTACGGCACGGTGAAAATGCGCGTCCGCCTGGCGGACCTGCGTGTCGCGAGGCAACGGCGGCGAGCGCAGCCATTGTCGCAAGGCGTCCTCGAAAAGCCGGAGAGCGTCGAGACCACGCTGGATCTTCGCGGTATGACGGGAGATGAGGCGATTCCTCAAGTGGACAAGTTCATTGACACGGCGATTCTTGCAGGCCTCCATCGGGTCGACATCATTCATGGAAAAGGAACCGGAGCCCTGAGGAAGCACGTGACCGAATTCCTTTCGCATCATCCCCGGGTGGCGAACTTCCGCCTTGGAGAATGGAACGAAGGGGGAACGGGCGCGACCATCGTCGAACTGCGGGAGCACGAGTGAGCAAACGGATCGGCACACTCCTCATCGCGAACCGCGGTGAGATCGCGCTCCGGGTCATCCGGACATGCCGGGAGCTCGGCATCCGGAGCGTGGCAGTGTTTTCGGACGCTGACCGGTTTGCTCCGCACGTGCGCGCGGCCGATGCTGCCGTGCACATCGGGCCAGCGCAATCGTCCTTGAGCTATCTGCGTGCCGAGGCAATTCTTGCCGCTGCGCGCACGTCGGGCGCTGACGCGATCCATCCCGGCTACGGCTTTCTCTCGGAGAATCACGAATTCGCCGAGGCAGTTGGAAAAGCCGGTCTCGTCTTTGTCGGACCGCCGCCATCGGCAATGATCACGATGGGTGACAAGACCCGTGCCCGGGAGGCAATGATGCGCGCGGGCGTGCCTGTTGTCCCCGGCAGCAACGGGCCGTTGCACAGCGCCGGCGATGCACTGGCCTTCGTCAAGGAGCATGGGCTTCCGGTCCTGATCAAGGCTGCGGCCGGTGGTGGAGGGAAGGGGATGAGGCTGGTGAGCACCATCGAGGAGCTGCCAGCGGCCTTCGAGACCGCTGCGTCGGAAGCGAAGGCGTCCTTCGGCGATGCGCGCGTCTACCTGGAACGATACCTCGATTCGCCGCGCCACATCGAAATTCAGATTCTTGCGGATCAACACGGCTCGGTCGTTCATCTCGGAGAACGCGAATGCTCGATCCAGCGCCGGCATCAGAAGATCCTCGAAGAATCTCCTTCGCCGATTCTTGAGCCTCGCGACCGCGAAGAAATGGCGAGGACTGCGGTACGGGCAGCGCAATCATGCGGGTATGTCAATGCCGGGACGATCGAATTCTTGAGGGATCGGAAGGGGAAGTTCTATTTTCTCGAAATGAACACGCGGCTTCAGGTCGAGCACCCCATTACGGAGCTTAGGACCGGCCTCGACCTTGTGGCGCTGCAGATCCGCGTGGCGGAAGGCGCGCGACTTCCTTTCAAACAGGACGAAATCCGTTGGAGCGGTCACGCCATTGAATGCCGGATCTGCGCGGAGGATGTCGAGAATGGGTACGTCCCGTCGACCGGTCGGCTCCTGCATCTTCGCCCCTCTTCGGGTCCGGGCATACGTGAAGACCGGGGGGTGGAAGAAGGAAGCGAGATTCCGGTGTACTATGATTCCATGATCGCGAAGTTATGCGCGTGGGCGCCCGATCGTGCAACGGCGATCCGCCGCATGGCTCGCGCGTTGCGGGAATATGAGGTGCTCGGCGTGCGCACCAACATCCCGCTGTTGCAGTATGTCGTCGGTCATCCGAAATTTCAGAAAGGCGAGTTCTCGACCCATTTTCTGCAGGACCATTTTTCGCCGTCGGCGTTGGCGAAAGGAAGCAGTGACTTCCGCGAAGCCGCCGCTATGGCGTGTGCGCTTCTTGAGCATGCTACGGTCACAAACGCCCATTCGGCGGGTCGGAATTGGGGAACGCAATGGCATTCGTGGAAGTCCCGTCGGTTCGAAGGACTCCACTAGCTTGGCATGGGCATGTGAAGGAGAGTGAGCGGATGCCCGACTACCGCATCGATATCGATGGCGAACAGGTTCTTGTCAAGGTCGAGGGCAACTCTGTCACCTCGGTGAACGGCAAGCCGACCTCGGCAACGCTCGTCGTAGAACCCGGTACGCATAGGTTCGCACTCTCGCTCGATCACACGACCTATCGGTTTTCGGCCGTGAAGGACGGTGATCGGTATGCGTTGACCGGTGAGGGCATCACGTTCGATCTTGGAGTCAAGGGAGAACACGAACACGTCCTCCAGAAGCTCGGCCGACTTGCGGATACCGGCAGCGCTCTCGAAATGCGCGCGCCGATGCCGGCGCTCGTGCGGAGCGTGGCTGTTCACGAAGGCGAGGAGATTGCACAGGGACAGACCGTGGTGATTCTGGAAGCGATGAAAATGGAAAACGACGTGCATGCAGCGCGCGCGGGGAAAGTCATGAAGGTCGCCGTGCACCCCGGAATGACGGTGGAGAAAGATCAATTGCTGATAACGCTTGAGTGATATGCGACGTACTCTTCTCTTGCTTCTTGCCGGTGTTCTTCTCGCGACGGCGGGTGAGCCGGCACGAGCCGGCGGCTTTCAGGTCACCCAGCTTTCGGCCCGGTCGCTTGGTCTCGGCGACGGCGGCTTCGCCAGCCTCGGCGAGCCGGTCATGCTGCACGACAATCCCGCCTTGATGGGGTTCCTCACGGGAACGGCCTTCTCCTTCGGGACGACGATCGTCATGCCCGATACCCGCTTCACACCGGATGGGAGCCAGGGGACGAAGATGGTCAATCAGTCGATCTTCCCGCCGAACGGTTCCCTGGCGCACAACTTCGGGTCGTTCGCCATCGGCATTTCAGCGTCCATTCCGTTTGCGATGAACTCCGAATGGGATGAATCGTGGATCGGTGCGCTCGACGCGGTGCGCTCCGATTTCAGGATAGTCCTGGTTTCGCCGGGCGTAAGCTGGTCTCCGGCCCACAACCTGGCCATCGGTGCGGCGCTGAACATAGGGTTCCCGCGACTTCAGTTGAGCCATCGCTTCAATATATCCGCTCCCGGGACGGGCACCGGGCTGGTATCGTTCGACGGCTCTGGCGCGTCCGCGTTCGGGGCGACGGTCGGACTGCTGTTTCGACCAACGAAGGGCCTGTCCGTTGGTCTCTCGTATATGAGCAGAATGGGCATGGACATCGACAGGGGAACGGTCTCCTACTCCGAACTGCCTGACAGCCTCACAGGGTCCTATCCACAAACGACGGCAACGTTCTCGCTCTCGACGCCCGACATTCTCCGTGGCGGGTTGGCACTCCGTGTATTTCCATGGTTGTCACTGGAAGCAAGTGCGCAGTATGCTTTCTGGTCGAGCCTGCGCGACCTGACAATTCGGTATCCTGAAGCCGCGTTGAAGGCGGATCCGACTCTTTGGACCGCCATTCCCCTCGGGTGGAAGAACAGCTGGACGATCCACGGCGGCATCGAGCTGGGCTTCGACGACGTCGTGTTGCGCGGCGGGTATATATACGATCAGACCCCAATGCCGGACGGCACGTTTCTGCCGTCGCTTCCCGATGCCGACAGGCGCGGCTTCAGCATCGGCCTCGGGTATTTCGTGAGCGAGGGGTTGCGCCTCGACTTCGGGTATCAGTACCTGCAGTTCCTCGATCGTTCCATCGCCCCTGCACAGGACGCAAATTCCCGCTCGCTCCCGGCAGGGAAGTACACCACTACCTGGACGGTGGTGGGTATCAACGTCAGCTACTTCTGGAATTAGCCCCACGAGTAAGCGATCCACCAGGAGTTCCCGGTACACAGTCGTTCAGCGGCACTCGACACCACGGAAAGGCGTCTGCACGCAATGATGAAACACGGCACGGCATCGAAAGAACCTCCCGTCGATCTCGCACTGGCTCTGCAACACGGTTTGACGGAAGAGGAATACGCGCGAATTGTCCAGAAGCTCGGCAGGACCCCGACGTATACCGAGCTGGGAATCTACAGTGTGATGTGGAGCGAGCATTGTAGTTACAAGAACTCGATCGCGCTGCTGAAAA
>DATJPR010000277.1:0-12913 GCA_035506295.1 Bacteroidota bacterium | reverse complement strand
CCGCGATACGCCGACGGAAACATAGCTTCGCTTGAAGTTCGGGTGATGAGCCGTCTCGAAGTAGAACCATCCGTCACCCGTCGTGGGCTCCGGCAGGTCAAACTCTTTCCGGTACACATGAATGGCCGACGCTTCACCCCAATTCCCGGTGGTGATCCCCACAGTGTCGCTTGATTCGCCCCCCACCTCGCGATATACCGCTGCAACGTCGCGCGCCATATCATCCCACCCGAATCGATCCGCCATGTGCTGGGGAAGGTCCGTGATGCGCCGGTCCTCGGTCTTCACTCCCGCGTTCACTCCGACGGGCCGAAGATATTGAGCGAGAATATCCGGGGGAAGGAGCGGCACTGCAAACGGCAGCATCGGCAGACTTAGCAGCGCCGCAACAACCGGGACGGCGATCGCAAGAGTGACCCGACGTCCGGTTCTGGCAATCAAGGCGATCCATTGCTCCAGCTGCACTGAGCCTGCCGCAATGAGAACGGCGTACATCGGGATGACAAAATAGAATTGCCCGCCGAGGATGAACAGCGACACGCACAGCACGAAGTAGCAGTAGCCGAAGAACCGGTACAGCTTCCAATCCTTCCTGATCAAAAGCATCAGAAGTCCCGTCAACCAAATCGGGAGGAGCAACGGATTATTCGGCAGAATCTGGTTCCAGAGAAAATCCAGAACGGGCGAAGCGTGCGTCGTCCTACCGGCATAGTTTTCCGCGTAAGAGAGAAAATACCAGCCATGCTGCCATTGCCAGATCCCGTAGGGAATGCCGCACAGAAGCGCAATGACTCCGCCCACCCAGATCCAGGGAGACTTGTACCAGCGTCGTTGCGGCACCAGCCAGAGCGACACGAAGATCCCGAGGCCAAGGAAGAGGATGGTTAATTTTGTGAGCACCCCGATTCCCATCAGGAAACCAACGACCAGCCATAGACGCTGGTCGGCCCCGTTCAGCATTTTGATAATCACATAGAAGACCGCCGCCCACACGACGAAGCTTATATCGTCATAGCTGTACAGCGAGCCGAAGATCAGGAGTCCGGAAAAGAGGAGAAATGTGCCGGTCAGCACCATCGCGTAGCGCTTGCCGCCCAGCTCCCTGGCGATCAGGCATCCGAACGCAATCACGATTCCGCCGCACAGCGAAGCCGCAAGATGGACCACCTTGAGCGAATGCCCGAACAGCACAAGGAAGAGTTTCAGGTAGAGTACCGAGCCCGGCGGCATGTCGAGGTTCGAGAAGGAGAACCCGTCCGCAATCGAGACATAGTACATCTCGTCGCGGTGAAAGCCGTATTCCGGCAGAAGCATGTGGAAGAGGACCTTGACGACCACGAAGCCGAGAATGATCAGGGACTCGGGGAGAAATCGGAATTGTCGAATACGCTGGAGCATGTGCGGGAGAGTATGAGAAACAAGATGACAGGTACTTTATCTATACGGAATCGGTGGTCCGGAGGATTCACCCGCCTGTCAGATAGGACACAACCTCTGCCATCAGCGCATTTGCCTGGCGGGATTTTTCAATGGACTGTTCAAGGAGTGTCTTCTCGTTTTGGACAAACCGCGCCGGCACCAGCTCGGATCGGCAATGCTCCACAAGCTCTTTCGCCGACCCGGGCGTAGTCTCAAGGTGGAACTGCAGACCGATGACCGATCTCCCGAGCTGGAACGCCTGGTTCTCGCATGCCTCGCTTCGCGCAAGGTGCACTGCAGCTGCCGGCAAGTCGAACGTCTCGCCGTGCCAGTGGAACACATCCATCGAGGCGGGGAATTGGTAACACGATCGATCAGCCGGCGGGATGCCCTGCACGGGGAACCAGCCGATCTCTTTCTGAGTGTTCTTCCGGACATCAGCGCCAAGCGCGCTGGCGATGAGCTGCGCGCCGAGACATATCCCCAGCACAGGGACTCCACCGGCAATGGCATCCCGGATGAATCGCTTCTCCCCGGCAAGCCAGGGAACCGTTGCTTCATCTTTGACGCTCATCGGACCGCCGAGGACGATGAGGAAGTTGAGCTTTTGGAAGTCCGGCAATGATTCAGAGTGAAAGAATCGCGTGCCAGTTGTCTCCCAGCCGGCATCGTTAAGCCACGCCTCGATACTTCCGGGGCCTTCGAAAGGAACGTGCTGCAGGACGTGAGCTCTCATGTTCTCCGTTTCTCCCGCGACCGGAACCCGGTCAAGGTCGCCGGGGTTTATTGAAGTGTCGAAATCCGCCGGGCGCAAACGACCATAGAACGTCGCCAAGACATATCATTCTTCCACTATCATACGGAAACGCGCGAATGAAATACATGTGCCTGGGGTACTTCGACAAGAAGAAGATGGACGCTCTTCCGAAGGCGGAACTTGATGCGCTCATGGGCAAATGCCAACAGGTGATTGTGGAACTTTATGAGAGCGGCCACCTGATCATCGACGCCGGGGTCGACCAGAAATCGACCATCGTTCGCAACGTGAAGGGAAAAGTCAGTGTGACTGACGGACCCTATATCGAGACAAAAGAGCAGATCGGCGGGGCATTCATCATTGAAGCAAAGGACGAGCAGGAGGCAATCCGTATCGCGTCACTGCATCCCGCCGTGCGGATGGGAGAAGATCGCGGCTGGGCACTGGAGATTCGACAAGTGACCGTGTTTGAACAACGATAATATCGAGTGTCGATTGTCCCGTAAGGGTTCCTTCGGGATGGATTGCCCATTGCCGATTGCCGATTGTCGATTGTCGATTGGGATTTGAGTTAGTGAGGGAGCTTGCTCTTTAGCACCCCATACACATACGCTCCTCCCATCGCGCTCAGAAGGGCGACGGCAAAGGCCGGGTAACCGTTCCCCGTCAGCGCGTAGAGCGGACCCGGGCAGGCTCCTGTCAGAGCCCACCCGATGCCGAAGAGTATTCCCCCGAACACTGTTCCCTTCTCCAACGTCTTTTGCTCGATAACAATGGCTTCTCCCGTCCAGGAGCGCACGTTCAGTCTCTTCAACACCTGCATGGAGATTGCGCCGACCAGAATGGCAGAGCCAATCACTCCGTACATGTGGAACGCATCGAATCGGAACATCTCCTGAATCCGAAACCATGAAATAACCTGTCCGTTCGTCAGGATCATCCCGAAGAAGATGCCCAGACTCAACACGACGATATAGACCATGCCATCTTCCCTTACATGGTGAGGATCAATGGAAGCAAGAGATAGGTTGAGATCAATCCGCCCACGAAGAAGCAGATCGTCGCGATAATCGAGGCCCGCTGAAACGTCGAGATGCCGTGGATCGAATGCCCGGAGGTACACCCCTCGGCATATCGCGTCCCGAACCCCACGAGGAATCCTCCGCCGACCACCAGCAACAGCCCGCGGACAGTCAGCAACGACTCCCAGGAGAACAGGTCGCGGGGGACGAGTGAGGCAAAATCCTTCACCCCCAGGGAGGAGAGAACGGACAACGTGTGGCCGGAAATGATTCCGTTGGCGCCGGCGGTGAGTGCCGACCGGGCAAGAAAGCCGCCGATGGCGATCCCCGCGACGAAGACCATCCTCCAGCGATGGTCTTTCCAGTTATACTGAAAGTAGGGCACTTTCGGCCGCAGGACCGCCGCGCAAAAGTCGCGAAACGTGGAGGAAACCCCGAAATGCCTGTTCACAAGAAAATAGAGAACCGGCACGTACAATCCGATCAATGGTCCCGTCACGTACCATGGCCAAAACACCGAACCAGATTCCATCGCTGCCTCACCGAAAATAATTTTGAAAACAGTTGCGCCTTTTTTGCCAAATATGTATACTCGCCCCACTGTTCTTTCTCATACCATCAGCCACAACACCAACAGGAGGCACTACTATGTCTGCTCCCCAGCAAACGTATCAACGTCGCCAGTTCCTCGGAACCCTCCTCGCTTCGGCCTCCGTTGGAGTGGCCGGCATATCCTTTCCTGCAAACCTTGGATTCGCCAAGGATCTCCTCTCCCCTTCACCCGACACCTCCGGTTTCGAAAACTGGCTTCAGAAAATCAACGGCAAGCACCGACAGGTGTTCGACGCTGCGGAATCGAACAGCGGTCTCCCCCTCGCCTGGGCACGCGTTTTTCTTATGACGAACAAAGCCGCCGGCGCGGACGAAAAGGATGTGACGGCGGTCGTCGTGCTGCGGCATGAAGGGATCGCCCTCGGCATGGAATCCCGAGTGTGGGAAAAATATAACTTCAAGGACGTCTTCAAGGTCACCGACCTGATGACGAAATCCGTTCTCACAACGAACCCCTTCTGGCAGCCGAAAGAGGGCGCACTCCCGCTCCCCGGCATGTCGATCGACCAGCTGATGCAGAGCGGTGTGCTCTTCGGCATTTGCGACATGGCGCTGACCGTGATGAGCAGTATGGTCGCCAAGGATATGAAACAGGACCCCGACATGGTCAAGAAAGACTGGGTCGCCGGGATCTATCCAGGCATCCAGCTTGTCCCTTCGGGCGTCCTCGCCGTCAATCGCGCGCAGGAACACGGCTGCACCTATTGCTTCGCGGGATAACTCAGGACTGCCGGCCGACGATAGTACACGGCGTCGCGCGGCACTCCGCTGACCGTGTAATCCCTGTCCTTGAACGGGTATCGCGGTCTTTTCATCGAGTTGATGTATGCGGAGATGTGCTGGGCATCTTCATTGCTCAGGCTGCCGGGCTTCAGATACGGCATCGCGTACCGAATGAAGCCTGCCAGCGTATAGATGCGCGCGGCGCCGGCACCGTCGTTCCATGAGTTCGGGCCCCAGAGCGGTCCTGCCTTCTTGTCACCGATCTGCACCCCCTGCCCGTTTTTTCCGTGACAGGTTGTGCACTGTGCAAGATACAGCGCTTTCCCGCGAGCGGGGTCGAGTTTGTCGATGGGAAGGCAGCTGTCCGAAGGGATGACATTCTTCCCGCGCCACGGAAGCTTGTCTCCCGGTGCGACGTTCTCTGCAAGCCAGCGGATATACGCTGCAAGGGCAACGACGTCGTCCGACGCCGTGTCGGGATGTGCGCCGACGCCGGTGGCGTTTTCGCTTCTCATGAAACATCCGACGATGCGGTCCTCGAGCGAGAAGACGCGTCCTTCACGTTTGTTGTACTCGGGAAACGCGTGCGCCACACCGACCACGGGGAGCGCGCGCTCACGCTGGCCGCCGTTCAGGTGACAGTTTCCGCAGGCAAGCCGGTTGCCGACGAACTTCGGCGCCTCGACAGGCGTCTGCATGAAAACACGGAAGCCTCGTTGAATCAATGCAGCGCGAGACGACCCCGCGAGCGAGGAATCGGTCAGGGGATCTTGCGGAAGGTCCCAGGCAGTGACCATGGTGCTGCCCGCGGCAATGAGTTTGCCATACGTCAATCTTGCGTCGTTCTCCGTCGAATCCTGGGGAGGGTTCCCCAGCGCAAGAGCAGAACTGGAAAGGAGCATCAACACCGCGGGAATGATCTTCATCAGAGGAACCATCTCGAGAAGGTGAAGTCATGGCTCAATATTCCTGGTCAATGAACAATGCCGATGTGCAGACCGTTCCGGAAATTAGCCCGCTGGAACTTCTGAAGAAACTTGAAGCGGGAGAACCGGTCCAGATCGTCGATGTGCGCGCGCGGTCGGGGAATACGGTTCCCGCGGTCGGGCTCATCCCGCAGGACCGGCTCATTGCGATCGTCGGGTCACGCCTCGTCCAATATTCGGATCTTGCCGGCACCGGCATCGACCCCTCTCGACCCGTGGTCGTGATCTGCGCGCATGGAAATGACAGCAAGATCGGCGCGCTTCACCTCAACCGGCTCGGAGCGAAGGCGAGGTCGTTGACAGGCGGGATGGCGGCATGGATGAAACTCTCCGTCCCCCGGACCCTCCCGCCGCCGGCACCGCTGACCCGGCTCGTGCAATTCGACCGGATCGGGAAGGAGGCGTTGAGCTACGTGCTGGTGAGCGACGGCGAAGCGATGATCATCGACCCGCCGAGAGACTTTTCCGCGCACCTGCAGTTCGTGGTGGAGACCGGCGCCGTGTTGATCGCGGTCGCGGACACTCATGTGCACGCCGACTACATCAGTGGAGGCCCTGAAATCGCGCGCCGTCTCGGGATCCCGTATTATCTGCATCCCGGTGACAGCGTCTATCCCTACAACGGCGAGCCGGGACAGTTGGACTTCACCCCGCTCATGGATGGGAGGAAAATAGATCTCGGTCGCTGCGCCCTGACCGTCGAGCATACTCCGGGTCATTCCCCGGGAAGTGTGACCTTCCGGATCGAAGAAGAAGCTGCGTTCACGGGTGATTTCCTTTTTCTCAATTCGATTGGTCGACCGGATCTCGCGGAGAAGACTGAGGAATGGGCATCACAGCTGTGGCGGAGCATTCAAAGGGCAAGAAGCACCTGGCCGAAGACGATGATGGTGTATCCGGCGCATTACACATCAAACACTCCCCGGTTGCCCGATCGGGGGGTCGGTGCTCCGTTCGCGCAATTACTCTCCGAGAATCCCGGACTGCAAGAGATGGACGAAGAGACATTCCTCCGCTGGATCGAAGGAAGAGCCACGTCGGCCCCGCCGGCGTACCGGACCATCAAGGGAATCAACGTGGGGATTTTCGCAGCAGATGAAATTGAAGCGGAGTTCCTAGAGAATGGCAAGAACGAATGCGCAATCCAGTGACTACACACATCATCGGAGGTGCCATCATGAAACGAATGGCAGCTGTAGCGGCATTTCTGCTTCTCATCTCGGGAATCGGACTGTCCCAGAACTCTTCGTACCGGGTGGTCTTTGATTTGACGAGCAGAGACAGCCTGGATCAGAAGGCGGTCATGCGATTGGTCAGAGAGATAACGACCGCGAACCCTGAGGCGGAGCTCGAAGTCGTTATGTATGGCAAAGGCTACGAATTGGTCTTACCGGAAAAGACGACGGTCCCGATGGAGCTTAACAATGCCCTCAAGAATCCGAAGGTCTCCTTCAGGGTCTGCCGGATGGCATTGAAGAACAACAAGGTCGACCCGAGCACACTCGCGAACGGCGTGCAGACCGTTCCGGACGGCGTGTACGAGATCATCTCAAAGCAGCGCGAGGGATGGGGCTACATCAAGGTGGCTCACTAAACGAACATCACAATCGACAATCGGCAATCCACAATCGTCAATTGACACGATCGGCGTAGGCCGCTTCCATCATCAGGAAGAATGCCTGCCCCTCGGTTGCGGTGCCGGGATGATCAAACTCCGGCGAGCCGCACACGCCCTGCACCAGTCCGAGGTCGTCGACCTTCGCATGCACCGCGGCGCGCATCCGATCTGCGCAAGCCCGGTAGTGCCCGTCAAGCCAGCCGGCCTTTGTCCCTCGATAGATCGTGTACGCCAGCATCTGGGCAAGGTTGGTCTCGACGAAGGTGTCGGGGTTATCGACGATATTATGGAAGAGACCGTCATCGCGCTGGTGCGCAATGCATCCGTCGAGAATTGCGGTCGCGTAGCCGATGAGCGTTGAGCGTTCCCGCTCCATCGTAGCCGGGAGCATGCGAATCACACGGGAGAGGCCCGCGGCCGCCCAGCCATTCCCGACCCCCCAGCAGTCCTTTCGGACAAGTGCCTGCTTCCCGTCGTCCCACATGTGCGACAAGAGTTTCTTCTCCGGGTTCCAAAGGTGGGCCCGCTCACCCTCGATCTGCATCATCGCTTCATGAAATTCTCCTGCCACGGCAAGAAACGGGGGGAGCATATACAGAATGTCGCTCCAGATCTGCGGAATGTTCGTAAAATGGTAGAGGATCCCGTCCTTCGTTCTCGGCGCTTTGTGAAGAACATACTCCAGCATCTTGTCGAACCCGGCCTGCAATGTTTTGTCGCCGGTCTTCCTGGCTGCCCAGTGCACCGCTTCGCCGGGGCATGCAGCATCGCTCAACGCGAACTCCTCGCCAAGCATCGACAGCCGGCCATCGTCCGACTGGCGAAGAACGGCGTCCTTCGCCATGAGGATGACAAGATCGGACTCCCCCTGTTCGAGCAGCGCCTGCATGGCGACCCCCTGTTCCCACGTGGCGCGCTGCATGGAGAGCATGGCGTTCTTTACTTTGTCCAAAAGATTCTTGTTCTTCTGAGTGCTGTCTTCATCCAGCGCGTGCAACTCCCTCCCACGAATCACCTTTGGCCCGGTGAGACCAGCGGCAGCAAGCGGAACGGTGACGAGGAATTGTCGACGTTGCATGGGCGAGATTCCCTGACGGTCAGTGAGGAACGATATACGCATCATTTCAAGAACATTCAACCCTGCCTGAGGGACATTCGTCGCGAGGGCCACGCACGGAGGAAATCCCGCAGGGCATCGTTCGGAGATTGTCCATGAAGAGATTGTGGTTCATCCTTCCAGCCTTGACCCTGTGCGCCGCGGCGATCATGACGGCCCAGACGCCGGCACTCTCCCCGGGTGATACGCTTCACTCACCAGCGGTCGGGCCTGGCGGGATGGTCACCTTTCGCATCTATGCTCCGACCGCAAGACAGATCCTGATCGGAGGGTCGGATATCCCTGAACCTCTCCGAAAGAAAGAACTCGTGCGTCAACCGGATGGCGTCTGGGAGACGACCATCGGTCCTGTCGTGCCGGGAGCGTACCGCTACCGCTTTGTCGTCGACAGTTTGAGCGTCATGGACCCGCGCAATCCGTCCGTCAGCGAATCGAACGAAGACGCATGGAGCCTCGTCTACGTCCCGGGCGCGGCTTTCATGGAAACGCAGAACGTGCCGCATGGCTCTGTCGCTTCGGTCACGTATTACTCACAATCGCTCCATCGATTCCGGCGCATGCACGTCTACACTCCGCCGGGCTATGAAGTCGTAAGCGACAAGTTCCCCGTGTTGTATCTCCTCCACGGCGCATGGGACTGCGACGATTCCTGGTCGAGCGTCGGTCGCGCGGGGTTCATCCTCGACAACCTGATCGCCGGGGGGAAGGCGGTCCCCATGCTGGTCGTGATGCCGGCGGGTCATACGGGACCATTCCATTCAGGGATGAATATAACCCAGGATGATTTCATCGCCGACTTCACGCGTGACATCAGACCGTACATCGAATCACACTATCGTGTCTATACCGATCGCGCGCATCGTGCGATTGCGGGGCTTTCGATGGGAGGAGCACAGGCACTGAATATCGGAATCCCCGATCTCGGCGATTACTCTTCCATCGGCGTCTTCAGCTCCGGGATCTTCGAGCTCGGTGGAATGAATCGCGGGAACGCGCCCGCAGGCCCTTCCTGGGAAGAGCGCAACAAGAAGATGCTCGACGACAACAGCCTCAAGATCGGACTCCGGCACATCTGGTTTGCCACGGGCGCAGACGATTTTCTTCTCCAGGTTTCGGAGAAAACCGTCGCGTTGTTGAAGGAGCACGGCTTCGACGTCGAGTTCCATGAATCGTCCGGCGGCCATACTTGGGTGAACTGGAGGGAATACCTCTCCGAGTTTGCGCCGTTGCTCTTCAAGTGACACATCGTTGTAACGATACATTTCCAAGAGGAGAAACTGCAATGCCTGTCTTTCACACCTCCGTCCGTTCAACAATAATGCTTCTGCTGCTGACAGCACTGTTTGCCGCGCAGCCCCTCGTCGCGCAGAGCACGATGCCTTCGCCCGCTCACGAGCCGTCGTCATGGCAAAATGTCAAGTACGCGATCTACTTCACCTACTCGGACATTGAGCGCCTTCTCGCAGATTCGGCCTCACGCCGGGAAGTGACAGAGTACTTCGCGCCAATCAGAGCCGGGCACGTCTATCTCGAGTGTTCCAGTGAAGGGGAAGTGAATGTCAACGTGATGAAGTCCGCCGCAGACTACTTCCGTTCGCTCGGCGTGAAGGTCTCGGGCGCGATGGTGCCCACGGTTCCCGGTGGACCGATGTGCTACAACAACCCGGAGAACCAGGCTATCCTTGAGCGCCGCTCGCGCGCCCTCGCGCAAATCTTCGACGAATTCATCCTGGACGACTGGCTCTTCACCACCTGCACCTGTGAGAAATGTGTCGAAGCACGGGGGAAAACGAGCTGGGCGGACTACCGGACGAAGCTCCTTCTCGAGGTCTCGGAGAAATACATCATCGAGCCGGCGAAGAAGGTTCATCCTGGCATCAGAGTCATCATCAAGTATCCCAACTGGTATGAAGGTCACCGGCTGAACGGGTACGACGTCTATGGAGAAACAAAGCAATTTGATGCGATGGCGGTCGGCATTGAGACGAGAACCCGTGCCACACACGACCAACATATCCCGATCTACAGCGGCTATGTGTTCCAGAAATGGTGGCCGTCGGTTGATCCGAAAAAGTGGGTCGGCTCCTGGCTCGACAACTACGACATGAAGGGACAGGCCAACGACTACGTTGCGCAGGTCTGGCAGGCGGTGCTGGCAAAGTCGCCGGAGATCATCCTCTGGTGTGCCGGTCAGATTCACCACACCGGGCCCTCCAGCGACGTCTTTCCTCACTTCCGGGAGATGCTCCCCGAGTTCGACCATGTCGCTGGGCTGTTGAAGGGCAATGCTCGCGGAGTGCCGATGTACCTGCCGTACGGCTCGACGGGCGAGTACAATATCTTTGGCTACCTCGGAATGGCGGGAATTCCCATCGATCCGGTCGCCGAGTTTCCCGATACGACGCAGACGGCAATCTTCACCGAGCATTCACTGCGAGATCCGGGCCTGGCCGACAAGATGATTTCCCGGCTGAAAAACGGCCACGACGTGTTCATGACCTGGTCGCTGTTCAAGAAACTGGGGAACACGGAATTCAAGAATACCCTCAACCTCATGGAAGGGCCTGAGACGGTCTCTTCGTCCACCTTCCGGGGTCGATCAGGCTGGCGCGAACAGGTGTTCAAGAGCGATCGACCGTTCGTTTTTCCCGCGATTGAAACCACGACGTGGCCGTATGCGCGCGATCTGGCGCTCGTCCGGGAGGACAATGACTTCGGGATTCTTCTTGAAGTCCAATACATGAAGGGAACGATCTACGTTCTGAACATGCCGGACAACAGTTATGATCTTCTCCGACTTCCGGTCGAAGCATTAAACACGATCCGGCGGCCGTTCACGAAAGAGCTCGGGATGCAGCTGGAAGGACCGGGCGGCGTGGGGATGTATCTGTTCGGGGAGAAGCAATACGCGTTATACAATATGAACGACGAGCCGGCGAACGTGACACTGCACTTCCCGGATGCACTTCCCGAATCCGGCTGGCGGGAGTTGGCGCACGATGACCTTCTCTCGGTGAATGCCGCCAAAGCCCAGCAAATGAGAGGCTTCGATATCCCTCTCCACACCGACGTGAGTTTTACCATACAGCCGTTCGAGCTGATGATTGTGCAGGCGCCATAGTCGCAGGCTCGGGGTTGAACAATAAATGGATGCCTGGGCATCCATTTTTTTTGCCGTTACAAACCACCGAGAGTAACGCTGACCCCGAGGCGAATCTCGTGGTAGTGTGTTCTCGAGCCGCCTTCCGAAAACCAGCGATCGAGGAGCAGAAGGTCAATGCCTGGTGCCACAGTATAGGCGAGACCGACGGCCGCTTCGATTCCTTGACGTGCCGTGAGCAGATACGTTGACTCATCTATATCCATGAAGGGGAGCATGCGTACCTCTCCGAGAAGCTGCAAATTCGAAGTAATCCGCGCTGCGAGATTGACGGACCAGTGGAGGTTGTATGATGTCTGCTCGGCGAGAGGGAACGTCCATCCGTCTGATGTTGTCGGTAGAGACACCGGAACCCGGTACTTTGTAAACTGCTGCTTCCACCACACATCACGCACGCCGAGTGCGCCGCCCACGGATAGCCACGGATTGACCGTTGTGGAGAATGCGATTCCCGCTACCATGGTTTTTGCATCATACGCCATGGATTCGACCGCCATATTGTAAATCCCCGGAAGCGTGCCGGCGAGATCCGCGTTCCCAAGCAGATTTCCCTGGGTTTGCGTCATCATGTTGAAGAACACGGAGACACCCGCCTTTCCTGATTGCTCCGAAAGTAACTGCATTCGCACGCCGATTTCATTCGTTGGCGTAAGTCGGCCTACCGGAGAGCCGAGAAGACCTTCGTGCCGGACTGCGACTTCCAACATGCCACCAAGGGTCAGAGTCAGGCTCCCGACGGACTCACCGAGGTTTGCCGGCGAAGAAATACCCGCAATCCGAAACGAATAGCCGTCGGGGATAGTGTTCCACTGATTGAACAAAGGCGAAACAAGTCGGGGTTGATTGGAGGTACTGTCACGCTGCGACCAACAGTCGGCGCTGGTTGCATATGCAACGGTGAGAATGAACAGAATACATACTCGAGTAGACACGGTTCCTCCGCAGACAGTTGAGTACCATGGGAGTGAGGTCCCTTGATGCTAAAGGATCGAAACCAGCACGGTGGCTGTGAGTCCGTATTCGTCAAGACCAGGTTCGCCGATAACACCATCGAGCATCCAGTCGAAGTTGTAGTGTCCTCCGATATCGATGGAGACCGGAGAACTTTCTGGGATTTCAATTCCTCCAGTGATTCCGAACCCGAGTCTCGTCCAGCCGTCTCCATCCTTCGTCAGGATTTGTGCACCGGAACGAACAGTGGATGCAATCGAACTCATGTGAACAACGCTCAAGCGCAGTCCGACGTACGGCCCTATGCCCGGTTTCCGGACGAACCACTGGGGACCGATCGATGCGGCGAAGAGTGACGCACGACTGTCGAGCATCGATATGCGCTGATACGTGAGACCATCTTCCCCTGTGAAGAAATCTGACTGATCATTTCCGGAAAGAGGGATGTACGTGCATCCGAAGACGAGATCGAGCCCCAGCGATGGCAACCCAATTTTCGCGAGACCGGAGAATGAAAACTCCGCGGGGCTGAACCCATAGCCGAAGTC
>DATJPR010000276.1:0-3145 GCA_035506295.1 Bacteroidota bacterium | reverse complement strand
CCCCACGTGGCAGGTTCTTCCTTTGTGCCCCCTCAAACAACGCCTGAAGAGCCCTACACGACACCTCTTTCTTCATCGCGTTGCTCCCGGATCAGACGCTCCCCATGGAGGAGGAATGAGTGGCGAAACCGCAAGGTACGGGGCGTGAATAGGAAAATGCAGCGAATTCAGACGCCGGTCGGCTCGATGAATCAAAGGAGGAACGTGCACGTAGGCACTGCCGGATCCAAATGAGCCGGAGAAGCTGGAACGAGCAGGCGGGATCGGAACGGATCCCCGGGGTGAGGTATTCTCATTGGAATTTACACCGTGGACCGGTGAATTTCAAGATGACCGCGAGCCCAACTCGAGCAAGGAATCTTAGAGAAGAGACACGCCCGAGAAGGCTAATCAGTATGTGCCTGCGTAACCCTGAGAAGGATGGAATTCTCAGGGGCAGGTCGGAAGCGAAATTGCTCGAAAAAAGTGATCGCGTAGACATTCAATCTATGACAGGATAGTTTTGTGAGAGTGTCCACACCAATCACTTTTCTCGATTTTTTAGTCGATAGTGGATTTTCCCCCCCCCCAGCCGGTGGACCAGATCTCGGGAATCATCGAAGTCAGTCTCACGGCACGGAAGTCGTCATCGATTTCCGAGTCTCGTGAACTCCCCCGTCGCAGAGGAATCCTCCCGAGGGATGCACTCGCCGAGAGAGAGGGCCTTCCTTCTTCACCCGTTAGAATGCGATGCCAATCTGCAGTCCCGGCCAGACGAAGAAGCCGTCACGCACGAGAAAGTACACCGTCCCGCGGAAGAGAAACCCCCCATCAGATCGATACTCGAACCCCGGGCCGATGTAGCCGTAAGCCCCGGACGCACTGCTCGAGAACGGTCCGGAATCCGTTGACCCGGACACTATGACGACGCCCCCTGCAACACACGGAGAAGCATTTCCCTTCACGGCGTAGAACCGGGGTCCAACATTGAAGAAGGTCACGCTCGCCCCTGAACCGCCGAGCACCGATGCGCCAATCTCGATTCCAACATTGGGCGTGACCGTCCGCTGATATGACATGGAGTACACCAGGCACTTGCCCAACAGTTCGAGAGAAAAATCATTTGGTAAAGCGATCTTGCTCGATTGCGCGGAACCTGCCGAGGTGAGACTCACCGAGCTCATCACAAGTATTGCCGCCATGCTTCGGAAGTGCGTCATATTCTTCTCCTGAGATTGGGAGGAACGAAGACAAAGAAGACCCTTCAGCATTGATGCGATGAGTCTGATCCAATGTACTCCATGGACTGATATTCGTCAACCCATTCCGACGAATCACGCCAGAATCTATCAATCCCCCCGAGAAAGTCCATCGCAGCGAGCCGCAGTCACCGAAGCGTCATGAGGGCGTCGGTCTCACGGCCATCCACGTCACGCCGCGGATCGCCACCCTTCCTTTCCGAGAATACCCTGGCGTTCGAGGATCTTGCGGAGCCGCGGCTCGAGCCCCGTTTCCTGCGCACTTCGTTGTATCCGCCCGACGAGCTCGTCATAGGAATGCTGATCGGGAATGTTGTGGATTTGAAACGTCATCGTCCGGAGCAGCTTCAAGGTTTTTTGTTTCTCTAAGTATATAAAACCCGCAACCCCACACGCAATGAACCCGACAACGAAGAGCAGTGTCGTCGCGTTCCTCTGGACAAACGTCAGTTCTTGTTGGAGGAGCGGTCGCACGTTTGTTCCAAATTGAGTGGCAAGATGAATCATGGCGGTGTCGACGATCGACCCGATCTCGGCTTTCGTGTCCGTCCCGAGGAGCTGGTTGCGCATTGCGCCGACGAGTCGCTGGGTGGAATCGCCGAGGAGTTCCGTCCGGAGTGCGGCGAGGTTTGCTCTGGTTGCGGCGCCGAGCAACTCGTTGCGGAGGGCGGCCAGTTGCGTCCGCGTGTGCGCCCCCATCAGGCTGTCGCGCACCTGTTCCACCCATGCCCGGGCGGCGGCTCCCAGCAATGTATCACGAGCTTTTCGTGCCTGTTCCGCGAGCGAAGTGCCAACCGCCTCCAGAAGCGTGTCAAGCTGCCTGCGGGTGTGGGCGCTCGTCAGCGTGTCGCGCACTCCGCGCATCAAAGAACTTCCGATCGTATCCGCCTTGTCCGAAAGTCCTCCGCCCAGCCCTTCGCCGAGGTCGCGCCCCATGGGCAACATCGAGCAACCGGCGGCACCTATCGCGGCAACAACACACACAACGAGAAGTGTTTTCATCCTGCGGCCTCCCTGTGGGTTACAAACGAAGCGAACACGTTCACTCGCAGCACTGGCCGTCGGATTCTTTGACCACTGCTGATGTTCGAAGACAAGAGATGAGAGGGAGGTGAGGAGGAGCGACGTCAGCGGACAAACCTACACCACGGCGAGATAGCGTTCGATTTCCTGTTTCGGGATTCTCCCGCCGAGCACCACGCTGTCCGCACCGGCATAGGGGAAAATCAGATCGCCGTGATAGAAATACGCGCCACAAATGAAAACAACATTGTTGACGCCGAGTTCCGCATCGCCTGTCGTTTCAGCGATGGTGGTCGGCCGGAGGAGGGGTTCCCTCCGGCCGCTGATGAGTCCGGGAGATCCGGGATCCAGAACCGCAATTCCCAGGTCGTACTCGCGTTGACCGTCGGACCTCCGGTTGCCGATATGGTAGAGCACGAGCCATCGGCCCCCGGCAATGTTGAGCGGTGGCGCTCCCCCGCCGATCCAGACATCCTTGAAGGAGCTGTTGGGCAGCGGCTTCATGAGAGCCCCCAACGTCCTCCACTCGCCGAGCGGATCATCCGCGACAGCCCGGTGAATGCACAACGCGTTCTCTCCTTCCATCGGCCTGTGAAGAAGATGGTACCGTCCGTCGATGATCGAAGGAAATATCATGCCGTTCTTGTTGTCGATTGCATTCAGCGTTCCCTTGATCAAACCATGCTTTTCCCAGTGGGTCAAATCCCGACTGCTCGCCATGGCGATACGGATCCTGTTCCTGTCCTGGCCCGAGCCGTACGCCGCATAGATCATGTAGAAGCGATCTCCGAGACGGGAGACACGAGGATCTTCAACGCCAAGATCTTCGTAGGGGAATTCCGGCTTCATGATCGGTTCCGGCAGACGAACGATCAGCTCCAGCT
>DATJPR010000275.1:0-3566 GCA_035506295.1 Bacteroidota bacterium | reverse complement strand
GACGCTTCCGCCTTATCGCCTCTGTCCAATGCTTCCATGGCCTTCGCCACCCCCCGCGTGGATATGGCGACGTCGACCTTTGCCTGTTCCCCAAGATCCCTCGTACGCTCCACAACGTGCTGATCCTGCTCGTAGTGGATTCTGGTTTCCAGCGATGCCAGCTCTCGTTCGGTGGATCCGCCTGAACTTACCAGCCTCGCATGCGCAAGCGACAGTTCCCCATCGCCCGGCGCGACGTTGAGCTCGAGCATGATCTCGCGTGACTCGCCGGCATATACATCTCCGAGCGCCACTTCCGCGCCGGAACCTTTCGTGTGAACGTCGTAGCCGATGGCATCCAGCAACTCGACGCCACGGCCGAGATCCAGATGGATCGAGACGTTCTGCCCGACGACCTCCGACATCGCGTCGAATTCCTTGTGAAACACCGATGCAAGATTCCTGCAGCTTTCCAGGAAGTAGTAGTTTCCGCCGCCGCTTTCGGACAATCCCACCATCAAATTCTCATTGTAGTCGAGTCCGACGCCGATCGTCGTGAGCGAGATTGAACGCGATCGAAATCGTCGCGCGATCCGCTCGAGCTGTTCCTGATCGGTGATTCCCTGGTTCGCGAGTCCATCGGACAGAAGGATGACGCGGTTGACGTATTCTTCCCCGGCTGTCCGCTCCGCCTGTCGAAAACCTTCCTGCATTCCACCGCCAAGATTCGTCCACCCGCGCGGCCTGATCTCATCAATGAGACTGCGGATCCTCTCCCGGTCGTGTCCCACGCACATCGAAGGCCGAAGCACATCGACTTCATCGTCATAGATGACGAGGGAGAAGAGATCATCGCTGCGGAGATCGTCGACGAGCGCGTACAGCGCCGACTTCGCGAAGGTCATCTTGTCTTCCTCGGACATCGATCCGCTCCTGTCGAGGACGACACACAGATTGACAGGTCGACGATCATGCCGGTGCCCCTGTCGACCGGCGATGCAGAGACGGAGGTACACCCGCCCTCCACCGGTGGAGACCGCAGGACAATTCACGTGCCCGTCAAAAAGCACATCATTCGGGAGAGAGGGCTGGCAAAAAAGGCTGTTCACGCCGAGCACCGCGCAGAGAAAAGTCAATATGGTTTTCATGGTCGCTCCTGGTTTTACCATTCATTTCCCTTCGGAGCGAAAGGTAAATGCCCGATCGAGCTTGTCGAAAACTTCTACACTTAAGATCGAAGAATTTATCGGAAATTTTTCTCCTCGCAAAAATTCTATTGCAAATCGCTTCGATCGTTGACTTTCATTCGTCCCTCCTGTATTTTTGTCAACCGACCTCCCGTGCTGTGAACTCCCCATCTCGTGCAAGAGGATCATGCACCGAGCGTTCCTCATCGCTGCGCTGGCAGCGTGGGCGACGGCGGCAGCAGCAAATCCGTCCCCAAAGAGCGTCACCGCCATTCGCGTGAACAAGCCTCCCGTCATCGATGGGCTTCTCACCGATTCCTTGTGGCGTTCGACGAGACCCATCCGGGACTTTACGCAGTTCGATCCCATGGAAGGCGCCGCTCCCACGGAAACCACCATCGTCTATCTTGCCTACGATGACCGCGCGCTGTATGTCGGCGTGTGGTGCAATGATTCGTATGCCCCGGGAATTGTCGGACAGCTCACCCGGCGCGACCGCACATCGGAGGCGGATCGATTCACGGTGATGATCGATTCCTACCAGGACCATCAGACGGGCTTTGTCTTCTCCACCAATGTCTCGGGCGTTCAGAGCGACGGCATTCTGTCGCAAGATGGAAACGTCTACGACATTTCCTGGGACGCCGTCTGGCGAGTGGCCGTCGCCCGTAATCGGCGGGGCTGGACGGCCGAGTTTGAGATCCCGTTCAACGCGCTTCGCTTCGCGACGAATCCCGACGGCGTCTACAATTGGGGAATAAACTTCCGGAGGTACATCAGTCGAAAAAAAGAAACTGACGAGTGGGTGATGGTGCCTCGGGCCGAGCGGCTGCAAATCGAAAAATGGGGACACCTTCTGGGACTGCGAAAGATCAAGCCGCCGCTCCATCTGGAGATCCAACCGTATGTCTCCGGAACGTCCGTCATGGAATCGGCGGGAAGAGCAACAGCGACGCCCACATCAAATCAGGGACGCGTGGGCGGCGATATCAAATACGGCATCTCGCGCAATTTTACTTTTGATGCAACTATTCATCCCGACTTCGGCCAGGTGGAGGTGGACCAGGCGGTGCTGAACCTCACCGTGTTCGAGCCATATTTTCCGGAGAAGCGTCCCTTCTTTGTCGAAGGCGCACAGATGTTCGCATTCGGCACCAGTATTGACAACACATCGATGCCGTTGTTCTTCTCGCGCCGGGTCGGCCGCACGCCGTCGGGCAGCTACAGTGTCTACGCCCCGGAAGGAGGAACGGTCCTCGACAATCCCCAGGTTACGAGCATTCTCGGCGCGGCAAAACTGACAGGACGATTCTCCTCGGGCCTCTCGGTTGCCACACTTGCGGCTGCAACGGACCGCCAGACTGCCGTGGTGAGCGATTCGACAGGCGCGACCACGACGCTCGAGACGGAACCCAAGTCACTCTACGGCGTGCTCCGGCTCCGACAGGATTTGAGCTCGACATCGTGGATCGGGGTTATGGGGACGGCGGCGGGGCACCGGGGAACGATGCCCGCCCTGACTGCGGGGGCAGATTGGAATCTCCGCTTCGATGATGGCGGGATGACGTTCGACGGGTATCTTGCCGGAGCGCGGACATCGGCACTCTCTGATCGCGACGGCTCTGCGGGACGTCTTCTTCTCTCAAGGATTTCGGCCGAACACTGGCTCTATGTCGTCTCTGCGGATTTCGCGTCTCCCCACTTCGATCCGAACGACCTGGGGTATTTCGCCCGGCCGCACGACCGCGGAGGATACGTCCAGCTTCTCTATCGCGAGAATTTCGCCGCCGCTCCTTTCCTGCGCTACAGCCTTTCCGTAGTCCCCGAAGCGCGATGGAACTGGGATGGCGCACGGACGTTTGCACAAGTGGACGCGTCGTTTGGGTGCGACCTGACGAATTTCTGGCAGGCGGGATTATCGCTCACCGTCCAACCGCCCTATTTTGAAGACCCGGAAAGCGGCATCGTCGGCCTTCGGCGACGTCCGTCAGCGCAAGAGATCGACCTGCGGATTCTCTCCGACAGCCGGGCGCCGTTTTCCGCCACGCTGGACGCCGGCTACGGCATCGACAGCCATGGGAAGCGATCGTTCTCTTCGACGCTTTCTCTCACCCTGCGCCCGTCGCCCTGGGCCGAGATCGATCCCTTCATCATCTATCAACGGACGAGGAAGGAAATCGCCTGGCTCTTCCCGGACGGCAATATTCTCGACCCGTTCGTCGGCCCGCAAGTCTTCAGCGTCTTCGGCGACAGAGATCTGGATCAACTGGATTTCGGGTTCCGGGGAACGATCACCTTCACCCGCACGCTTTCCTTGCAGGGTTTCGTCCAGGTGCTCCTCGCCCGGGGTCGATACGTGAACTACTCGCGCATCGGCACCATGGGGAACATGGTTCCGTA
>DATJPR010000274.1:0-6004 GCA_035506295.1 Bacteroidota bacterium | reverse complement strand
TCCGCCATCGTCGGCATTGCGATGGTCACCTGGGGAAACACCTTCGCCCTGGACCATCGTGATCGGCTCGTAGGCGATGCCGTGAAGAACGATGCCATCGTCACCACCAATTTCGGCGGCGGTCACCTGCAGGCTGCTTTCATGGACTTCGGCGCTAATCTGATCATCGGATCGGTTCCGACGTCGCTGATGGGAATGGCCATAGTGTTTCCCTATCCGCTTGTCGCGTATCAGGGATGGATCGGAGGTATCGTCTCCGTGCGGGGGGATCACTCAAGCCGATTGAACACGCTTCCTTCCGCAACATACTTCGCTCTCACGCTCCTTCTCCAGATCATTGCGTACTCCGTGAGCATCGGTGCCGGGGTCAACACGGGTGTGGCGCTCCTCCGACCTCGGCCGCACTACCAGGGCGCGAAGGTCCTTCGCATTTTCCCGAAGGAGGCGCTCCTCGATTGGGGCAGATTGTATCTTGTTGCGATACCCATTTTCTTGATAGCTTCGCTCTGGGAATTTCTCTCTCCCTGGAATTTTTGAAACCTCATCCCGGTTAACACCGCCTTCTATGAGAAGATTTCTGACCGTCACTCTTGTCCTCCTTATCTTCCTGCTTTCAGCGGCCTTCTTCGGCATCGACTATGCCGTAAGAAATGTCCTCCCCTACTCGCCCATCCGACCCCAGCGCATCACCCCGGAGGACATTGCCCGGTCGTTTGGCGGGCCGTTGACGCCCTCGACGTTCGGGTTGGAATGGAGTGAATGTGATATCACCGTCGAGGACAGCATCCACCTGTGCGGCTGGTTCATCAAGTCGAAGCAGCAACCGGCGAAAGGGACGGTCTTTTTCCTGCACGGCATCGGGAGTTCGAAGGAGTTTCTTCTCCCGATGGCCGTCGATGTGGCGATGGAAGGAATGAACTGTGTGGCTTACGACTCCCGCGCGCACGGCGCGAGTGGCGGACTCAATTGCACGTTCGGCTACTATGAGAAGCGGGACCTCTCTGCGTATCTCGATTCGACGATCGTCAGGTATCCCGGCTCGGGACCATACGGTGTGTTCGGCGCCTCCCTCGGAGCGGCCGTGGCGGTCCAGGCGATGGCGGTGGACAAACGGATTTCCTGCGGCGTCGTGGAAAGCCCGTTTGCCGACCTGCGACAGATCATCCATGACTACAGCGCGCGGAGGTATTTCCTCCGCGCCGACTTTCTTGTCGATCGGGCGCTCGCGCACTCCGAAACGATTGCGCACTTCCGGGTCGACAGTGTGCGGCCGGCTTTTTCCGCGAGAGAGGTCACGCAGCCGGTCATGGTCGTGCACGGGCTCGACGACCACCGCATCAGCCCGGCCTACGGGAAGGAGGTTTTCGACAATCTGGCTTCGCGCGAGAAGGAGTGGTATCCCATCCCTCACGCGGGGCACGACAACGTGCGGAGAGTCGGCGGCAAAGAATACCAGCAGAAGATCCTGGAATTTTTCCAGGCCCACCTGAAGCCCGCGGGCTGACGCCGCTTCCTACACCAACGCGGATTCCACGATTCTGCTTTCGATGAACTCCAGATCCTCGGAGGAGAGCCTGACATCCGCTCCCTTGGCGTTGTGCAACGCCTGGTCCGGGTTCCTGGCGCCCACGAGACATGCGGTGATGCCCGGCTGGTGCACAGTCCAGGCAATGACCAGCTGAACAAGGGAGATATTCTTTTCTTCTGTGAGCGGCTTGAGCATCCCGAGAAAGGTATTCACGCGGATGAGGTTCTCGAGCTGATAGAACTTTTCGCCGGCACGCGTATCCCCGTCGCCAAAGACGTGCCCCGGCTTGAATTTTCCCGTGAGAACGCCACGCTCGAGCGGACTATAGACCAGTATCCCCTTTTTGTTCTTGATGCAATATGGCACGATCTCCTTTTCGATGTCCCGGCGCAGCATGCTATACGGCACCTGATTGGAGGCCAGCCTAACAGTTTTCTCCGCCTCCGCCATCTGCGCTGCGGTGTAGTTGCACACGGCGGCGTGCCGCACTTTGCCCTGTTTGATCAGCGACGCCACCGTTTCCATCGTCTCTTCGATGGGCGTAGTCGGGTCCGCCCAGTGAATCTGGTACAGGTCGATATAGTCGGTCTTGAGGCGGCGCAGGCTGGCTTCGCATTCCTGGACTACGCCTTCCCTGGCCGCATAACGGTACATGGCGATGGGCCTGCCGTTATTGTCCGTGCTATCGAAATAGAACTTTCCTTTCACGACGTCCCATCGCAATCCGTACTTCGTAAGGATCTGGACCTTGTCGCGGGGAATGCCCTGGATGGCCTCGCCGACGATTTCTTCGCTCAGTCCCTGCCCGTAGGCCGGTGCGGTGTCAATGGAAGTCACTCCAAGGTCGTACGATGCCCGTATGGCTGCAACAGCGGCTTTCGGCTCTGAGCCTCCCCACATCCAGCCGCCAGCAGCCCAAGCACCGAACGTCACCGCCGAGAGCTGTAGATCTGTTCCGCCACATTGTCTGTATTGCATTGCGTATCCTTCATCGATCGTAGTTTATTCTCGGATTGCCGTTAGCTGTTAGCTGTTAGCTGTTAGCTGTTAGCTGTTAGCTGTTAGCTGTTAGCTGTTAGCTGTTAGCTGTTTACTGTCTGCTGTCCGCTGTCTGCTGTCTGCTGTCCGCTGTCCGCTGTCCGCTGTCCGCTGTCCGCTGTCCGCTGTCCGCTGTCTGCTGTCCGCTGTCCGCTGTTTGCTACTCTCGCAATATCTCCGTACCAAATGTGTCAATCACTTCAGAGGTCCTATGAAGGCGGCGTTACTCTCGGGAATTCGACGCTTTGAGTGCAAGCAGATCCCGAGCCCGCAGCTCCTCACCGACAGTGACGTGCTCATCAGAATTCGAGCAGTGGGTGTCTGCGGATCCGATATACACTATTATAATGAGGGAAGGATCGGCTCGCAAGTCGTATCGTTCCCTTTCATTATCGGCCATGAAGCATCTGGAACTGTTGAAGGAGTTGGCGACAAGGTCAGGGGTCTATCTTTAGGGCAGAATGTGGCGATCGACCCTTCGGTGTCATGCGGACACTGCGACCAATGCCTGGCAGGTCGCGAGCATACGTGCCGTTCGCTCCTTTTTCTGGGATGTCCCGGTCAACTTGAAGGAAGCCTTTGTGAAGAGATCATCGTCCCCGGGAAATGTTGTTATCCCATTCCTCCGGGGATGACCTTCGAACAAGGTGCACTGACCGAGCCCCTTTCGATCGCGCTATACGCCGTCGAACGCTCGCCTATCGCGCCGCGTGCAAAGATCGGCATTCTCGGCGTCGGACCGATCGGCATGTCGATATTCCACGTGCTCCGCGCGGAGGCCGATACCAATGTGTACGTCACGGACAAAATCGACGACCGCTTGCAGGTTGCGAGAAAGTTGAACCCCGTGTGGGCTGGAAACCCGGGTGTGATCGACATCGTGAGCGAGGTCTCGCGCAAAGAGCCGCTGCTCCTTGACGTCGTCTACGAATGCAGCGGAGATCCGGCGGCCATCAGCCAGGGAGTGAGGCTGCTCAAGCCAGGCGGAACGCTGATGATTGTGGGGATACCGGAAGTCGACGAGATCTCCTTGCCGATCCATGAACTGCGCCGCAAGGAGATCACGATCGTCAACGTGCGGCGTCAGGTCCACTGCACACAGAAGGCGGTCGACTTCATCGCCAGCCGGCGAGTACAGATGGACGACATGGTGACACACCGCTTCCCGCTGGAAGAAGTTGGGGCGGCGTTTGACCTTGTCGCGAATTATCGGCAGCGGGTCATGAAGGCTATGATTATCCTGTAGCGACGTTCGTTGGCCAGGAGTAGGAAGTAGGACGATGGAGGTAGGAAGAGAGCGGTTGCAGGGATCCGCGTCTCGTGTTTTCTTCCTACGTCCCTCTTCATTCTTCCTACTCTTAGCAACCTTGGCCTCAGATGCATGCGGCGATAGTGGAGCATACGATGCTTCAGCAGCAGCTTGTGATAGGCCTTGACTGCAGCACCACCGCCACGAAGGCGATCGCCTTTGATGCATCCGGCCGCATCGTTGCGCAGGCACACGAACCCCTTCCCCTCGCTTCCCCTCGACCCCATCACTACGAGCAAGATGCCGAAGACTGGTGGCGCTCGGCGTCGCACGCATTGGCAGAAGTCACACGCCAGGTTGATCCCCTGAGGATTGTCGCCCTCGGCATCGCCAATCAACGGGAGACGTTTGTCCCACTCGACGCGTCGGGAATCGTGTTACGGCCCGCGATCGTCTGGCTTGATGAACGATGCAAGGACGAGGTGGAGCCGTTCGCCAGGGCCATAGGCAAGAAGAAAATCCATCGCATCACGGGGAAGCCGCCGGACTATGCGCCGGTCGTCTATCGATTGGCATGGATGAAGAAGCACGAACCGGAGCGGTTCAGAAAGATCGGGATGATCTGCGATGTGCATGCCTATATTGCCTGGAAACTGACGGGGGCATTCAAGACAAGCTGGGCGAGCGCGGACCCGCTCGGGCTTCTCAACATGAAGACCAAGCGCTGGTCATCAGCGATCCTGGATGCTCTTCGACTGCGGGAACATCAGCTGCCGGTGCTCTGCAGGCCGGGTTCAGTGCTTGGGCGGCTCAGAGAGCAGGCGTTACGTGAGACCGGACTCAACGGACAAGTTATCGTCGTTGCCGGGGGTGGAGATGGTCAATGTGCCGGATTAGGGTCGAATGCGCTTTCGACCCGGCGGGCGTACTTGAATCTGGGCACGGCGCTCGTCGCCGGAGTCTACGCACCAGACTATACCGTCGACACGGCGTACCGTACGATGTGCGCCTGTGCCGAAGGCGGCTACTACTGCGAGTGCAGCCTCCGGGCCGGGACATTCGCGATCGATTGGTTTGTCCGGCGGATACTCGGGGCCGACCCGGCACGAGATCGGGACATCTACAGAAAGCTCGAAGAGGAAGCCCGTGAGATTGAAGCTGGCTGTGACGGCTTGATGTTCCTTCCCTATCTCTGCGGCGTGATGAATCCCCACTGGGATATGGACGCGCGAGGGGCGTTCGTGGGACTCGCAGCTTCGCATCATCGCGGACACATGTACCGATCGATCCTCGAAGGCATCGCGTTCGAGCAGCGTTTTGCCCTCGACGCCGTGGAGCGAAGTCTCGATGTTCATGTTCGCGAGCTCGCGGCGATCGGCGGTGGGACTTCCAGCGCTCTGTGGTGCCAGATCCTGGCGGACGTCACCGGGAGGACGATACTTTTCCCGTCGAGTGCGGAAGCTTCCGCGTTGGGAGCGGCGATCGCTGCTGCAGTGGGCGCAGGCTGGTACCCGACCTTCCCGTCGGCGGCGAAGGGCATGACCGGTATCGCGCGTACAATGAAGCCTGACCTCCGACGACGGCGCCAGTATCAGCGACTGTTTCCCGCGTACGAACGGCTCTATCCTTCCCTTGACAACTGATCCTCCAAGTCTCGGATTTCCCGCTCGAGCGGAAGCAGCTTGTCTTCGCGCATCTTCCGCAGCACCGTTGCTTCCGTTCCCTTCTGCATCATTTCGATCATACTTCTCATACCGCGGTATTCCCGCCTGAGCTGAGCCAGCTTTGTCCGACGTTCTTCGTTCGCTTCCATGGATTCCTCCTGTCATGCAAAAGACAGATACGACATTTTTGTCGTATAAGCAAATCCAGGAGTGACGTTGGATTCAAAAGACGCAACGAGGAACTCGGAATCGGCAATGTGTATCTGGAAATTCGGAACTGCCAATTCCCAAGTCGGAGCCGCAGATTCGTCTCTATAATGCGCTTGAAGAATAGACGACCGCGATTGGAAATTGGCAGTTCCGAATTACAACATGCCGATTCCCGATTCCGAGTTCCGAGTTGCGTCTCTATCCGGCAGCGTTTTTTGGGCCTGACCCTATCGGTCTTTGAAGAGCGTGTTTCCCTTCACCAGCCAGGAAATGCCGAACGCGAATAGGGCTACCGACTCGAGCAGTAGAACGGGA
>DATJPR010000273.1:0-19565 GCA_035506295.1 Bacteroidota bacterium | reverse complement strand
TCCCACATGTGTTTAGGAAGACAAATTTCGCGCTCCACAAGTGCGCTGCAATGTCGTACGGAGTGAGCGTCACAATCTTGGCTGACCCATTTCGGGAACTTGCACCAAGAGACACGATAGAGCATGTTGGGTCTTCAAGATCCGGGATCGCGTGGCAGGCAATATGTACGAGTCCGTAGCTTGGGGCAATAGACAGAACCTCGGATTTTCCAGTCCCTACGGCCATAATCGCATCCAGCTTGGAGCCCAAACACTCTTCCAGGACGTTCAGCTCCTTTTCAACGCCGGGAAGCGCGCGCCTGATCGGGGCACTTGGCGCGCTGAGATAACTGTTATCAAAAACAAGCGATTGCGAAATGCCATCGTCAGCAGCTCCCACGAAAAGAAGGGCATGACGTTTTGGCATGACCTCACTCGCTGCACTACAATAATCACTCAAGGACAGTTCATAGTTGACGACGTGATCTTTGAGCAAAGCGTAGCCAGTTTCGTCCTCAAGCATCTCGAGTGGAACTGAACATAGATTTCCATCCGGAATGAAGGTTATTTCAGATTTACTCTTGACGACGTCAGCAATTGGATCAAACAGAGAGTGGTAGAGAAGAGCGAAACCTGGTTTCGCTGCTGAAGTCAGAGGGCCCTGCGATTTGTTGTGGTGACCATAAATCGATTTGTCAAGTTCAGATTGAGCTTTGGCAAAGTTGATATGATCGAAAGGAACTTGACGCCAACCAAATGAGTCGTTAGTCACGCACAGGACATTAAGCTTTTCGCCTGAAGTAATGTATCCTATCACGGCCTGGCTTCGCCGAACATGGCTCTGGACAATTCTCAAGAGTTCTGGACCTGACGCGAGTTGTCTATGCGATAGGTCGACACATCTAGCTTGAGCCTCCGACAGCCTAGCGGCGTACCTCACGAACTCTAGTGAGCGTCCTGAATCAATGGATGACGAGAGCATATCTGGTATGAATCTCTGAGATAAGCTCTCGGAAAATGCTTCAAAATCTGTCCTCGAAACTTCCCCTTCGCGCCCGAGTGATTGATGCGAAAGCTCGGCGTAGGTCGTCATTCTTTGCACCGCAGCCCCTCTTGCCCTTTCAAAGGATAGTAATGCCTCGTCTTCGCTTCCTAGCGCAATATTGATCGAGACTATTTTGCGCAGAACTTCCAAGTACGCTTCATTCTCTCCCCACACGAAAGCCGGAAGCGACTCATACAGTTTTTCGTATCCCTGGGCCGCACGTTTGTAGGCGTCAATTGACTTTTTCAAATCTCCCAGCTTGAACATTGAATCGCCGAGGCCGGTGCATGCGATCACTTGGGCGGGCACCATTTTGATTTCTGCTCCAAGTTCTACTGCGCGCCCAAATAAACGCGCCCCCTTCAAGATCTGCCTTTGCCTACATGCCAAGTCTGCAAGACTTATGAGCGCAACGACCTTGTCGGCCCTAAAGGTGTGGCGTTCAGCAATTGAAAGTTGACCCTTCAGAAGGGAGTCCGCCACATGGGTCTGGTTCCCTGTAATATATTGTCGCCCTAGATTTCCAAGAGATAGCGCCAATTCGTGATCCGGGACTCCCGCCCTCTTAGCAAGCAGGGCAGCATCTTCAAAGTTCCTCAATGCCGACACCGAGTCACCTAGATTTTCATAGATACTACCCAAAATCATCTTGTCCCTCATCTCGGCGTGGGTGTTCCCGCGAGCTCGACCTAGCCTCACCAATCCGTTGGCGACGAGATCGAGAGCTAGATTTGGACGACAGATCTCATTCATTAATCTTCCAGCATCAATGAACACATCTGAACGAGCCGCCTCGAACTGAGCCGAATCGGTTTCTGTTATCAGCGCATTCAGGTTGCGCAGTGCAGATCCGAATTCGCCCAAATAGATCTGAGAATCAATAAGAATCCTACGCGCTCCCTTCGCCAGATCGGGATCACCAATAAGCTCAGCGATTTTAAGACTTCGAGCCGCTGCATTCTGAGCATCACTCAGGTAACCGTGACGAAGTGCGTGAGCAGCACGAGCATCTTGGAACCAACCCTCCCAGTGCGACTGACCAAATTCTCTAGCTTCACCGAGAGACTGTCTCACTAACGCTTCCCAACCTTTCTCGTCACCATTGCTCGATCTCTCATGCAATAGGTACCATCGAAGAAATTGAACTGATGAGATATCGGTATTCTGCCCAGCAGCACATATAAGGGAAAGCAGGACGAATTCAGGGTCCTTAAGAGTCCCAGAACAATAGGAAGCCACCGCTCTCAGCTGTTGGTAAACTGGCTCGGTTTTGCTTCTCTCCATTGCTTCTGCGAACGCCGATTCCGCTTCCACGCAATTGCCTTTTGCCAGATGACTCAGACCGAGAGCGTACCAAAGTTGAGGTCTTCCGGATTCCTCATGTGACATCATCGAAAGCCGTCGGATGGCTTCGTCCACACCGTACATTTTCTCTAGTGCGTAGGCGAGGTACTTGTAGCAGTCCGGCGAGTTGTTGCCCAACTTGATCGACCGGGTCAACGCGTCCAAAGCATCACGGAAATGATGTCGATGATATCGTGAAAGCCCGATGGCGTAGAGACACTGCTCGACCCCCTTCCCCGAGGCGAGCCGCCGCCGAAGAACCGTCTCCGCCTCGTCAATCTGACCGGCGTACAAACAGATCTCGACGAACGTCTCGTGGAGGACGGCATCATGAGGATATTTGTCCATCATCCGCAGACAGTCCTCCCGGGCGGCTGGATACTGAGCAAGTCCGATCTTCCGCCTGAGGGCGAGATACTCGTCGCTGGAATACGGCGCGGCCGCTGAAACCTCCGCCGCGAGGAACATCAGGATGCCGAGACCGAAAAGTGCCCTATGCATAACTGTCTCACTGTCACGATGATGTGAACTGTGGGTGTGCGAACCGCCCGCTCCAGCCTCCACCTATCGCCCCGCCAAATCCTGCTCGAGGAGGATCGCCTCAGCACTGTGTACTCCCCGCTCCTTGATCACCAGATGGAGATAGTGCCTGGCGTTCTCCCCGTCCCGCAAAAGAATTTCCGTCCGAGCGAGATACCATGAGGCTTCTGCTGAAAGCTCATGGGTTTGAGCGAGCATCAAGGCGCTCAACAAATGCGCCTCCGCCCTGCGCGCCTCGTCTCGATCGATGCCTGCAAAGATTCCGATGATCGCCCTTCGCGACATTCGCAGGTGCGCGAGGCCCGCAAGGAAATCCGCCTCCGCAACATCGTTGGCATTGGGGAACGCGGAGAGATACCATTCCAGGACCCGGGCGGCATCAGCAAATCTCTGACTGGCCATCAGGTGCGCCGCCAGGTCCACCTCCCCCTTTTCCTCACCCCGGACGACCATGTTCACCTCCTCATCCGTGGGGAGTATCCTTGATGCCAGTCGCTCCTGACCGGGAAGCGGTGATATCACGACGGCGGCCACTGCGACCAGCAGCCCGAATCCGATCAACGCAAGGCGCGTTCGTGAACTCCTCGTCCAATGAACGACGTCAGCCGCTTTCTCCCGGACATATCGCAAGCCCCGGCGCCCCGTCGGCACTTGAGGGACGGCCCGCTGCCAATCGGCTTCGCCCGCAATGTTCAGGAGCTCAATCGTCTTCTCCAACAACATCGATGACCGGGGATCCTCTTCGATCTCGACGAGAAGTTTCAGTCCTTCTTCGGGAGTCAATCTCCCGGAGGCAAACTCTACAAGCCTGGAGACGGGAATATTCTGTTTCATGACGTTCTCCGGTATGACCATGCTAAAATCCATGCTTCTCGAGAATGCTTCGAATCCTCTTGAGTGCTGCATCCTCCCGACTCTTGATCGTCGAGATCGGCAGGTTCAGGTATTCACTCATTTCCTGAAAGGTGAAGCCGGAAAAGAATCGCAGCTTCACGATGCGATATAAGGGTGCCGGCAACCTGCGCATGCCGTTCCTGAGGGCCAGCCGGAGCTCCTTTTTCTCCTCTGCGGAGATCTCCTCCGCCCCAATGCTGCCACGCTCTGATTCGTCATCCCATTCGGTGTAACGGGCGTCACTTTTTCTCCACTCAATAATCCGGTTGAGGATCGCCCGCGCCACATAGTTTCTGACGTGTTCCAGCGATTCAAAGTGCCGATCAGGATCGTCCATGATCGATATCAGAACTGCATGAAGCATCTCCTCGGCTTCCGACTCGGGGAAACGGCCGGACCGGGCAAGCGTGACCCAGAAGCGATGGTACTTGTGGTACGCTTGCTGCCATAACCCACTTCGAGTGGAAGCCCGGTAGACGCCTTCGTCCATCGAGGGGTCCGATTCCATCTGTACCTGTTGGAGATTGTGTGAAGTGCTTGGCCGGAGGGGAGTTCGGCCTTGGCGGGTTGAAACAGTATACAAAACGGTTCCGGAATGCGCAAGTGTGCCCAACGGCTCCAGAGGACCCGTCCGCCATCCGCCAGCTTGCTTTTTTCTGGGGGTGTTTGTAGCTTAAGTATCCCCTTTCCACGAAAGGACCCGTCTGGCCGATTGCTATAGATTTCTCAGGACCTCACCTCTTCCGGCATCATAGCAGTCGGGTTACAATGCAATCTCTACGAATCCGCCGAGACTTCCTTGCACGTCATCGAAGCGTCGGCTTTTTTTGTGACTTACGCATCCGCCGACCAATGGCTTACCCCTATCGCGTGGTTCGCAAAGCAACCCTCGCCCTCACCTTCGTGATCGCCCTCGCGGGCTGCAACAAGAATCCCCTTTCCACCGTCGAGCCGCGAGGAAATGCGCCTGCCGTCCTCCAGTTCTCTGTCAATCCAGGTTCTGTCCGCCTTGATACGATCGCGCCCTCAGGCGGCAAGTATCAGGTGAAGATCAATGTCTCGACGTCCGTCAGCGACCCCGATGGCCCCGATAAGATCGCCGCTGTACAGGCATCGGTCATTGCGCCGGACGGATCGCTACTCCAGAGTTCCGACCTCCATGACGACGGGAAGGCGCCAGACCAGACTGCCGGTGACGGGATCTATTCGGCACAAATTGTCCTTTCGCTTTCACAGAACGATGTCGGCGTGTATCAGATCGCGTTTTCCGCCGTCGATGTCAGCCAGCGCGAGGGCACGAGCGTGATCCAGACGATCAACATCTTTCACCGCTCTTCCCCGCCATGGCTCTCGAATGTTGTCGGGCCAGATTCGGTGCAAATCCCCGGCGCTGACGCCGATCCGAAGGTGATCGTGTTCGCTGTGACCGCGGGCGACTCCAGCGGGGTCGGCGACATCAAAGAAGTCCGACTGACCGTGACGGGAGGGACAAGCCCTTCGATTTTCTCGATGGCCGACCAGAACAATATCGCAGACAAGAACACCATCGATGGAGAACTCTTCACGGACACCCTCCGCGTCGACAATACGTCTTTCGCGAGGACCTACACGATTCATTTCCAGGCCATTGACCGCGGCGGAGATACGAGTGCTACGCTTTCCCACACCATGGTGACGTATCGATGAACCGACCGACCGCAGTCTTCCTGGCGATACTCTGCTTCTGCGCCGGAGCGAATTCCCAGACGTCGCCGCCGCTCAAGAAATCGCTTCTGTTCCCAGGCGCAACCGCCGCAGTTTTGCCGAGTAATTCGATATCACATCTTGCCGTTCAGGGCAGCACTCTATGGGCCGGGACAGGGGTCGGGCTCGCCCGGTCCGATGATGGGGGAAAATCCTGGGTGAGCTATGCGGCCAATGACCAATTCGCGCGCCCGAGCATCTTTTCGCTCGCCGTGAAGGCTGATACGGTCTGGGCATCAACGGGGTATTCGAAGGATGTCAGCGGCAGCTCGGTGCAGACCGGCAGCGGCTCGACCTATAGCGTCGACAACGGAACAACATGGCATGGAGTCCCCCAACCGCTTGATCCGCTGGGCGATAGTGTGGTCATCTACGGGGCGAACCGCGTCCACTTCCTTCCGATCGTCGTCCCGGAACAGAATGTCACGTTCAGCTCCTCGATCTCAGGAAATGCCGTGTGGATCGCCAGCTGGTCGAGTGGATTGCGGAAATCGACCGATCTCGGGACAACCTGGCAGCGGATCGTGCTCCCCTCGCACGACTTGTCGTCAGTCGCACCGACCGACACCGTGAGCTATACGATGGATCCGCGCAACGACAACAACTTCCTCGCTTTCGCAGTCGCCACTGTCGGGGACGACACCGTGTGGGCGGGCACTGCGGGCGGAGTGAACCTTTCGACAGACGGAGGGCAGAGTTGGGCGCATTTTAGTGCGACCAACGAGAGCGCGCACATCGGATCGGATTGGGTGATCAGCATCGCTGTCCAACCCATCGGGCCTCACGGCAGGGTCTGGACCACGAACTGGCCGGCGGAAGGCGCAAACCAGGTCTACGCCGTGAGCTATTCCGATGACAACGGACTATCGTGGTCGAACCAGCTCGTCGGCGAGAAAGCATACGGGTTCGCTTTCAAGGACAGTATCGTCTACGTTGCAACCGGCGATGGTATCTACCGGACATCCAACGGCGGCTCGACGTGGCTGAAGTCCGGATCGATCGTCGACCCGGTCTCCGGCAATCAATTGACGTCGACGACGTTCTATTCGGTGGCCGTCATCGGCGACACGGTCTACGGCGCTTCCGACGACGGTCTTGCGCGGACGATCGACAACGCCACCCATCCATTCGGGGCCTCATGGCAGGTCCTCCGCTCGTTTGTCCCAAGCCAGAGCCCTTCGAAGGTCTATGCCTACCCCAATCCGTTTGCACCCGTTCTGCAGAGTGTGAGAATTCATTATACGACAGGTTCGGCCCCGGGAAGCGTCAGCATTGAGGTTTTCGATTTCGGCATGAATCGGGTGCGGACTGTTGTGAAAGATGTGACGCGGTCGGGAGAGAATGACGAGATCTGGGACGGGAAGGATGAGTGGGCGCGGACGGTGGTGAACGGTGTGTACTTCTATAGAGTCACGATCAATGGCGGCACGCCTGCCTGGGGAAAAATCCTTGTCCTCCAATAGACGAAACTTCGTGCAACTCGGCAGGTTGATGACGATCGCTTGCTTCTTGACTGCGCTCCCATTGAGCGCGCACGCTCAACTTGCGGGGCTTCCGGGCTCGCCATTCAGGATGGGTTTCGGTGCCCGGGGTATTGCGATGGGGAACGCGATGAGCGCGGTCAGCGATGGCGAAGTCGGAACCTACTACAATCCTGCCTTGCTCCCGTTTGTCTCCCAACGCGTGGGCTCGCTCAGCGCCGGCATCCTGACCCTCGATAGGTCGATGAACACTCTGAACTTCTCCACCGCTCTGCCGCCGCAAGCGGGGTTTGGTGCAGGGATCATCAACACAGGTGTCAGCAACATCGACGGCCGGGATAACGATGGGCAGCCGACAGGAGCGCTGAGGACCGCCGAGGACCTGGTGTTTCTTGGGTTCGGTCTTCGGTTCCCTGCCGGATTTAGTCTGGGCGTCAACCTCAAACTGTATTACGCGCACTTGTACACCGATATCTCGAGCACGACGGTGGGTGCAGACATCGGGTTCTTTTACCGCGTGAGCAGCCAGGTCAGCGTTGCAGCAACGGTGAAGGATATTTCGTCGAAGTATCGGTGGGACACCTCGACACTCTACGGCGAGCAAGGCAGAACGTCCACCGACGCATTCCCGAGACTCTACACGATCGGTGCCGCCTATGCGTTACCGTCAAATGCCGGAGTCGTGAGCGCCGAAGTGGAGGCCTCGAATCAGTCAAGCCTGACGTTGCGCGCCGGCGGCGAGTACTATCTCCTCGAGGAGTTCGCCATCCGTGCCGGCGTCGACCGCATCGATCTGAAGGACTCCGGCACCGGTATCCGCCCCGCGATCGGTTTCATGGTCAGGCGCGACTTCAATGCGTGGACACCCGCTCTGCAGTACACATTCGTCCTCGAACCTTTCACGCAGGCAGGGATCCATCTCATATCTCTGTCCGCAATGTTCTGAGCCCGGGAAACTTTGTTGATGAAGAACACTCTTGCAGTGCTGATAGGCGCCCTCACTCTCGCAACGGCTTCCGCTGTCGCACAGCCCGGAAGTTCCGGGATGCCGCTCCTGACGATCGGCGCCACGGCCCGTGATATTGGCATGGGCTATGTCGTTGCCCTCGCAGAAGGGCCCGCCGCCGTTCAGGGAAACCCGGCAGGCCTCCAATCGCTCGACACCACGGCAGTGACGCGCCTCCTGTTCACACATCAGGAATGGATTGAAGACACGCGCACGGAATTTCTCGGAGCATCTCTGCCGCTCGGCAATGACCAGTCGCTCGGTCTCTCCCTTCTGACCACAACGGTGTCCGACATTGAGATCCGGACAAGGCCTGGACCGGCTGAGGGGACGTTCACATCGCGTGATCTCGCGATGGGATTGACCTATGCGCGCACGATCGGATCAGATCTCCGGATCGGTCTGACCGGACGATTTCTGTATCAGAAAATTCTGATCAACGAAGCGACCGGCCTGTCGTTCGATGCCGGCTTCCGGACACATGTCTTGACCAACGATCTGGACGTCGGCCTTGCAGTGCTGAATCTCGGAAAAATGAGCGTGCTCCAATCGCAGGGCACCGTGCTCCCCGCGCTTGTGCGTGCGGGAGTGGGATACGCGGCGTGGAAGACAGACGATTTTGATCTTCGAGTGGAAGGGGATGCCGTGAGGAATATCCCGGACAAGCGATTCTATGCGGCCGCCGGCGGCGAGATTCTCTTTCAACACATGGTCGCGTTGCGGGTGGGGAATGAATTCGGCTCGGAGGGACGCGGATTTGCGGCGGGGCTGGGGTTCCGGTACGGTCTCTTTTCCCTCGACTACGCTTACGCCACGATCAAGCAAGACCTCGGAACGACCCACACGTTCACGCTCGGTCTAGCGATCTGACCGCAAACCGGCTTTCGTCGTCGCGCGCGACAGAGGCCCGGAATCTCTGAATCGGCGGACCTCGGCCACGATTCGATTCAGGTCCACCATCTGAATGCACTCAAGATGGTAGGGACACTCCTTCTTCCAGCACGGCGCACACTCCAACCCCTCCGGAATCAGTTTCACTCCCCTGCCGAAAAGATCGATTTCCGTCCAGCAGCTGAGGCCGAACCAGGCGATGACATGCTTTTTCAGTCCGATGGCGATATGCATGCCGAAGGAGTCTCCAGTCACAACGATATCGCACAGGTTTTCATAACACATCCCCCGCCGTACCCCTTCTTCCGTCGGCGTGGAAAGAACTCTGCTCCCGACACGACGCTGGATCTCAGCATTGCGCACGGTGTCCTCAGGTCCACCCAGGAGGAGCAAACGAATGCCTTTCTCCGGAAACAGTTCCTGGATCAACGTCACATGTTGCTCGATCGTCAATTTCTTGTTTGGGTAGAGTTCTGAACACCCCGTGTTCAAGCCTACTGCCACTTCGCCGTCCGAGAGGCCGACCTGCTGTCGATACGATTGGCAAAACGCCAGCTCCTCAGCCGTCAGTTGCAGGACATATTCGTCGCGCGCATACGGCAATGAGAACTCCTCACACTCGAGTTGCGGCACCGTCTTCTGGTTCACTCTGAATTTCAGATGATCGTCGAGACCAAGACGATAATTCTCTTCCGCTTCCTTGTTGAGGGGGATGATGACTCCGCCCTGGTCCATACCGAACCCCAGCTTTTGCCCGGCCTTCACCCGCATGGCAAACGCTCCCGAGCGACGGGACTTGTCGACATTCATCACGACATCGAACGTCTGCTCTTCGAGAATCATCAGTGATTCCGGATTCCAGGCGTAGACGCGATCGATAAACGGGTTGTTCTCCAGCAACGGGGCTGCGTTCTTCAGCGTCAGCCAAGTAAGGTCACTGACCGGATATTTCCGTTTGATGGCGGGAAGAATGCTTGTGGTCGCCAGGACATTGCCAAGAGCATCCAGGTTGATCAGGAGGATGCGCGTGCCGACCGGCTCGTTCTTCGCACACTCATCGAGGCAGTTAAAGCCCGGGAAGCAGGGTTTGTATCCTGTGAAGTGTTTGCAGGAGGGTATTCGAATGTCCATAACGACCTGTGTCCGGAATGAAATCAGATCACTGAAAGCCGAGAAATTGCGTCCAGCACGGTATGCACGTCCAGGTCTTTCATGCAGGGATTGCCGATCGGGCATTCGACCAGGTTGCACCCAAGGCAGTCGAGGGTCTCATTGCGCACCGTCGTGGTTCGATCCCCGTACGGTCCCTGAAGGCGCGGATTTGTCGGTCCGAATATCCCCACCACGGGCGTGCCCATGGCGGCAGCGATATGCATCGGTCCGGAATCGTTCGTGACCATCAGTGAGCACCGACGCAGCAACGCCGCGAGTTCGAGCAGAGTGGTCGCCGGAGGGATGATCGGCGTCGTTTTCATGCTTGCACGGATGCGTTCGACCCCCTGCTCTTCTCCGGGTCCCCAGGGAAGCAGGATCGCCGCTCCGTGTTTTCGATGGAGCTCGTCCGCGACCGCTCCAAAGCGCTCCTCCGACCATCGTTTTGTTCCCCAGCCTCCTCCACTGTGCAACGCAACCGTTGCCGTGTTCACCGGGACTGCGGCCCGCCAGAATTTCTCCATTCGCCCTTCATCGTCCGCCGACGGAACAATGTGCAGCGACCGGTCAACGATGGGAACACCGATCCGATCGAGTGCATCGAGATTGAATTGCGTGTTATGCACCGTCGCACCGCGCGGTTCGACGAGCATGTTGTATGCGTACTTTCGTCCACGGAACCGGAAGCCAACCCTGTACCGCGCCCCGCTCAGCAGCGTGAGCAGCGCGGTCCTCGGATTTCCGAAGAGATCGATCACCAGATCATACGAACCCTTGCGCACTTCCCGGATGAGCCCGGCACCGCTCATCACCTGCCTGTCGTACACGAGGCAACGGTCGATGAACGGGTTGCCCCGCAAGATGCCTCCACCCCCCTTTTCCGTAAGGTATTCCACCGCCGCATGAGGAAACGCCTCACGAAGATTCTTCAGAACGATGGTCGAAAGAACCACGTCGCCCACGGCCCTCAGCTTGATAACGAGCAGGCGTCGAATGGCGGCGTGATTCAGAAGTTCGCTCATGGGGCCACGTTGTCCAGCAACATAAAACGATGATCCGCCCCGGACGGAATGCGCCGCCTTCTCACTGACTTACCTTCGAAGAGACACAGACCAACAAGCGGGCATTCTCCGCACAGAGGCTGCGTTGCCCTGCAGACCATCCTCCCGAATCGGATGAGGTTTGTGTGAAACGAGTATCCCTTTCCCTCGGGAATACGTTTGGCCATCGTCCGAAACGTCTCCTCTGGCGTGCGACTGCCGTCTGCAATCCCTAATCTGCCGCAGATCCTGTGGACATGCGTGTCGACCGGGAATATGTCTCTTCCGAGCGAGAAAAGGATGACGCACGCCGCCGTCTTCGGGCCCACGCCGGGGAGCGACGTGAGCGAATCCATGATCTCATCATTCGAGAGCCTGCGAAGAGAATCCAGATCGTAGCTTCCTTCACGGGTCCGGATTTCCTTGAGGATGGATTTGATACGGCGTGCTTTTTGATCCGCCATCCCCCCTTTGCGGATCGTAGCGACAATGGATCGCACAGGGGCTCCGGCAACTTCCTCCCAGGACCGGAATCTCCGGCGCAACGCGATGTATGCACCATGACTGTTCTTGTCATTGGTGTTTTGCGATAGCACGGTGGCGATCAGGACATCCAGAGGGCGGGGCAATGTCACTGGTTGTTTCGGAATGCCGAGCGATCGCTCGAGGAGGATTGCGACCCTGCGGACCTTCTCACGTACGGTCACCCTGTCGGTCTCCAGGAAAATCGTCAGTGAATATAGGGGGAACCGGGAGAAGATGCAAAAGGAACGCGGTGGAGTGGGCGGAAAACAAAAATGTCCCCGCCGTCATGCTTCGACGGGGGGACATTCTCCTCGCGACCGACGTTATTGTCCGTTGTCAGGCACTGCGCGGACCCAGTCGCCGAAATTGATCAGTTCTTCCATCCTGCACGACCAGACAAGCTTGTTATCGTAGACGGTAATATCCGGACAGCCATCACACATCCCCAGGGCTCCGTTCTCCATGAAGTCAGCCGGCTGAATCGCCATGACGGTCTGAAGATGGAGCTTCTTGAACAGGACGAGCGGTGACCGGAGGGCATGATGGAGGTACGCCGAAGCAATGCGCGCGAGACCGCGGTCGAGAGGCGATCCGAGAAGCATGCGACGCCCCTGATGAAGCGTTTTCGGTAAGGTGTAGGCGAGATACGACCCGTGCATGAGGTGATGGAGAGTCTGCCCGATCTCCATGAACTTGGGCCCCACATAGCCGTAGATCCTGTCCTTCGTTCCCATCCGTAATGTCAGCAGCCATTTGAAGTGATCCGGCCGCTCCGTGCTGTTGAGATAGGCGGAGGGCATGAAATCGGGGTACTTTGTCCGGATCATCTCTACGATGTCCGTCGACATAATGGGGGCTTTCCGCTCTTTCTCGACGGCGTAGGCGATCGGCGTCATGTCGATCTGCTTTCCCCCGACATAGTAATTGTACCCGTGGTGGACGGGGGCCGCGCGGTAGGCGATGAACACGAGGATGTTCACGATGTCGATGTGCTTCTGCCCCCATTCCACGATTAACGGGACATCACGCAGGGTGTGATCGTAGACCGTCGCGTTGAAGGCGCAGGAGATGCCTCCGACCTCGGCGAGCATTTCGGCATAATGCAGCCGGAGATCGTTCAGCTCGAGTTCCGTTTTTCCTTTCATGTGCGGACGATTCTGACCCGAGTCGATATGGAACGTGAAGCCCGCAACGCCGGCGTTCTTGAGGGCCTTGAGCTTTTCCATCGTCAGGGCCAGACCATTGGTATTGATTATCGGCTTCTGCCCATCGGACGCCACCATCTCAACAATCTTCTCGATCTGGGGATGAACCAGCGGATCTCCTCCGGCAATCGAAACACCGTCTGTCTTCCTTAGACGATTGAACGTGTCGAGCTCCTGCCGCACCACTTCCAGCGACTTGTGCGCGTTCGACTCGTTCTTCCTGTAGCATCCATCACAATAGAGATTGCACATGCTCGTCGGCTCGAGCCAACTGATTGCATTATCCGGGAGTGTCCAGGGAAGTCTGTAGAGATCATTAGGGGACAGAGTTGAACCCATGAAATTCTCCTTCTGAGAGCTTTGAAAGTGAAGCGGCGAAAATCTTTTAAAGAAATCTACTAATTCTCGAATCGGGTGTGTATTGAGGTCGTCCCCAATATAAATGAATTGCCGAGGAAGTCAATAAATCAGAGTGGAATGTTCCCGTGCTTCTTTTTGGGGTTCATGTCCACCTTCGAATCAAGGATGGTGAGTGCATGAATGATGCGCGGCCTTGTGTCCTGCGGCTCGATCACTTCATCGATGTATCCCCTGTTCGCCGCAAGGTAAGGATTCGCGAACTTGTCTCTGTATTCCTTCTCCCTCTCTGCAAGTGCCGCTTCGCGATCTGACGCGGCCTCGATATCTTTTCTAAAGATGATCTCCGCCGCCCCTTTCGGACCCATGACTGCGATTTCCGCGGAGGGCCACGCAAAGTTGAAATCGCCTCGGATGTGCTTCGAATTCATGACGTCGTACGCACCGCCGTAGGCTTTGCGGGTAATGACGGTGACACGCGGGACCGTCGCTTCACAAAACGCATAAAGAAGTTTCGCGCCGTTCACGATGATCCCTCTCCACTCCTGGTCCGTGCCCGGCAAAAACCCCGGGACATCCACAAATGTCACCAGCGGAATATTGAAGGCATCGCAGAACCGCACAAACCTGGCGCCTTTGCGCGACGAATCGATGTCAAGGACTCCCGCAAGGACGGCCGGTTGATTTGCGACGAGACCGACGACCCGTCCACCCATCCGGGCGAAGCCGCAAATGATGTTCGGGGCGAATTCCGCATGGACTTCAAAAATGCTCCCGTTGTCGACCACCATCCGAAGAACGTCTTTCATGTCATATGGCTTGTTCGGATTTGCGGGAACCACGGTAAGCAGTCGATCGTCCCTGCGATCGGGAGGATCCTGCGACTCAAGCTTGGGCGGGTCTTCGCGATTGTTTGACGGGAGATACTCGATCAGAGCCCGGACGGCTTCAAGGCACGCGATCTCGTCTTTGCACGCGAAGTGCGCAACGCCGCTCCGCATGGCGTGCGTGTGTGCGCCGCCGAGCTCCTCCGATGAGACTTTTTCGTGGGTCACCGTCTCAACAACGCTTGGTCCGGTAACGAACATGTAGCTCGTCCCTGCGACCATGAAGACGAAATCCGTGATCGCGGGAGAATAGACAGCCCCGCCGGCACATGGCCCGAGGATCGCTGATATCTGGGGAATGACCCCCGATGCCAGCGTGTTGCGCAAGAAGATTTCCGCGTACCCGCCGAGGCTGACGACTCCCTCCTGGATCCTCGCGCCGCCGGAGTCATTCAACCCGATGAGAGGACACCCGATCTTCATCGCAAGGTCCATCACCTTGCAGATTTTCTCGGCGTGCGCTTCGGAGAGCGAACCCCCGAAGACGGTGAAGTCCTGACTGAAGACGCATACCACCCGCCCCTTGATCCTGCCCGTCCCGGTCACGACCCCGTCTCCGAGATAGCGTTGCTTCTCCAGGCCGAAGTCGGTCGCCCGGTGCTGCACAAACATGTCGAGCTCGCTGAAGCTCCCCTCATCCAGGAGAATCCCCAGGCGTTCTCTCGCCGTCAGCTTCCCCTTCGTATGCTGGTCTTCAATCCTCCGATCGCCCCCGCCGAGGAGCGCCTGCGAACGGAGTGCGCGCAGCGCCTCGAGTGGATCTTCCTGTGGTTCCATGCTGTCAGCCATTTCTCGCAGAGTGAGAAGATGCAGTCAACTGCGCTATACAACGTTGTCGCGCTGAATGCTCTGTGCATGAAGGAACCGGAGGCGCTCCCAGTGAACCTGACCCACAATGCCTCCGAACACGAAGATCAGACTGGTGAAATAAATCCAGAAGAGAAGGACCACCAGAAACGTATACGAGCCGTACACCGTGGCGATGTTCGAGATGCTCGTCAAATAGACCGAAAAGAGCTTCCCGGAGACGACCCAGATCACGGTAGAAGTAACGGTTGAGACGATCGCTGCCGCGTTTGGCGGCTTCTCATCCGTGATGTAGCGGTAGAGAATATAGAACATGATCGCGGATAATGCGACGACGACTGTTGTCGGCAAATACGTATTCAGTTGCGGCATGGATAATCCGGACAGCGCCGGGATCTCTTTCATCACGTGTTCTGCCAGCGAACTGACCCATGTCGCCAGATTGATCGCAATAAAGAAAACAAATGCGAGAACGACAAATCCCAGATCGTGGAGCAGGCTCTTCATTAGCCCCTTCGTCCGTTTCAACGCATAGACCTGGTGAAGGACGCTGCGCACGGCATCAAACAGCGAGGTGACGGTCCAGACGAGGACAACGACGCCGAAAACGCCCAGCGAGGTCCGGTACACGACGATATCCGAAACAATGTCGAGGATGGAATTCTGTATCTGTTGCGCGAAGGGTTGCGGCGGAAAGACCGCATGAAGAATATCCTGAAGGTGCTGGACGCCCAGTGATGACGAATTGAAATACACGCCGATGGCAGATGCCAGGAGGAGCATGATCGGGATGAGGGCGAAAATACCGTTGAACGCGAGGCCGGAAGCCAGGAAGAGAATATCCGCTTCCTTGGTCCGGCGGGCGGTCGAGCGCACGTAGTACCATGCCGTCTGCGCCAACGTGCGCGCAGCGAGCACGGGATGGAAATGGCCGCGGGTCTGTGGGAGAGGAGGCATCACTGCAATCGGAGATGTGCAAATTTCAGGAGCAGTTTCTTTCTCCCCACCGTCTCGAAATCCACCATGGCACGCGCATTCTCGCCATGACCTTCAAGCGCCAGGATGCGCCCCCGGCCGAACATCGCATGCACCACAAGCGATCCGATTTTCGGCTCACGATACTCCTGCGATTCATTTTCATAATCCGGCATGGGGTCGGGCTGACGCTCTCCGGGTTTGTGGACGGGAGCACGAGGTCCGTCCTTCACTCTTGGTGCCGGTGACTTCCACCCTGCGACGCTGCGCACGCGGGGAATGCCGGCAGACTGCTCCACCAGGACCGATCGATCGATTTCCTCGATAAACCGTGAACGCACCGCCATGGTCACCTCGCCGAACCGCAGCCGTGACATCGCGTGGCAGAGGTAGAGTTTTCGTCGCGCCCTCGTGATCCCCACATACATCAGACGACGTTCTTCTTCGATGTCCTCGTCGTCATCCGACGAGCTGACGAGAGGAAATAGCCCTTCCTCCAAGCCCGTGATGAAGACCACCGGGAACTCCAGACCTTTGGCGGCATGGAGGGTCATCAACGTCACAGCGTTCCGGTCGAAGTCGGCGGTGTCGACATCCGCGATCAAGGCGGCTTCTTCGAGGAATTGCCCCAGGGTGGCGTCCGGCCTGGACTCACAGAATTCCGACAGGGCCGACACCAGCTCTTCGACGTTCTGTCGGCGCGAGTCCGCTTCGCTGGTGTGCTCCTCCTTCAACAGCTCGAGAATCCTCAGCTCGCTGACGAGCGACCTCGCCAGTTCGCTCGCCGACATTTGCCGTTGCAGCTCCTGATATTTCCTCATCATCGTGCCGAAGTCGCGCAGGGCGCGTGCTGCGCGCTCGGAGACGGCGCCCGCCAACTCCTTACGCAGGAGGGCGTCGAAAAGGGTAACACCTTCCGCTTCCGCAAAGGCGGCGAGCTTCTTCACCGTTCCCGCGCCGATCCCTCTCGCCGGAACGTTGATGATCCGGAGAATGCTCTCCCGGTCATCAGGATTGACGATCAGCCGCAGATACGCAAGGATGTCCTTGATTTCCTTCCGCCGATAGAAAGCGACGCCCCCGACAATACCGTAGGGAATCCCGGCCCGCCGGAGCGCATCCTCAATCGCCCGCGATTGCGCATTGGTCCGGTACAGCACGGCGACGTCCTTCAGCGAGAGTTTCTTCCTGCTGATCTCCTCTTCGATCCTTGAGACCACCCTCCGCCCTTCCTCGCGATCGTCCTCACAGCGCTCCACCGAGGTCGGTTCCCCTTCGTCGTTGCTTGTCCAGAGGGACTTCGGGATCTGCGCCCGGTTGTTCTTGATCAGCGAACTTGCGGCGGTAAGAATCGATTTCGTTGAGCGATAGTTCTGTTCCAGGCGAAATACCTTCGCATCCGGATAGTCCGTCTGGAAATCGAGGATGTTCCTGATGTCCGCCCCACGAAACGCATAGATGCTTTGCGCATCGTCTCCGACCACACAAAGATTCCTGTGTTGGCGGGAGAGCGTGTTGATAAGGTGGTACTGCACGCGATTCGTATCTTGATACTCGTCGACGAGGATGTGCGAAAACCGATGCTGGTACTTCTGGAGCACGTCGGGCTGATGGAGGAACAGATCGAGCGGCTTCAAGAGAAGGTCGTCGAAATCCATGGCATTCGACCGATGGAGCTCGAGTTCGTATTCTTCATAGATGGCGGCGACGGCTCTCGCGGAAGGATCGTTGGCGCTTGCGAGAAACTCCGCGGGGCCCAGGCGGGCGCTCTTGGCATGGCTGATCCGTGCGCGGACCTGTTGAGGGATGTACTGCTGCGGCGAGAGAGAAAGTCGACCCATCGCCGCCTTGATCTGCGAGAGCGAATCATCGGTATCGTAGATCGTGAAGTTCCTTCGGTAGCCTATCCGCTCCGCTTCCACGCGCAGAATCCGCGCGAACAGGGAATGGAACGTCCCCATCCAGATGTTCCGGCTGTGTTCGCCGACCAGACCAACAATACGGCTCTTCATCTCTTCCGCTGCCTTGTTGGTGAAGGTGAGCGCAAGGACGCACTCGGGCCTGATGTCGTGCGCAATCAGGTTGGCCACGCGAAAGGTCAGAACGCGCGTCTTCCCGCTGCCCGCACCGGCGAGCACAAGGCACGGACCGTTTAACGACGAGGCGGCTTCGCGCTGGACCGGATTCAGTTCATCGAGAAAAGACATGGAGTAATGGCACTGATGAAGAAGAAAGGAAGAATGAACCTAGGAACATACGGAAAACGATGAAGATGGACAACTCACGCGGGGGTAAGCTCTGGCGGTTCGGGCAGCGGCGAAACGTGACTCTTCTAGAGCATGAGGGCACCTTCAAGGCGGAGAAGGAATTCCTTCGTCTTGATTCCGCTGGCATATCCCACCAGCGACCCGTTCGCCCCGATCACCCTGTGACAGGGCACAATGATCGGGACAGGATTCGCAGCGTTCGCACGACCAACGGCCTGGAAGCCACGGCTCGTGCCGAGACGCTTCGCAAGTTGTCTGTAGGTGATCGTGGTGCCGTAGGAAATCTTCGCGAGTTCTTTCCACACGCGAAGCTGGAACGGCGTTCCGAGGAGATCGACGGGGGTGTTGAACTTCGCGAGACGCCCGTTGAAGTAGCGGTTCAACTGATCGATGGCGTCACGGTTCTTCGACTTGTTGTCCATGACTTCGTTGTCGTCGAAATTCTCGCGCAGCCAGCGGAGAAAATCCCTCTTGCTCTGCCTCGGCACACTGATTTTACAGACGCCTTTATCCGTCGAAGCAATGTAGATCAAGCCGATCTTTGATTCGAACGATGTGCAATACACCATGGATGCAGATCCAGAGGGGAAGACGACGCCGGGTGGGCGTGTGATTTCTCGGAATTCGCCACCGCTGGAACAGGGTGTGCCAGCCGGGGAAAAGCATCAGGAGTATACTCAATGCCTCCATGAAACGCAAGAGGTGAACACGGACACTGACGGGAATGTTCCCTGCAATCGGAGCGTCGGTCCTCCGATGTCAGAAGAACGCGCGAACCTCCGCTCTTGCAGTATGCACGGGCGAGCTTCCGCCTTCAATGCGTCCGTCGTAGTTCAATGTCGCCTGGAGGAATTGCGTGATCCGATAATCAAATGCCGCCGTCCAGGTCCACGTCAAGCCGTCAACTCTTCCTCCGGTGAGGTCATAAGGAAATGTTGCCGGGATGCTCGACAACCGAACTTCTTCCCTCCCCAATTCGACTCTTGCCTGTCCCGCTCCACGGAACGAGACAACGCCCCGCATCGATTCGGTGTTCAAATCCGCCTGAATCGGAATCACCGGATAACCATCTGTCGATCTCCCCTGGTCTATTTTGAATCCTATTTCCACATCCTGCTCGGGGCGGTACGCAAAATCCAGAGTGTATTCGTTTCCTGTGATCGCATGCACGCGATCTGAAGTAATACTTGCACTCAACGAGTTAACGGTATTCGTGAAATCAAATTCGTTGGAGATCTCCGGAATCAACTGCCAGCGAAGTCTGACCGAGCGCTCGCGTGTATACTTCCGTTCCAGGCCGTCGCTGAGATTGGTAAGACCTTGCCGGTCATCAAATCGAAACCGTGCAGAAAACAGCGGGTTGCCGTCAAGAATAAACAGATCCTGACTGAACAAACGAGAACCATCGAGAGTCGTTGAATCTTTGC
>DATJPR010000272.1:0-16073 GCA_035506295.1 Bacteroidota bacterium | reverse complement strand
CGCGGTCGAAAAGAAGTACTCACGAAACCTCGGCATAGGGGATGGCATCGAGCTGGTGAAATTGACCAATGTGCTGACCTCCGTCGCTTCGCAAAGCAAACCGGAATCTTTCTCGCTCGCGCAGAACTATCCGAATCCGTTCAATCCGAAAACAGTGATCAGTGGCCAGTGGTCAGTGACCAGTGACGTACGTCTGGTGGTGTATGATGTTCTCGGCAAAGAAGTGGCGGTTCTGGCCAATGGCCGATATCCCGCAGGCAAATACGCATTCACCTTTGACGGGACGAACCTGTCGAGCGGCGTTTACTTCTGTCGATTGACGGCACAGAGCTATTCTGCGGTCCGTAAGATGGCGTTGGTGAAGTGACCGAGCACAGTCGGCAGTAGACAGTAATGTGCGGCTGGTGGTCTATGATATGCTCGGCAGGAGAGTCGGAAAACTCGCAGATGGCCGTTTTCCGACGGGCAAATACTCGTTCCGATCTGATGGAAACGGATTTGCGAGCGGGGTGTATATCTACCGCATGACAGCCGGGCAATTCACTGCTGCACGAACTATGACTTTGGTGAAGTGACACCCAACAGCGGACAGATGCCAGTAGCTTAATCTTGGGATCGATTTCCGACTGTTACTTTCGGCTGCCTGCCGTCCCCTGCTTTCTTCCTACTTCCTACGCCCGAATTCCTACTCCTGGCCCGTCAAGCAGCGTTTTTTGTCTGCCGCATACTGCCTCCTCCCGACTTTCAGGGTTTGCGATATCTACCTGTTCGCCCAGCTACGGTCGTGCCAGCCGATAGCTCACGAACGCTACCATGCTGCTGTTCGGCGACCAGGACGGCACGTTGATTGTCCCTTGACCTCCGAACAATTTCGCGAGCACGCGGATCTCGCCACCGTTCGCCGGCATAAGCCGGAGCATGACATCCTTGTTCTCCGGGTGTCCCTTTACTTCCTTGCCGTACGAGAGAAAGACAATCCATTTCCCGTCAGGCGACGGATGCGCGAACCAGTTGTTGTACTCGTCGTTGGTCATCTGCTGCTGATCTGACCCGTCCGCCTTCATCCTCCAGATCTGCATCATCCCCGTGCGTTCGGAATTGAAATAGATGTACTTGCCGTCCGGAGAGTAGTCAGGACCGTCATCGAGCCCGGGAGCGGTCGTCAATCGTTTTTCCTCTCCGCCTACCGAAGGAATCGTGTAGATGTCGAATTCTCCATTGCGTTCAGCGCAGTACGCAAGCGTGTTCCCATCGGGAGACCAGCCGTGCCAGTACGAAGGCGCATTCGCCGTGATCCGCTGAGGAGTCCCTCCAGACGATGGGACGACATAAATGAGGGACTTTTCGCCGACGGTCTGATCGCTGATGGCCAGCAATTTTCCATCGGGCGAAAGACCATGGTCATTGTTGCATCGCACGGCAAATCCGAGATCGATCTGGGTGGGCGTGCCTCCCTTTACGGGAAGGCGAAAGATCTTTCCGTTGCCGTTGAAGAGGAAATACTCGCCGTCGCGTGACCAGTTCGGCGCCTCGATATGGTCGCGTGTCGTATAGATCGCCCGGCGATCTGTCGATTCGATCGCAATGGTTTCGAGCGTGGACTCAAGAACTCGCTCTGCCGTCGTGACCGGCGGCTTGCTCAAGGAGACGTTCGAGAACACTGCCTCTTCAAAAGCGGTGCTATCATGGGCACACACGCCTAGTCCGACATAGAAGGGCTCCTTGAACGGGAGTTTGAACGATCCGCCTGCAGGATGGAGCTTCTCCCCTTTGGCTGCAATCATCATGAAGACGTCGTCACCATCACGCACGATGCAGATGCGCGTCGGGGCCGAAACATTGCACTGAATCTCATGGGTGGTGCCTCCCGTGACATCCCGGTACTGGAGAGACGTGAGGCCCTCGCCATGGAGGGCCGCGTCGGCATATGCTGAGCCAGGATCAAGACTCTGGCGGATAATCACGCAGGCCTTCCGGTGTGGATTGCCGCCCGTCCCAATCCAGCGAACGTCCGCTGCCAGAGCGACATCCCCGCTCCACTGCTTCCAAACAAATTGGAACTCGTCGCCCGTGAACCACATATTGGTGCCTGCCCCCCCCACCCGGTACTCTTGTGTCGAGGGATCATAGCTCGCCGTGCCGGCTTTCAGCGTCCTCCCGATATCACCATGGTTGTCGAACATCCCGACATTTGCGTTTTGAGACATGGCCACGCCCGTAAGAGTAATTGAAACGATGGTCACCAAAAACAACCTACCCCAATGCGTGCAGTACATCGTGATCTCCTTTTCCCATGTAGACGACTCGCGGACGCGGATGAGGTTCTGAAGACTCAGCTTTGCCCGACTCGACGGATATAGTATTCTAGATGTTCCGAAATCCTGCCGCGCGGATCGAACTCGAGTCCGAAATCGGATTTCATGCCAGAAACGTCCCACGTTACGCCGGTGTCGCTCAGCCCCTTGTCGATCACATGCACCTCGCTCTTCGAGCGGCATCGGGAGACCGCCTCGCGGGCAATCGCCTCCCACGATACGAACAACGAGGAAAGACCGAAATACGTCTTGCGATTGACGTCGCTTTCCAGAACGGCTGCGTACAGCCGGGCAAGGTCGCCTGCCCAGATGAACTGGGTCCCGTCGTTTTTCACCACGTCAATCCGACCTCCCTCCAGAGCAGCTGCAACGATATCCCGGAACCTGGTATCCCCCTGTGTGCTCCCGCCTTCGACTGCGGGATTGCCGAAGGCATAGCCGGGCCGGATGATATTGACGCGCATCGACGATTGGTACGATTGCGCCATGAGAAAATCTTCGCTTGCAGCCTTGGTCGCACCGTAGAACGTGGCGGGATGATGCTTGGTGAGGGCGTTGACCAACGTCGTGGATTTGTCGCGAAGCTCATCCGGGACTGCATAGAGAACGTCGTTGGCGGAGGTGGATGACGTGTAGATGAAGGACTTCACTTTCGCGTTTGCGGCGACGTCCGACATGAACACCGTGGGAAGCGTGTCGTCTTCGAGAACCTCCCAGCCCGTCCGTTTCGTGTATTTGAGGGCGACATGAATGCACGCGTCTTTTCCTGTCACCAACTGCTCGAGCAGGACTCTGTTGCCGAGATCCCCCTGTACAATGGTGATCCCCTCGATCGCTTGCAGCGCAGGAACCTTCTCCTTATTCCGGGCGAGGATCGTCACCTGATGCTTGCGACGGACGAGCTCCATGGCAACATATGAGCCAATAAAGCCCGTCCCGCCGGTGAGAAAAACCTTCATGCGATTCTTCCTGAGAGAGGCTCTCCCCTTCTCAGCGGCCGCGACGATCTTCGTCACAGCCGCCGGGAAATGGCACAGGTTAAAAAACCTCTGAGTTGTCCTTGATGTATCCGAGGAGCTCGTCTACCTGGGCGAAGGCAATTGCTGTGTACGTGTCGGCCGCGCCGTAGTAGACCGCGATTCTGCCGGTCGCCGCATCATACAGGTTCGCACACGGAAATGCGACGTTTGGCACAAAACCGGTGGTTTCGTAGGGCTTCTCCGGAGTCAAGAGGTAGTCGCGCGTCCGATAGAGAACTTTCGCCGGATCACCGAGATCGAGGATCGCAGCGCCGAAGCTGTACACAAAGCCGTTGCAGGTGTAGGAGACTCCATGATAGAACAGAAGCCAGCCCTCCTTTGTTTCGATCGGGATCGGCCCGGCTCCCACTTTCGTGCCCTGCCACCATCCTTTTCCTCCACTCCCCATCACGAACCGATGATGCCCCCAGTGCTCAAGGTCCGGGCTCTCGCTCAGATAGATGTTGCCGAATGGCGTGTGCCCGCTGTCGCTGGGCCGACTCAGGAGGAGATACTTTCCATTAACCTTCCGGGGAAACAGCACGCCGTTCCTGTTGTACGGCATCAAGGGGTTTGGCATGCGCGTGAACGTCTTGAAGTCGGTGGTCTTCCCAAGCCCGATCGACGCTCCGTGCATGTCATCGCACCAGATGATGTAGAACGTATCATCGATCTTCACAAGGCGTGGATCATAGGCATAGCTTGTAGGTGCAGGCCTCCCCTCCTCATCCACCCACGCGATCGGATCGGGACCGATGTCCCAATGTATTGCGTCCTTGCTTTTGCCAAAGAACAGAGTCGCCCGACCGTTCTTCTGGTCGGCCCGAAATGCCCCAACAAAGGTCTTGCCGAGCGGGAGGACGGCACTGTTGAAGATGCGTGCCGCCTTCGGGATGGGATTCCAGCCGACGATGGGATTCTTGCTGTACCGCCACATCACCTCAGTGGCGCCTTTCGGCTTCTTTTCCCACGGAATGTTTGGCAGATTACCGCCGATAATCGTTGGACTCATGAATACTCTCCGGAGTAGTTCGATGGTGTCACGCTCAAAGCGCCCGCGTGAAGAGTTACTGAACCGCGACAGCGCCTTTGCGCGCCGCGAGTTCCTGCGCAACTTGTTTTTCCTTTTTCGTGTTCAGGTTGTACAACAGCGCGAACACGGCCACGCCAATGGCTATCACTGCCGGGATTGTGCTCATCATATGCCGGATGCCGGAGAGCGTTGCTTCGGACTGTGCAACGTTGGCGATGAACCCGATCATGGAGAGCACGAACGCTGCTGCTGCACCACCCACAGCCCATCCCATCTTTTGGGAGAACGTACCCGCCGAGAAGATGAGGCCGGTGGCGCGCCGTCCAAATTTCCATTCGCCATAGTCTGCAGTGTCGGCATACATCGACCAGATCAACGGGAAGAGCGCCGCGCCGGGGATGGAGCCGAGCATCTGCATCGCGTACATGAACACCGGGACCTTCAGATCGAAATTCAGGAACGACCAATGAGCAGAAATATTCCATGCATAGTCGTTCGGCGTCACAAAGTAAAACACACCGATCAAGATCGCGTTCACAATAGTCAGAAAGATGAAGGTCGTGCGTTTCCCGCCGATAACCCTCTGGAAGAGCGGTGCGGAGAGCGCGCCGATGATCGAAAAGAGCGTCCCGGCAACCATGAAGGGAGCGGCGGATTCCTGGTCACCGATATAGTATTTGAAGTAGTAGAGCATGGCGCCGTTCTTGATCGATACGTAGATCAAAGTCAGCAAGCCCATGCTCGAAAGAACGATCCACGGCCGATTGTGGAGGAGATCCGCCACGTCGCGACGAAGAGAGCTCTTTTCCTTCGGTGGTTTGACGCGCTCTTTGGTGGACAGGAAGGTGAAGAGGAATAGTCCGCCCGCAATCACCGCGAACGTGCTGATGGCCAGCGGATAGCCCAGCACGTCATTGCCTCCACCGAACGTCTTGACGAGCCAGAGGAGCGCGCCCTGCACGATGATATTGCCGGTGAACGCACCGATGAAGCGGAACGACGCAAGCGTGGTGCGCTCTTGTGAGTTCGGGGTAATGACACCCAGCAACGCCCCATACGGGACGTTCACCATCGTGTACACCACCATGACGAGAGTGTAGGTCACATACGCGTAGATGATCTTGCCTGTCATGCCGAAGTTCGGCGTGATGAAGAGAATGATCCCTGACACGAGAAATGGAATGATCCCCCAGAGGATCCACGGCCGGAATTTTCCGTATTTGGTCTCCGTCCTGTCTGCGATCGCTCCCATGACCGGATCAATTGCAGCGTCCCAGATGCGGGTGATGAGGAACATGGTGCCGACCACCGAAGGGAGAAGGCCGAAGGTGTCGGTATAGAAGATCATCAGGAACATCGAAAAGGTCTGCCAGTACAGACACGAGGCCGTGTCGCCTACCGCGTACCCGATCTTCTCCTTGAGAAAAATGAGTTTCTCCTGTGTCGCGGCAACTACGTCACCTGCAACTGTCTCACTTGCAACTGTTTCGCTCATAGTACCTCCGATAAGGATGGAGTCTTGGGATCAACCTGTACAACGCGCGAGAGCGCTGGAGGGAAAGTACCCAAGTTGGGAGTTCACTCGAGGCAGCCGACAACCGCTTGGACAGCTAGAATTGGTATGCAATTTGCGAACCAAGAATCGGCAGCCGCTATATTAACATGATTCGGGAAGCCACAATATACTTCTGGCCTTCCCTGGCCCCAGATCCGCTGAGCTGTCGACCCACAAAGAACCCAGGCTCGCCGGAGGGTCGAAAAATACGAAAAAGGAATTTCACAAGACACCTTCCCGCACGCCTCCACTCCATGTGAGGGCAACGGTCTCGCACCCTGGTTTTATGAAAACGATAAGGTTATATCATTTTTGGAAGCCACCCCGGTCACACCTCGGATTTGACCATGGGTCGTGCCCCATGAGCGACACAGGGATTCACACCCGAATTCTGCAACAGGGTGCCCATCTTGTCGTAGTATATCAGGGGCATCTCTTCGCGACGCCGTCCAACCCGCAGAGCTCGTTCTTGGGCTCTCACATCTCGGGAATTCATACAGTCGATTTTTCTTCCTACATCCAACCATGCCGCTCGTGTGCGCCCGAATGCGGACGTCGACGGCGAACACCCACCACTGACAAGGAATGAGAAATGAACATTCTTCGATATCTTTCGGCTCTCGCCCTCCTCGTCGTAAACTTCGGCCTCTTGCACGCTCAACCTGCACAGCCGGCGCCCAAGCTCAAGGATGAGTTTCGCAGACCTTGGTCTCGCTCCGAAGAGCGCTTTCTGCGGCTCTGGCTTGTCGCGGGTCCACTCACGGGCACGCTCGACAGCAATAGCATACCCGCGGCGGGAGGGGAAGCTGCTCTCCAGCCCACCGAGGGACAAACACAGACGGGCATGGATGGAAAGACCGCGCAGTGGCATTCAGTGAAATCGTGGGCCGATTTGGTCGGTGTTGACGACCAGACCGGGTCGCAGCCGGGGAGCGTTGTGTACGCATACGCCAAGGTCGTACGACAGCACGACGGGAAGGCGATGCTCTCGGTCGGGAGCCTTGATGGAATCCGCGTTTGGGCAAACGGTGCGCTTGTTCTCTCCCGTAATGGGTTGCGTTCGCCGACCCCGGATGAAGATCAGGTTGAAGTGACGATGAAGAAGGGAGAGAACGCGTTGCTCATCAAGGTAGCCGCCGGAGGTAGATTCTATGCACGGGTTCTTGAACCGGGGAGCGTCTACGCCCGCAGGGAGGAAATCGCCCCTTCGCTCGTCAACCTTTCCGCCCAAGGATTCACGCTGAAGACTGACATCGACGGTACCCGCGCCGATGCCGACGCGGTGAATGTCCAGGTGATCCGTCCCGGCGGAAGCGTGGTCTTCTCGACTTCGGCAGCGCGTGGTGCGAATGTGGAAGTGAACGCCCGGGATTGGTCCGACGGCCCGTATGAAGTGCGTTGTACTACGCTCACACCCCGGGGTCTCCTCTATGCGGCCCACCTTCCCTGGTACAAGGGTGATTTTCTGCCCAAGGCAAAAGAGCTTGCCGCAACCGCCGCCGCGGCTGATGTGACGAATCCGGAAGGGTTCACGCTGAAGATGCTCGCGGAGATGGTGGAAGATCGACTCGGATGCAAGCTCAGCGATGTCAAGGGGAACCCCTGGCTGAAAGTCCACTCCCCTCTCATGGAATACGACGAAATGATGCTGGAGAGAAAAGGACAGACGGGGCGCATCCGACCGTATGGCTTTGTGCGGTTCGCCTACACGGACGAAGTCGATGGCACGCCGCAATTCTGCCGCGCCTATCTCCCGGGCGGCTACGACCCTGCCAAGAAATGGCCTCTCGTCATCGAACTTCACGGCTACAACCCCGCCAATCCCGTCTATGTACGCTGGTGGGCCGCAGACCAGCGCCACGCGGGACTCGACGGAGAGTTCTCCGACCATCAGGGGGTGATCTATGTCGAACCGCACGGCCGCGGCAATACGCAATACCTCGGCATGGGCGACAACGATATTATGCACATCATCGCGGAAGCGAAACGGCTTTTCAATGTGGACGAGGACCGGATCTATCTAACGGGCGATTCCATGGGGGGATGGGGGACCTGGAATGTCGGAACGCGCCATCCGGATATGTTCGCGGCGATCGCGCCGGTGTTCGGCGGCACCGACTATCACGCCACGATGTCGGAGGAAGATCTCGCCGCGCTCACGCCCCTCAACCGGTTCTTCAGCGAGAAGTCAAGCTCATGGGGAATGGCGGATGGCCTGCTCAATGTTCCCATCTTTGTCCACCACGGCGATGCCGATCAGTCCGTGAATGTGGACTTCTCCCGTTATGGCGTCCGGTTGCTGCAGCGCTGGGGGTACGACGTGCGATACCACGAGTATCCGGGCCGCGGGCATGAAGCGCTCGAGAACAGTCTCGGGAACGGCGGCCTCAACATCGAGTGGTTCCTCCAGCACCGTCGCAATTCCAATCCGCGCCATGTCCGGATTCGCTCCGCGGAACTCCGCCATGCCTCCGCCTACTGGGTGCATGTCCGGCAGGCCGCGAGCCCCCTGGCGTTCATGAGCGTCGACGCAGAGATCCTCGGACGCAACGTTATCCGACTGGATTCAGACAATATTCTTGATCTTGAGCTCTCCCCTTCCCCTGTTCTCATCGATCCGGCGAAACCGGTGGATGTTGTCTGGAACGGCGTCTCGCACGTCATGAACATCGCGGGCGGATCCCTTGTTCTCACCGACCCGGCGTATCATCCCGCCGAGGTCCACAAGTCCCGCGTCCTCCCCGGCGTCATCTCCGACCTGACGACGACGCCGTTCGCCGTGGTGGTCGGAACGATCTCCAAAGACACGGCGATGGTCTCCCTTTGCAGACGCAAAGCGAACGCTTTCGTCGCCCAGTGGACCGAATGGCAAAAGTATCCGCCGCGACTGTTTGACGACGTGGCGATGAGCTCGGCAGACATCGAGCGATACTCCCTGGTCCTCATCGGAGGTTCCGACGCCAACAAGGTCACCGCAAAACTCGCTTCACAGCTTCCCTTGAAGATTACCTCGCGAAGTGTCTCGATCGATGGGAAGACATTCCAGGTCAGGGACGCTGCCGTGCAGATGCTCTACCCTCATCCGCTGAACCCGGAGCGCTATGTCCTGGTTACGGCAGGAACATCCACGGAAGGGATGTACTTCAACGAACTGATGCCCCAGAACTTGAGTCCCTGGGACTACTTCATCACCGATGCCCGGATGCCGGCGTATCACCAAAAAGTCGCGCCGGGTGAATTGACGATCGTTTCCGGGATGTTCGACTACAACTGGCACTACGATGCATCGCTGACGCAACAGGGTGATTCCGCTCAGCGTGCGAAAGCAATCGTCCGGCACCGGCCGAATCCCAACTTCGTGGTCCAGGACTCTCTCCTCCAATCCTATACGGGCCGGTACGTCATCGCGCAAGGCCCGACGGTCGATATCGTGAAGAGTGGCAAACACCTGTTGGCCAAAGTGCAGGGCGCTCCGGGTGACGGCGAGGAAATGGTCCCGGAATCGTCAACGAACTTCACGATCATACAATACAATGTGTGGATCAGCTTCGTTCGCGACTCCACCGGCAACGTGGCGGGCTTGATGGGGTATCAGGGGCGCAGCTTTGAAGGGAAGAAGGTGAAGTAAACTCTCCCCGCGACAGGCCCGTACGACCTACGGGCCTGTCGTTTCTTGGTGACTCTCTTAGAAATAGACTTTCACTGTCACCACCGAACGTGATTTCGTCGGGATGGACAAGGTTGTGCCTTTCACCTGCAACGGCGTCCCGTCCTCTTCCATGAAACTCGATCGGAACGCCTTGTGCGGGGCCTTCGGAAGATGCAGCTCCGCATTGCAGTCGATCCCTTTCGCGTCATACCACTGAATTATCCAGGCATCACCGTCCTCCGCCTTCTTCATGCTGCTCACGACGAGGTTCGATGGCCCAAGCGAGACAAACGAGCGGCGCTCTGGAAGCGCTCCCTTGTGCGCGTCTGTCATGACGGCGATCAAGGGAACATCGAACTCGTACCCTCGCTCAACGGTCTGACCATCCCGCCAATTCCCGGCGTGCGGGTAGAGCGCATACTGGATGAAATGTTTTCCCCGGTCAGCCGTCGGATCCGGCCATTTCGGTGACCGAAGCAGGGAGAGGCGCATGACATTCCCTTTGATGTCGTAGCCGTATTTCGCGTTGTTGAGCAGACTGACGCCGTACTCTCCGTTCGAAACATCGGCCCACTTTTCCGCCGGCACCTCGACCTTGGCCTTCTCCCAGCTGTTCCGCATTTGCGTCGACCGTTGGATCCAACCGAAGGGAATCTCATACGAAGCAACCGTATCCGATACCGCCAGCGGGAAGGCCACCTTTAGCATAGTGTGATCCTCCCACCAATCAACATCGGTGGTGAAATCGATCCGATCCAACCCATTGTACAGGATGATGTCCTGAGTGAAGAACGAGGATGGAAAGTCCGCCGTTGGATACTCTTTCACCGTTCCCGGCTTCAGGTAATCACGCCGGAGACGAAGGACGGTCCGGACGGGTCCTGCCTCGACGATTTCCGCTCCGCGGTATTTTGAAGGATACTCGACGCCCGTCAGTCCGATATTCCAGGCGTCGTACTCTTTCGGCACGTCCTCCAGAAGCTGCAATCTGTTTCCCGATCCCGCCAGGATCTCTTTCCCGTTGCGTTTGTCGACGATGCTCTTCACCCAGCCCGTCGTTGAGTCGACGGACACTTTGAAGGACCCGTTTTCCAGGGTCATCGGTGAATACGTCGGCGAACCGGTAAGCACCGATGCCTGCTGTTTTCGAAGTTCATACACGGCGTAGCCGATGGAGGGAACATCGCGGGCGATAAAGATGATCTCCCGCTGGTACGTGCCGACGTCGACGCTCTGTGATGGAACCTCTGCGCCGTTGTCTCCGAAGACGGCATAACTGCTGGTGTCGCCTTCCTTCAGCCGAACATGAGCGATATCCGTCCGCTGCCAGGACAGCGGGTTGAACAACACGACCGGCACGCCTTTCTTGAATGCCGACGTGTTCACCTGACGGACCAGCTGATGAAGCGCACCGTTAAGCTGAAACATGCCGATCTTCTGGACTTCTTGATGATCCGCGGTCGCATCGATGTATACCGGACGAATCCCCGAGCCCGGCAAAATATCGTGAAATTGATTGAAGAGAAGCTTCTTCCATGCCGCTTCGAGATCGCTCTCCCCGTACGGCCGTCCATAGAGCGTCGCGAGCGTTGTGAATTCCTCGGCGTCGGTGAGAAGAAATTCGTTCGATCGATTGAATTTCTTCATGTTGGCCTGCGTCGTGTACGTCCCCTGGTGGTACTCGAGGTACAGCTCGTCCTTCCAGACAGGCACCGTGGCAAGGTCCTGATGCGTGAGCCAATCAAGATACTGGCCCGCAGTCCCGAACTCGATTGTCGGGAAGATGTCGAGCGTTTTCAAATGATCGATCCGGGAGAGCATCTCGAGAGATGGTCCTCCTCCATGATCGCCGACGCCGAAGAGGACAAGCATCTTGCGGAAACCCGTGTTTGCCTCAAACTGCCGAAGCCAATCGTTCAGCTGGAAGGGGTTGTCGATGGAATTCCCATAGTCGAACGGGAAGTAGCTCAGGATACGCGAACTGTCCGGCGATTCCCACCAGAAGACGCGGTACGGAAACACATTGGTTTCGTTCCACCCGATCTTTTGCGTGATGAAGGCATCGATCCCGGCGTTGCGGTAGAGCATGGGCATGTTGCCGTTGTACCCGAATGAATCAGGGTTCCATCCGATCTTCACATCGACGCCGAAGTTCTTCGCGAAGTACTTCTTGGCATAGAGGAGGTGCCGCGCCCACGAGACGCCGCTCGGAAGGTTGCAGTCCGGCTCGACCCACATGCCGCCGACGATCTCCCACCTTCCAGCCTTCGCGGCATCTTGCATCTGCCGAAACAGGTCCGGGTAAAGCCTCTGCATCCAGTCATAGTAGGCGGCCGAGCTCTGGGTGTAGGTGAAGTCCGGGCGCGCTTTCATCATGTTCATGACGGAGGAAAACGTGTTCCGGCATACCTGGATGGTTTCCTTGGACCTCCAGAGCCAGGCCGCATCGATGTGTGCGTTCGCATCGAAGAACAAGGTAAACTGTTTTGCGAATTCGCTCACGGGTTTCAGTCCGTCACGAACTGCGGCGATCGACGCTTTGAACTTGTCGATGTGTCCCGTTTGGAGCGCTCCAACATCGACTCTCGTCACGAGTGATTGAAGCAGGTCATTGAGCCGCCTCTTTTCGGCCCGATCGATCGTCGATTTGTCGATTCCGGGATCCACTTTGGCGTTGGAATTCGTCTGATAGGTGTCGAAGCTCAGAAGCTTCTGACCGACTGCAAGGCTGAGAGAGAAATCGTTCACGAATTCCCTGATGGGCTTGCTCGTCGCAGTTTCAAGCTCCGCCCGCAAGAGGCGCATGGGTCCGCCCGTGTTGATGGCCTTGATAGCAATCAAGAAATGCTGGCCCGGCTTGGCATCGTTGGTCAGTTCAAAGTCGCCGTCCCACGGGAACCGACCCTTGCTTTCTCCGTTCACCCAGAGATAGCCGTAGTCATCGACCGAGACGAGAAAACGCAATGCTCCGCTTATCGGCTGTCCGAGGATCCGGTCCGGCACCGTGATCTCCTTCCTCATCCAAACCGAATCCGGATAAATGCTCTCTCCGATTTTCAGCGTAGCCCACTGCGAGTCATCGAACACCGTCGATGTCGGATCGCCTGCAATCTGTGCCGACTTCAGATCGCGGCTCACTTTCCAGTTATCGAAGGAGAGAGAGCACACGGAATCAAGCTGGTGGTTCACGCGATCGACATTGGATTGCGCGGCTCCGGGAACAGGAATCAGGAGGACGATGAGGAGGAAGAGCGTCGGACCTCTCAGTGCGGAGATCATAGGAGCGTTCCTTTCTTCAATGATCATTCCCGGTACGCCTTGCACATCCGGGAGAACTTCAAGCAGGGGAAAAAGTAGGGCAGAAAGTCGAGAAGGTCAAATGTGCGGTGGGAGACGTATGCGGAGAAAGTGGGAGGTGAGAAGGATACTCTCGGGGCCCATCTGAGGCAGGCCCCGATGACAAGGCACGCGTATGTCCGTTACACCAGTCGCAGGACGAGAAGGAGAACGATCGCTCCCACGATGGACATCAGAAAACCTGCGGGATGGAACTTCGAACCTTCGGTGGGCTTCTTGATCAGACTTCCGAGCCATCCTCCGATGAGGGAACCAAGGATTCCGATGATCGATGTCCCGATCAGTCCGTAATGATCAGCGCCCGGCAACAGCGCCCGGGCGATCAGGCCAACGACGAAGCCGGTGACGGCAGCCCAGATCCAATGGACAAGCTTCATGAGACCTCCGTGATTGTGCGTTGATCAGAAGCGCATGCTGGAGACGTGAACCGGGCCGGCGCCCTTGAGCGGAAAAGGGCGCCGGTAACAGGCCACCCTAATTCTTGTCCTTGGTGACGTACGTCTTGTTTCCCTTGCTATTGTAGTAATAGTGACCTCCGCGCGGACCTTCGTAAATGCTCTCGCCGTTCTTCGTCTTGCCGACGACCTTCGCGCCAACGAAGTCCTTCACGTAGGTCTTGTCACCTTTGTCATTGAGGTAATAGTGTCCACCGCGCGACCCCGCGTACACGGTCTTCCCGTCTTCAGTTTTCCCGACTGCTTCATCCGTGCTGGCCTTTGCCGCTTCCTTAACTTTGGCCTCACCCTTTGACGTGGCTTTCTCCCCTTCCGTCTTGGCGGTCGTGGCACCTTCCTTGACTTTGGCCGTCTCTTCCTTGGCCTTTGAAGTCATTTTGGACTTGGTTTCTTTGGCACTCTTCTCCCCTTTGGCGACGGCTTCCTTCCCGGTCTTTTCTGCTTTTCCTTTCCCCTCTTTGAGTGTCTTCTCACCCTTGGCCACCTTCTCCTTGGTCGCTTGTTTTGTCTCCTTCGTTTTCGTCTTGGCTTCGGTCTTCATCTTCGAAGTCTTCGACTTCATGGTCTTCTCCGCTTCCTTCTCCTGGCCGGCAACATTTGCCTGAGCGAACATGACTGCGAGCGCCAGGAACACGACACCGATAATTTGACGCATGGATGTCTCCTTCCTGAAAGAAACTCACTTCTTTAAAAGATCGCGGATCTCTGTCAACAGTACTTCCTGACGAGGAGGTGCTACAGGTGCCGCCGCCTCCTTTTTCTTGAACGAATTGATCGCGCGGATCAAAAGAAAAATCGCAAACGCGACAATGACGAAATCGATGATGGTGTTCAGGAAGACGCCGTATTTGATGACCACGGCCGGGCTCGGGGGCACCGCGTCCTTCAGGGTCAGCGCGAGATTACTGAAGTCCACCCCGCCAATCAACATGCCGATCGGCGGCATAAGGACATCGTTGACAAGCGAACTGACGATTCTGCCGAACGCCGCTCCGATAATAATACCGACAGCAAGATCGACGACGCTTCCTCGCATCGCGAACTCTTTAAACTCCTTCATCATGGACATGGTCCGACTCCGATCATGAGTGAGTGCATTGGATGAGAGAGACTACTTTATGAGTCCCTTCAGCAGCCCCATTCCCTGTTCCACGATATCTCCCTGCGAGATCGATCCGTTGGGGGTGAGTTTGTCGACAACCTGTGGAAGCAGCTGCGAAAGATGCGTGGTGATATCCTGCGGCGAAACGCCGGCCTTCGCTGCAAGGTTTTTCAGCATATCGCCGCCGAGCCCTTGTTGAATTTGCTGCGGCGTTATCGGGAGGTTTTTCCCCGTGCCGACCCACGAATTGATGATATCCCCCAGACCGTTGGACTTGAACTGGTTGACGAGTCCGGCGAGGCCCCCCGACTGCTGATTGGTCAACAACTCCATGACGGCGTTGACGACATTGTTCTGCGTGCTACCGCTGCCCCCGCTGCCGAGAACTTTGCTGATGCTGTCGAAGAGTCCCATACATCCTCCTTGATCGATCGCCCCTGCGGGCAGTTGTGGCCGGACGCCCTCCGACGCGGAAGGCATCCGGCCGGTGGTCGCTATTTGGTTCTAAAAAATTCGATGCGCCGGTTTTTCGCCCGGCCTTCCTCGGTCTTGTTATCTCCAATCGGATCTTTGGGCCCAAGCCCCTTCACGCCAATCCGGGTCGAAGCGACGCCCGCCTTCACGAGCCACGCCCGAACGGCTTCCGCCCGTTTGAGGGAGAGCGCCGTGTTTGCCGCCGGTTTGCCGACGTTGTCCGTGTAGCCGCGGATCTCCACTGCGAGGTCCGGGTTTGCCTTCATGGTGTTCAGCGCTTCCGTCAGCGTGGGCTCCGATGCGGGATCGATCGTTGCCTTGCCGGTCTTGAACACGATCCCTTCGAGGACGATCGCCTTTCCTACTTCCACGTTCTCCATCGTCGCCTTCGGATGATCGTCGTTCGGGTCGAGAGGATTCGTGCCGTTGGCGATTTCCTGCCCGTCGTTCACGCCGCCACCGTCCGTGTCCGCCTTCAGAGGATCCGTATGATATTTCATGACCTCATCGCCATCGCTCAGCCCGTCACCGTCCGTATCAGCCTTCATTGGATCCGTGTGGTACTGCGAGACCTCCTGACCGTCGGTCAACCCGTCCCCGTCAGTGTCCGCCTTCAACGGGTCGGTGTGCGTCTGTGATACTTCCTGACCATCACTCAGCCCGTCGCCGTCGCTGTCGACCTTGAGGGGATCCGTATGATACTTCATCACCTCATCGTAGTCACTGAGACCGTCCCCGTCGGTGTCGACTTTAAGAGGATCCGTATGATACTTCATGACTTCGTCGTAGTCACTCAGGCCGTCGCCGTCAGTGTCCACCTTCAGCGGATCCGTGTGGTGCACATTTACTTCATCGCCATCTTTGAGGCCATCACCATCCGTGTCGGGATTCTTCGGGTCTGTCCCATATTGCTTCTCCAGCTTGTTCGACAGCCCGTCGCCATCCGGATCGGCGCTGCCGCTCTCGCCGTGCCACACCAGGCCCACCGAAGCGTTCCAGAATGCATCTTTCTTCCCGGTCGTCTGACCGTTCAGATTCTTCGTGAACGTGTAGTTGTACCCTCCGGATGGCTCGAGGGCAATATTATCGCTCAGCGCGAACGGCAACCCAATGC